>NZ_JBHVYZ010000025.1:0-49749 GCF_042880295.1 Streptomyces sp. NPDC058307
CGCAGGGCGCCCACCGCCGTCGTAGAAGAAGTGCGGGCAGACCGGGTTCTACGCCTCGCGCCGGTGCCGTCCGCCCGCGGCCTCCGTGTCCCCACGCTCCGCGGCCTGTGCCGCCTTGCGCTCCTCCTCGGCCTTCTCCTCGGCCTCCATCTCCGCGAACACGTCGATCGGAGCCGGCGCCTTGGCGAGGAAGACCCAGGTGAGCCATACGGCGAGCAGGAAGGGCGGGATCTTCAGGGCGACCAGGACCCAGCCGAGCTGCGCGGTGTCGGCCCACCAGTACAGCGGGAAGAGGATCGCGCACTTGGCGAGCAGGATGCCGCCCCAGGCATAACTGGCCTTGGCGTACGCCTTCTTGCGGCCGGGGTTGCGGGTCCGCCAGGAGAGGTTCTCCTTGAAGACCGGGCCGAGGATGAGACCCATCAGCGGCACACCCGCGAGCGTGGTGATGATGTACGCCAGGGCCAGGCCCAGCGTGTACAGCATGCCCGGCAGATAGAAGTTCTTGGCGTTGCCCGTCATCATCGCGAAGACGACACCGAAGGCGACGCCGAAGACACCGCTGAAGGCGTGCTTGACGGTGTCCCGCATGACCAGACGGACCACGACCAGCAGCAGCGACACCGCGAGCGCGGCGATCGCCGACAGGTGCAGGTCCTTGTTGATGGTGAAGATCGTGACGAAGAGAAGGCCCGGCAGGACCGTCTCGACCATGCCCCGGACGCCGCCGAACGCCTCGAACAGGGCGGCCTCGGTCACCGCCCGCGCGTCGTCGGCCTGAGTGTCTTCGGTCGGCTTGTCGAGAGACGTCACCGGCTACTCCCGTCCCACGGGTCGGAGTTCGTATTTCGGATTGAACAGCACCCGGCGGCCCCGGCTCATCGAGATCCGCCCGGAGGCGATCAGCTTGCGCCCCGGTTCTATCCCGACGATGGACCGCCGTCCGAGCCACACCACGTCCAGGGCGGCGGAGCCGTCGAACAGCTCGGCCTCCAGGGCCGGAACGCCCGCGCGCGGACGCAGGGTGACCGTGCGCAAGGTACCAGTAACGGTCACGATCTGGCGGTCGTGGCAGTCGCCTATCCGAGTGCAGCCTGCGGTCTCGGTGTCCTCCCGCAGCTCCTCGGACTCCAGGTCCTCCTGCGACGAGGAGAGCCGGTCGAGCATGCGCCGGAACCGGCCCACCGGCTTCTCGGAACGCGGAACAGCACTCATATCCGAAAGCGTACCGGGGTGTGCCGACAGCGTTGCACCCGCAGCACTAGGGTTCGAACCGGTATCCCATGCCCGGTTCCGTGACGAAGTGCTTGGGATGCGAGGGGTCCGCCTCCAACTTCCGCCGCAGCTGGGCCATGTAGACCCGCAGGTAGTTCGTCTCCGTCCCGTACGACGGCCCCCAGACCTCCTGGAGGAGCTGCTTCTGGCTGACGAGCCGGCCGGTGTTGCGGACCAGTACCTCCAGCAGATGCCACTCGGTGGGGGTGAGACGTACGTCTCTGCCGTGCTTCTGGACCTTCTTGGCGGCCAGGTCGACGGTGAACTCGTCGGTCTCCACCAGGACGTCGTCCTCGCCGCCCCCGGTGGGCTCGGCGCGGCGCACCGCGGCCCTGAGGCGGGCCAGCAGCTCGTCCATGCCGAAGGGCTTGGTGACGTAGTCGTCGGCGCCCGCGTCCAGCGCCTCGACCTTCTCGTCGGAGGAGTGCCGGGCGGACAGCACGAGGATCGGCACCCGGGTCCAGCCGCGCAGCCCCCTGATCACCTCGACGCCGTCCATGTCGGGCAGGCCCAGGTCGAGGACGACCACGTCGGGGTGGCGGGCGGCGGCGAGCCGGAGCGCGGTTGCGCCGTCGTGCGCCGCGTCGACCTCGTACTTGCGCGCCCTGAGGTTGATCACGAGGGCGCGCACGATCTGCGGCTCGTCGTCGATGACCAGCACTCTGGTCATGTGGCCTGCCTTTCGGTTTCTGCCGCTGTTCCCGCCGCTGCTGCTGCCGCTGTTTCCGCCGCTGCCTCTGTGAAGGGGGCCTCTGCGAAGGGGGCCACGAGGAGTTCCGGGTGCGCGTCCGCCGCGCGGAGCGTCAGCACCATGGTGAGGCCGCCCCCGGGGGTGTCCTCGGCGTTGAGGGTGCCGTTCATGGCCTCCGCGAAACCCCGGGCCACCGCGAGCCCGAGCCCCACCCCGGCACCGCGCGGGGCGTCGCCGTAGCGCTGGAAGGGCGCGAAGATGCGCTCCTTGGCCTCGTCGGGGACGCCGGGGCCGCGATCCACGACCCGTACCTCGACCCGGTCGGCCATGGCGCTGGCGGAGACCCGGACGGGGTGGCCGGGCGGGCTGTACTTGACTGCGTTCTCGACGAGGTTGGCCACCGACCGCTCCAGCAGCCCCGGGTCGACGGCGACCATCGGCAGGGTCTCCGGCACGTCCAGCTCCACGCTTCCGTCGGGCACCCCGCCGAGCGCCATCGGCACCACCTCGTCGAGGTCGATCTCCCGGATGATCGCGGTGACCGTGCCGGTCTGCAGACGGGACATGTCGAGCAGGTTGCCCACGAGGTGGTCCAGCCGGTCGGCGCCCTCCTCGATGCCCTCCAGGAGCTCCGCCTGGTCCTCCTCGGACCACGCCACGTCGTCGGACCTGAGCGATGAGACGGCCGCCTTGATGCCGGCGAGCGGGGTTCGCAGATCGTGCGACACGGCCGCCAGCAGCGCCGTACGGATGCGGTTGCCCTCGGCCAGGGTGCGGGCCTGGTCGGCCTCCTCCTGGAGCCTGCGGCGGTCCAGGGCGACGGCGGCCTGGGCGGCGAAGGCGGCGAGCACCCGGCGGTCCTCGGCGGGCAGCACCCGGCCGGTGAGCGCGAGCGCCATGTGGTCCCCCACCGGCATGTCGACGTCGGCGTCCTCCGGCCGCTCCACGGGGGGCCCCAGTCCCGCCCGGCCCGCGCAGGTCCACGGCTCGACGTCACTCGCCCGTTCCAGCAGGGCCGCCGACTCCATGCCGAAGGTCTCCCGGACGCGCTCCAGGAGCTCCTCCAGGCGGGTCTCGCCACGCAGCACGTTGCCGGCGAGGAAGGACAGGATCTCCGACTCGGCGCGCAGCCGGGCGGCCTGGTGGGTCCTCCTGGCCGCGAGGTCGACGACGGAGGCCACCGAGATGCCGACGCCCACGAAGATCACGATGGCGACGATGTTCTTCGGGTCGGCGATGGTCCAGCGGTGCAGGGGCGGTGTGTAGAAGTAGTTGAGCAGCAGCGAGCCGACCGCGGCCGACGCGAGCGCGGGGAAGAGTCCGCCGAGCAGGGCCGCCGCGACCACGACCGCCAGGAAGAGCAGCATGTCGTTGGCGAGGCCGAGGTCCACGGTGGTGAGGAGGATCGTCAGGACCGCCGGGCCGGTCAGACCGACCAGCCAGCCCCACAGGATCCGGGCCCGCCCCAGCCGGGCGCTGCGGGCGACGGGCAGTCCGCGCCCCTTGGCGACCTCGTCGTGGGTGACGATGTGCACGTCCAGGTCGGGCCCGGACTCGCGGGCCACGGTCGCGCCGACGCCGGGTCCGAAGACGTACTGCCAGGCTTTGCGGCGGGAGGAACCGAGGACGATCTGGGTGGCGTTGACCCCGCGCGCGAAGTCGAGCAGTGCGGCCGGTATGTCGTCGCCGACGACATGGTGAAAGGTTCCTCCAAGATCCTCGACGAGGGTCCTCTGGACGGCGAGTTCCTTGGGCGAGGCGGAGGTCAGACCGTCGCTGCGGGCTATGTAGACGGCGAGCACCTCACCGCCGGCCCCCTTCTCGGCCAGCCGCGCGGCCCGCCTGATCAGCGTCCGCCCCTCCGGCCCGCCGGTCAGCCCGACGACGATCCGCTCCCTGGATCCCCAGATCTTCGAGACCCGGTGATCGTTGCGGTACTGCTTGAGGTACTCGTCGACCCGGTCGGCCACCCACAGCAGCGCGAGCTCCCGCAGGGCGGTCAGATTGCCCGGCCGGAAGTAGTTGGAGAGCGCCGCGTCGACCTTGTCCGGCTGATAGATGTTGCCGTGCGCCATGCGACGCCTGAGCGCCTGGGGCGACATGTCGACAAGCTCGATCTGGTCGGCCCGGCGTACGAACTCGTCGGGCACGGTCTCCTGCTGCCGCACTCCGGTGATCGACTCGACGACGTCACCGAGCGACTCCAGATGCTGGATGTTCACGGTCGAGACCACGTCGATCCCGGCCGCGAGCAGCTCCTCCACGTCCTGCCACCGCTTGGCGTTGCGCGAGCCCGGGATGTTGGTGTGGGCGAGTTCGTCCACCAGGGCGACGGCGGGGGCCCTGCGCAGGACGGCGTCGACATCCATCTCGGTGAAGACGGAGTCCCGGTACCCGATCTCCCTGCGCGGAGTCGCTTCCAGCCCGTGCAGCATCACCTCGGTGCGCGGCCGCCCGTGATGCTCCACGAAGCCCACGACACAGTCGGTACCCCGCTCGATCCTGCGGTGCGCCTCGGACAGCATCGCGTACGTCTTGCCGACGCCCGGTGCCGCACCGAGATAGATCCGAAGCCTGCCGCGTCCCATGGGTCCATTGTCTTCCCGCCGACACTGCCTACGCAGCGTCGACCTTACGGCCAACATTCCCGGCAACCGGGGCCGGGGCCGACCTGCGCGCCGTCCTTGACGCAACCCTGACGCGGCCCTCAGGAGGCCGGAGGGCGCCGAACCGACGGAGCGCGCTCAGCGCCCCAAGATCTCCCCCGTCCCCCAGTTGCGGCACCTGGTCCGCCAGGTCCAGCAGGTTTCCGCGTCCAGTCGGCCGGTCGGCTCGTCGGCGCCGAGGAGGGCGGGGTTGCCGGCGAGGGCGCGCGGGCGATGGCGACACGTTGCTGCCGGCCCCCGGAGAGCCCACCGGGCCGCCGCTTCGCGTGGTCCGCGAGGCGGACCAGGGCCGGCAGCAACCCGGGGTGAGGATCGGGTTGAGCCCGGCGCAGCGCCGGCAGTCCGTCCTCGTCCGGCCCGGCGACGTCCACCCGTCGAGTACGACCCGCCCCCGGTCGGGCGGTCGAGCCCGCAGACGATGTTGAGGAGCGTGGTGACCGCCCGAGTCGTACATCCTCCCCCGTGAACCCGTGAACCCGTGAACCCGTGAACCCGTGAACCCGTGAACCCGTGAAACCCCGTGAACCGTGAAGCCGGGCGCCACTACCACCGTCCGGCGCCCGGCCTTCAACGGTCTCAGTTCGGGTTGTCCCCGTGGGTGAGAGTCTCCCAGGCCACGAAGAGGTTGTTGCTGCCCGCCGGACGGTTCCGCTCGGTCAGCGTCTGCGTGTTAGTCATGCCCATGCCAAGCCTGTTGTGCAGCGCGTTGTACCCGACCTCGGTCACCGGCCCGAGCCCGAGCTTCAGCGACCCGCCGCACAGCCAGCTCGGCACGGCCGCCCCCAGCTCGTACTTGGCCTGGAACCCCAGCGCCTGCCGCAACCGCTCGCCCACGTCCGTGCCATACAGGTCCTGCCCCTGGATCCGGCTCGTCTCGGCGACGTGCGAGATCGCGGAGATGCCGTACCCGGTGTGTGTGAGGTCCCGGCAGGTCTCCTGGGTGAGCCCGGTGACGAAGGTGGACTGCCCCTGCCAGTAACCGACGACCTTGTCCCGGGTGTCGAGGTTCTGGCTCGGCACGGTCTTCGGCAGCTCACCGTCGGAGGCGAGGTAGACATAGGCCGCGGTACGGGTGCGGAACTTCGCCATGGCCTTGTCGTACGACGTCTTGTCCTCGAGGAAGACCGAGATGCCGACGGCCGCCTCCGTCATCGACAGCTCCCAGTTGCCGTTGGAGTTCGAGCCGTTGATGACCTCGGGCAGATAGACGGTGCGCAGCATGGTCGCGAAGCGCCCGGAGTTCGCCCAACTCCCGTTGTACGTGTACTTGATGATCTCGGCGGCCCGGGGCCACGAGGAGCCGGCCCAGCCGGTCTGCAGGGGCGCGTTGCTGTTGGTGTGGTCGGTGATCACCGCCGACCAGGCGTCCATGAGCTGGATGGCCTTCCTGGCGTACCGCTCGTCCCGGGTGATGTACCAGGCGAGGGCGTCGGTGTAGGCGGCGATCGCGTCCTCGCGCTCGTCGGTGCAGCCGTAGTTGGGGTTCGAGTACGACCCGCACTCGACGACCGCGCGCGGCTTGGGTGTGCGGTTCAGGTCGGCGTACCTGCTCGCCAGCATCGCGTCGAAGGCGCCCTTCCAGGGCTGGGCGCCAGCGTTCACCTTGCTGCGGGTGAAGTCCAACTGCCCCTGGGAGACGGTGACTCCGGGATGGACGAAGGTGGCGGGCGCGGCGTCGGCGGGCACGGCGAGAGCGCCGGCGGCGAGGGCCGCGACAGCGGCCAGGAGGGCGGTTCTGCGCATACGTGGAGGGCCTTCCGTTCTCGTATGTGAACGTGAAGCGCCTTTATGAACAGACGCGTTGAGCCGAGAAGGTAGGTACAGACCAATCCGCCGTCAAGGTCCCGCGCACGAGAACGCACGAAAAAGGGCCGCACCCCTCACGGGATACGGCCCTCGACGTCGTACGGCTACCGGACCTCGGTGATCTCCGGTCCGCGCTGGAGCTGGCCCATGCCGCCGGAGAAGCGGGACCCCTCGTCCTGCTGCTGGACACCCTCGGGGACCATCTGGGCGTCGTTCGGCAGCTTGAGGACGATCGGGTCGCGCGGCGCCATCGGGCCCTCGCCGCGGACCACGACCGTGTCCCGGAAGATCTGCTCCAGAAGCCCGGCCGCCTGCGGCTGCACCGCGCCCTGTCCCGAGATCACCCCGCGCAGGAACCAGCGCGGTCCGTCCACACCCACGAACCGCACGACCTGGAAGCCGCTCGTGCCGTCCGGCAGCTGCACCGGCACCTGGGCCCGCAGCTCCCAGCCCAGCGGACCCTCGACCTCGTCGACGATGCCGCCCTGCTGGGTGATGCCGGAGCCGATCTCCTCGCGCACCTCGCCCCAGATGCCCTCGCGCTTGGGAGCGGCGAAGGCCTGGAGCTGGATGGCGCTGTCGCGCAGCACGACGGTGGCCGCGACGATCGCGTCGCCCGCGACCTCGACCCGCAGCTCCATGCCGTCGACACCCGGTACGAACAGACCGCCCAGGTCCACACGGCCCTCGGCGGGGTCGCGGACCTCGGTGTCGTCCCAGGGTCCGTCGGGGCGTGGCTCCGGCTCCAGCCGTACGCGCTCGCGCTCTACGTCGTCCGCCTCAGTGTCGACACTGTCGACGACCTGCTCGGCCTCGCCGGCCGCGTCCTCGGCGGCACCCTTCTTCTTGCGACGTCCGAACACGTCACTGTCCTTCCCGGTCGGATACGACCGAAGCGTATCGATTCCCACCCGTTGTGCCGCCCACGGCGGCCGCATCGCTTGTATCGCCCCCGTCGCCCACGGCGGCGTGACCGCCGGTGGACCCGAAGCCCCCCTCGGCCCGCGCCGAGCCGGGAAGCTCCGCGACCTCCTGGAAGCGGACCCTCTCGACCTGCTGGACGACGAGTTGAGCAATCCGGTCGAAACGCTCGAACCGCACCGACTCGTGCGGGTCGAGGTTCACCACGATCACCTTGATCTCCCCACGGTACCCGGCATCAACCGTCCCCGGGGCATTCACGAGAGCGACACCGCAGCGGGCGGCGAGACCGGATCGTGGGTGCACGAAGGCCGCGTACCCCTCCGGCAGCGCCACAGACACCCCCGTGGGCAGTACGGCCCGCTCCCCCGGCTTCAGTTCACGGCTCTCGGTGGTCCGCAGATCGGCCCCCGCGTCATCGGGGTGCGCGTACGACGGAAGCGGTACGTCGGGGTCGACGCGCCGGATCAGCACGTTCAGGGGCTCACGGCTCACGGGTTCACCTCGAAGGCACGGGCACGCCGGACCTGGTCCGGGTCGGCCATGGCGGCCCGGATCTCCTCCGGGCGGCCGTTGTCGATGAAGTGGTCGACCTCGACCTCGACGAACAGGGCGTCGGCGCGGACCGCGACGGGCCCCTCGGGGCCGCCGATCCGGCCGGTGGCCGTCGAGTAGATCTTCCGCCGGGCCACCGCGGTCACCTCGGCCTCCAGGTACAGCACCGTGCCGACCGGCACCGGCCGTACGAAGTCGGTCTCCAGGCGTCCGGTCACGGCGATCGTGCGCAGCAGCCAGTTGAGCGAGCCCAGGGTCTCGTCGAGGGCGGTCGCGAGCACACCGCCGTGCGCGAGTCCCGGGGCGCCCTGATGGGCGGGGCGCACGGTGAACTCGGCGGTGACCGAGACGCCCTCGCCGGCCCGCGCCTCCAGGTGCAGCCCGTGCGGCTGCTCGCCACCACAGCCGAAACACTGGCCGTAGTGCGCACCGAGCAGCTCACCGGGCGCGGGAGCGTCCGGGTGGCGCACCGGTCGCGCCGCGTCGGCGGGAGGCTCGAGAGCCGGGGAAGTACCACTCACAGGCGCAGACCTTACCCGCCCGCCCGTCTCCCACCGCCACGCTGCCTGACGGCGCTTCGCGCCGACTCCCCCTGCCATCGGCCGTACCCGGACACCGTGCCAAGCTTGGTTCCATGCAGCCCTCCGCCGTCCCGTACGACGAACGCCTCACCGCCCCCCGCTCCTGGTGGCTGATCTCCTTGCTGGTCGGGGTCGCCTTCGCGCTGATCCTGCTTCCCTTCGGGACGCTTCCGCTGCTCGGCGGCCTGGTCGGCGGCACCGCCGCGGCGGCGGTCTGCGCCAGCTCCTACGGCTCGCTGCGCATCCGTGTCGTGGGGGGCTCCCTGATCGCGGGCGAGGCGAAGATCCCAGTGTCGGCGCTGGGCGAGGCGGAGGTCCTGGACCCGGAGGAGGCCCGGGCCTGGCGGACCTACAAGGCCGACACCCGGGCCTTTCTGCTGCTGCGCTCCTACATTCCCGGGGCGCTGAAGGTGGAGGTCACCGATCCGGACGACCCGACGCCGTATCTGTACCTGTCGACGCGCGAGCCGGAACGGCTGGCCGAGGCGCTGAAGGCGGCCCGCAAGGCCGCCGCCTAGCACGTTCGTGCAGGGCCTCACCCGTCCGTACGGACGGTGAGGCCCTGGCTTCTCACGGAAGTCTTACTTCTCCAGCTCCAGCGGGTCGGCCGGGATCTCCAGGGCCGGCAGTGCGGGGAGTTCGTCCCAGGGCACCCGGACCTTGCGCAGGTCCTTGCGGATCCGCTCGGCGAGCTTTCTGGTGTCCCTGCGGTTCATGACCGCCCCGACGGCCGCGCCGACCAGGAACGGCATGAGGTTCGGCAGGTCGCGGATCATCCGCTTCATGATCTGCTGCCGCAGCTGCTGCTTCATCGGGCCGTTGAGCGCGTCGCTCACCGTCGACGGCTTCTTCACGTCGATCCCGCGCTCTCCCGACCAGGAGTTCAGATACGCGGTGCTGCGCTCCTTGAGGTTCCCGGGCGGCCGTGCGCCGTAGACCTCGTGGAGTTCGGCGATCAGCTTCAACTCGATGACGGCGACGCCGGTGATCTCGGCGGCCAGTTCGGTCGGCATCGCGGGCGGGACGGGGAGCATCGCCGCCGCGCCGATCCCCGCTCCGACGGTGGCCGTGGCGCTCGCGGCGCCCGCGACAAGCTTGTCCGCGATCTCCTCGGGTCCAAGGCCGGGGAACTGACGGCGGAGGGTCGCGAGGTCCCGTACGGGGATACGCGGGGCGTTCTCGATGATGCGGTCCGTGAGGTACGCCAGGCCCGCCCTGGCCCGGCTGCCGCCCTTGCGGGCCCCTTCCCGGGCCCTGTCCCGGATCGCCGACACCCGTCGTCGCGCGACGGGCGCGGGCGTCCTGGTCGAATCGGTGGGCGCCGGGAGGTCGGCCCGGTCGGCCACCGGTTCGAGCGAGGCTCCCGGACCGGAAGAGCCCCGCTCGTCGTCACGCGCGTGGTGGGGGCCGTCGGACGGCCCCTGCCCCGCTCCCCGGGGAGAGCGGCGCTTCCAAGGAGGGGTCGAGCCAGTCATGCCCGACCCGCCCTCAGTCGCAGTCGCGGCAGATCGGCTGGCCGTTCTTCTCCCGGGCCAGCTGGCTGCGGTGGTGCACCAGGAAGCAGCTCATGCAAGTGAACTCGTCCTGCTGCTTGGGCAGTACCCGGACGGCCAGCTCTTCGTTCGAGAGGTCCGCTCCGGGCAGTTCCAGGCCTTCGGCGGCCTCGAACTCGTCGACGTCCACTGCGGAAGTCGACTTGTCGTTCCTGCGCGCCTTGAGCTCTTCAAGGCTGTCCGAGTCGACGTCGTCGTCGGTCTTGCGCGGGGTGTCGTAATCCGTTGCCATGTCGCTCTCCCCCTCTGGGTGTCTGCGGTGTCTCCAGCGCACGTAACGCGTGAGAGGCCGGACTTGTGCCCGACCCGAGGCGGAGATTTTGCCTCACATCAAGGTCTGTTACTCAATCGACACCCAACCGGACCCCTCTTGAGTGATCGGGTTGGATGGCGATCGGGACCGTACACGGTCCGAATCCCGCACTTCAAAGGCGTCTCACCGTGTACTTCCCGTGATCAGGACCCCTGAAAACCCGGATTATCCCGGCTTTCCGACAGGGTGCATGATCACGGAGAGTGGATGACCGGAAATTCTCCCTTGTGATCGATCACACAGGGGGCAGTCCTCCAGGTGCCCAGAAAATTCCGCGCAAAGCGAACATCCCTGTGTCTCGATCTCGGTGCGGGGGCCATGGTCTCAGACAGGCAGGGTGACTCGCATCACCAGCCCACCTCCTTCGCGCGGCTGAGCCGTGATGTGCCCGCCGTGCGCCCGCGCCACGGACCGCACGATGGACAGGCCCAGACCGACGCCCTTGTCGCTGCCGGTGCGGTCGGCGCCGCGCAGCCGCTTGAAGGGCTCGAAGAGATTGTCGACCTCGTACGCCGGCACGACGGGGCCCGTGTTGGACACCGTGAGCACCGCGTGCCCGTGCTGGACCTCCGTGGTCACCTCGACCCAGCCGCCCTCGGGCACGTTGTAGCGCACCGCGTTCTGCACCAGGTTCAGGGCGATGCGCTCCAGCAGGACGCCGTTGCCCTGGACGACCGCCGACTTCTGCTCACCGCGGATCGCCACACCCTTGGCCTCCGCCTCGCCGTACACCTGGTCGACCGCCTGCTCGGCGACCTCGGCGAGGTCCACGGGCTTGCGTTCGACGATCTGGTTGTCGCTGCGGGCGAGCAGCAGCAGACCCTCCACGAGCTGTTCACTGCGCTCGTTGGTGGCCAGCAGCGTCTTGCCCAGCTGTTGCAGCTCCACCGGTGCCCCGGGATCCGACAGGTGCACCTCCAGGAGCGTGCGGTTGATCGCCAGCGGGGTCCGCAGTTCGTGCGAGGCGTTGCCGACGAAGCGCTGCTGGGCCGTGAAGGCCCGTTCCAGCCGCTCCAGCATGTCGTCGAAGGTGTCGGCCAGTTCCTTGATCTCGTCGTCCGGGCCGTCCAGCTCGATCCGGCGGGACAGGTCGGAGCCGGCCACCGCGCGTGCGGTGCGCAGGATCCGGCCGAGGGGCGACAGGACGCGTCCCGCCATGGCATAGCCGAAGGCGAAGGCGATGATCGCCAGACCGAGCAGGGCCAGCAGCGAGCGGCTGAGGAGGTCGTCCAGGGCGTGCTGGCGCTGGGCGTTGACGCAGCTTTCCAGGGCCTTGTTCATGACGTCGGCCGGGACGTCCGTGGGCAGGTTGCAGGTGTCGCTGGCGACCTTGCCCACAGTGATCGTGAAGGGCAGCCGGCTACCCACGTTCAGTGCCTGGGCGGCGACCAGGTAGATGATCGACAGCAGCAGAATGCCGGCGATCAGGAACATGCCGCCGTACAGCAGGGTGAGCCTTATGCGGATGGTCGGACGCAGCCATGGCAACGGCGGCGCCGGTCGCCTGGGGTCCCATGTGGGCTTCGGAGGGGCCTGGGGAGGAGCGGGAGTCGAGGCCACGGGCTATCAGATCCGGTAGCCGGAGCCGGGGACGGTGACGATCACTGCGGGTTCACCCAGCTTGCGGCGCAGGGTCATGACGGTCACCCGCACGACGTTGGTGAACGGGTCGGTGTTCTCGTCCCAGGCCTTCTCCAGGAGCTGCTCCGCGGAGACGACGGCGCCCTCGGAGCGCATCAGCACCTCCAGCACGGCGAACTCCTTGGGGGCCAGCTGGACCTCCTTGCCGTCGCGGAAGACCTCGCGGCGGTTGGGGTCGAGCTTGATCCCGGCGCGCTCCAGGACCGGCGGCAGCGGCACGCTCGTGCGCCGGCCGAGGGCACGCACGCGTGCCGTCAGCTCGCTGAACGCGAAGGGCTTGGGGAGGTAGTCGTCGGCACCGATCTCCAGACCCTCGACGCGGTCGCTGACGTCACCGGAGGCCGTGAGCATCAGCACGCGCGTCGGCATGCCGAGTTCGACGATCTTGCGGCACACGTCGTCGCCGTGGACCAGGGGGAGGTCCCGGTCCAGGACGACCACGTCGTAGTCGTTGACGCCGATGCGCTCCAGGGCGGCCGCACCGTCGTACACGACGTCGACGGCCATGGCCTCCCGGCGCAGTCCGGTGGCCACCGCATCGGCGAGCAGCTGCTCGTCCTCGACGACGAGTACGCGCACGTCGCTTGTCCTTCCTGTGTCCACCCGCGTAGCGCGCTTCGGGCACGCGCGGGCAGGAGTTCGCTGAGTGTCGGCCTCCATCCTGCCCTTTTCGGCCATAAGTCGGCTGTAAGGCGGGTGAGGGGCATCTGAAAGACGGGTGTGAGAGCGGGAATGCGGGATTTTCTCGCGGGGTTGAGGTTTCCGTCGAAGGGAGCGGGGGGAGGACGGCTTTACACCCCGCGATCACGCTCTGCATGTGCCGTACCACCATGCGGCACGGCGCTGTCCGCTTCCGCAGAGCGGGCGTGGGTGTCCGGCACCGTCGCCGCCCGGCTGGGCAGCGCTGGGCACCCGCGAGAGACGTGATCGCCCCTTCCGAACGGCACACCCCCGTGCCACCGACCCACGACCCAGGACGAGGGGGCGCAGCATGGACGCATTCACCGCAGGACTTCTGCAGCGCATAAGGGCGACCGAGACCGATCTGACGCGGGCTCTCGACGAGGGCGACGACTTCCTCGTCGAGGTGGAGCAGGGCGAGCTCGACGACCTGCGCCGCCTCGCCGCCGAACACGGTGTGGAGGTCAGCGTCTAGCGTCTGATCGGCTTCGCGGCACGACAGGGGCCCCCGGCGAATCCAGCGCCGGGGGCCCGCTGCGTCGGTACCCGGGCCCGTTCACCTTGTGTTCGCCCGGAATCCGCCTGTCAGTCGTGCCAGGCGCCGAAGTCCTCCAGGAGCTGCTGGAGGGGCTCGAAGACTCCCGGGGTGCCGGCGACGGTGAGGCCGGGGTTCGGGCGCTCTCCGGGGCGGCCGCCGGTCAGGACGCCCGCTTCTCGGGCGATGAGGTCGCCCGCCCCGTAGTCCCAGGCGTTCAGGCCTCGCTCGTAGTAGCCGTCCAGGCGGCCTGCGGCCAGGTCGCACAGGTCGACCGCCGCCGAGCCGCCACGGCGGATGTCGCGCAGCAGGGGGATCAGCTTCTGGGCCACCGCGGCCTGGTGGGTGCGGACCGCAGTGACGTAGTTGAAGCCGGTCGACACCAGAGCCTGCTCCAGGGGCGGCGCCGGGCGGCATGCCAGCCTGCGCTCGCCCTCCCACGCACCCGTGGCCCAGGCGCCCTCGCCGCGGACCGCGTGGTACGTCTCTGCGCGCATCGGGACCGCGACGACTCCGACGACGGTCTCGCCGTCCTGCTCGGCCGCGATGGAGACGGACCAAGTCGGCAGGCCGTAGAGGTAGTTGACCGTGCCGTCGAGCGGGTCGATGACCCAGCGGACGCCGCTGGTGCCCTCGGTGGCGGCGCCCTCCTCGCCGAGGAAGCCGTCGTCCGGGCGGTGCTCGGAGACCAGGTCGGTGATCAGCTTCTCCGCCGCGATGTCCATCTCGGTCACCACGTCGATGGGACTGGACTTGGTCCTGGCGACCGCGAGGTCGGCCGGGCGGCCGTCCCGCAGCAGGGTGCCGGCACGGCGGGCGGCCTCCTGTGCCAGCCGCAGCAGTTCCGCGTGCAGGGGGTCGGTCACGGGGCTCCTCACGCGTACGGGCTGTCGACGCCCGCGGCGGCCGGCTTGGGGGCGCGGGCCGGGCAGCAGCCGACCGGGCAGACGTTGTGGCCGGCCCCGAGCGCGCCGAGGGCGCAGGGTGTGACCTCCGCTCCGCGCTCGACGGCGGCCCGCTCCAGGACCAGCTCGCGGACGGCGGCGGCGAAGCGGGGGTCGTCGCCGACGGTCGCCGAGCGGCGCATCGGCAGACCGAGCTCCTCCGCCTTGGCCTTCGCCTCCGTGTCGAGGTCGTAGAGGACCTCCATGTGGTCGGAGACGAAGCCGATGGGCGCGATCACCACGGCCGGGACGCCGGACCCGTGGCGCTCCTCCAGGTGGTCGCAGATGTCGGGCTCCAGCCACGGGATGTGCGGGGCGCCGGAGCGCGACTGGTAGACGAGCTGCCAGGGGTGGTCGACGCCGGTGCGCTCACGGACCGCGTCCGCGACCAGCCGGGCGACCTCCAGGTGCTGCGCGACGTACGCGCCTCCCTCGCCGTGGCCCTCGACCGGACCGGAGGTGTCCGCGGACGCGGTCGGGATGGAGTGGGTCGAGAAGGCGATGTGAGCGCCGTCGCGGACGTCCTCGGGGAGCTCGGCGAGGGACTGGATCACCCCGTCGACCATGGGCTCCAGGAAGCCGGGGTGGTTGAAGTAGTGCCGCAGCTTGTCGATCTTCGGCAGCTCCAGGCCCTCGGCCTCGAGGGCCGCCAGCGACTCGGCGAGGTTCTCGCGGTACTGGCGGCAGCCCGAGTAGGAGGCATAGGCACTGGTGGCGAGGACCAGGATGCGGCGGTGGCCGTCGGCGACCATCTCGCGCAGGGTGTCCGTGAGATAGGGCGCCCAGTTGCGGTTGCCCCAGTAGATCGGCAGGCCCAGGCCGTGGTCCGCGAAGTCCTTGCGCAGGGCGTCCAACAGGGCGCGGTTCTGGTCGTTGATGGGGCTGACCCCGCCGAACAGGAAGTAGTGCTGCCCGACTTCCTTCAGGCGTTCCTTGGGGATGCCGCGCCCGCGCGTCACGTTCTCCAGGAACGGGACCACGTCGTCCGGGCCCTCGGGGCCTCCGAACGAGAGCAGGAGCAGGGCGTCGTAGGGGGTGGCGTCGAGCGCGTCTCGCATGGGTCGATCCTGTCATCCGGTACTGACAGCCGGGAAACGGCGGGGTGGCCACCCGGGTTCCCGGCCGCCCGGCCGGGTGCGCCGGGGCCCCTCACCCGTAACCTGTATGAGGCGTATTCGCGCCTTACCGCCATACGAGCCGCCGCTCGCCGGCCGACCGGAGACACTGTGCCCAGCCCTTACCGCGCCCTGTTCGCCGCCCCCGGCTCCAAGGGTTTCTCCGCCGCGGGCTTCGTCGGCCGGATGCCGCTGTCGATGATGGGCATCGGCGTGGTCACGATGATCTCCCAGCTCACCGGCAGGTACGGGCTCGCGGGCTCGCTGTCGGCCACCCTCGCGCTGGCCGCCGCCGCGATCGGCCCACAGGTCTCCCGGCTGGTGGACCTGCACGGCCAGCGGCGGGTGCTGCGCCCGGCGACACTCGTCGCGCTGGCGGCGTCCGCCGGGATGCTGCTCGCGGCGCACTTCGAGTGGCCGGACTGGGTGCTGTTCGTGTGTGCCGTCGGCATCGGCTCGGTGCCGAGCCTCGGCGCGATGATCCGCGCGCGGTGGGCGGCCGTGTACCGCGGCACTCCGCAGCTGCACACCGCGTACTCCTTCGAGTCCGTCGTCGACGAGGTCTGCTTCATCTTCGGGCCGATCATCTCCATCGGGCTGTCCACGGCCTGGTTCCCGGAGGCGGGTCCGCTGCTCGCCGCCTGCTTCCTGGCGGTCGGCGTGTTCTGGCTGACCATGCAGCGGGCCACCGAGCCGGCTCCGCACCCGCGCGAGCAGGACGGCGGCCGTACGGCCCTGCGCGCACCGGGCCTGCAGGTCCTGGTGGCCACCTTCGTGGCGACCGGGGCGATCTTCGGGGCGGTGGACGTGGTCACCGTGGCCTTCGCCGAGGAGCAGGGCCACAAGGCCGCCGCGAGCGTGGTGCTCGCCCTCTACGCGGCGGGGTCCTGTGTCGCGGGCCTCGTCTTCGGGCTGTTGCACTTCGCGGGACGTCCCGAACCTCGCTGGCTGCTGGGCATATGCGCCATGGCCGTGAGTATGATCCCCCTCCTACTGGTCGGGAACTTGCCGTTTCTGGCCGTGGCGCTGTTCGTTGCGGGCCTGTCCATCGCTCCCACGATGATCACGACGATGTCCCTGATCGAGCAGCACGTACCACGCGCGCAACTGACCGAGGGAATGACCTGGATCAGTACCGGGCTCGCGGTCGGCGTCGCGCTCGGCTCCTCCGTGGCCGGCTGGGTGATCGACGCGGCCGGTGCGCGCGCCGGGTACGGGGTTCCGGCGGTGTCCGGGGCCGTCGCGGTCGCGGTCGGTTTCCTCGGGTACCGCCGGCTCAAGAGGCCGGCTCCACGTCGGGGAGGCAGCGTTGAGCACGGCAGCGAGCGCGAAGAACGGCACGTGGCGTAACTGGGGCGGCAATGTCGCCGCGCGTCCCGCGCGGGAGGTCACGCCCGCCTCGGTCGAGGAGCTGGCCGCTGCCGTGCGGAAGGCCGCCGAGGACGGTCTCACGGTGAAGGCCGTGGGCACCGGGCACTCCTTCACCTCCATCGCCGCGACCGACGGTGTGTTGATCCGCCCTCAACTGTTGACCGGTATCCGCAACATTGACCGGGACGCCATGACCGTCACGGTGGAGGCCGGTACGCCGCTCAAGAGGCTCAACGTGGCTCTCGCGCGTGAGGGCCTGTCGCTCACCAACATGGGCGACATCATGGAGCAGACGGTCTCCGGGGCCACCAGCACCGGCACCCACGGCACGGGCCGCGAGTCGGGCTCGATCGCCGCCCAGATCAGGGGACTCGAACTGGTCACGGCCGACGGCTCGGTGCTCACCTGCTCCGAGAAGGAGAACCCCGAGGTCTTCGCGGCCGCCCGGATCGGTCTGGGCGCGCTCGGCATCGTCACGGCGATCACGTTCGCCGTCGAGCCGGTCTTCCTGCTCACGGCCCGCGAGGAGCCCATGAGCTTCGACAAGGTCACCAGCGCCTTCGACGAACTCTGGGCCGAGAACGAGCACTTCGAGTTCTACTGGTTCCCGCACACCGGCTCCACCACCACCAAGCGCAACAACCGCAGCGCGGGTCCGGAGAAGCCGGTGCCGCAGCTCCAGGGCTGGTTCGAGGACGAGTTCCTCTCCAACGGTGTCTTCCAGGTGGCCCAGTGGGTCGGCCGCGCGGCGCCGGGCACGATCCCCTCGATCGCGCGGATCTCCAGCAAGGCGCTGTCCGCGCGGACGTACACCGACATCCCGTACAAGGTCTTCACATCGCCCCGCCGGGTGCGGTTCGTGGAGATGGAGTACGCCGTCCCGCGCGAGGCCGTCGTCGAGACGCTGCGCGAACTCAAGACGATGGTCGAGCGTTCCGGCCTCAGGGTCAGCTTCCCTGTGGAGGTGCGCACCGCGCCGGCCGACGACATCACGCTGTCCACCGCCTCGGGCCGCGACAGCGCGTACATCGCGGTCCACATGGTCAAGGGGACGCCGTACCAGGCGTACTTCACGGCCGCGGAGCGGATCTTCACGGCGCACGAGGGGCGCCCGCACTGGGGCAAGGTGCACACGCGCGACGCCGAGTACTTCGAGCGCGTCTACCCGCGCTTCGGCGAGTTCACCGCGCTCCGGGACCGCCTCGATCCCGACCGGCGGTTCCAGAACGACTATCTGCGCAGGGTGTTGGGGGCATAGCCGGGCGATCGCCGGACATATGCACGAAGGCAATAGTTCCGTTTCTGGTGATTCCGTGAACTACGCCACGTCCAAGATCACTGGAACCACTCAACGAAGGGCCGGGCAGGGTTTCTTGAACGAAGTTGAGTGGCGCGCCAATCCACGCACGTGGCCCAAATGGAGTACTGTTGCGAGCCCTGGGTCAGGTCTCCCGCCAGGGCGTCCGTGGCCTTCAAGGGCGGTCGGGAGGGGGCCAGTTGCACAGGGTGACGGAGTTGGTCACTTAGCGTTGCGAATAGGTAACCGTGCCATAACGGCGATCCAGGGCCTGTGCCCGACACGCCGGGCAACTCGGCAAGGTTGTGGCAGGCTGCACCCGGGCAGGCCACACTCGACTAGCGGAAGCAGCGACGCACGTGACGTCGGCAGGCACCACCCGGGAGGTCCCCATGCCCGAACTGCGTGTCGTGGCCGTCTCCAATGACGGCACACGGCTGGTGCTGAAGGCTGCCGACGCAACGGAGTACACGCTTCCGATCGACGAGCGGCTGCGCGCTGCGGTGCGCGGCGACCGTCCCCGCCTCGGCCAGATCGAGATCGAGGTCGAAAGCCATCTCCGTCCCCGTGACATCCAGGCGCGTATACGCGCGGGTGCCACCGCGGAAGAGGTAGCCCAGCTCGCAGGCATCCCCGTTGACCGTGTACGGCGCTTCGAGGGCCCCGTGCTCGCCGAGCGCGCCTTCATGGCCGAACGGGCCCGCAAGACCCCGGTCCGCCGGCCCGGCGAGAACGCCGGACCGCAGCTCGGCGAGGCCGTGCAGGAGCGGCTGGTGCTGCGCGGTGCCGAGAAGGACACCGTCCAGTGGGACTCGTGGCGCCGTGACGACGGCACCTGGGAGGTTCTGCTGGTCTACTGCGTCGCGGGCGAACCCCACTCGGCGAGCTGGACCTACGACCCGCCCCGGCGGCTCGTCCAGGCCGTCGACGAGGAGGCCCGCTCGCTCATCGGCGAGTCCGAGGACCTCGGCGCGCCGGAGCCCAGCTTTCCCTTCGTGCCGCGTATCGCTCGGCTGCCGCGCGATCGTCCGCTGGACCGCGCCCTGGACCGGCCGAGCCTGCCCCCGGCCGAGCCCGTCGAGGAGACCGTCGCCGAACGGGACTCGCTGACGAGCCTGTTGGAGGCCGTACCGAGTTTCCGTGGCGACATGGTCGTACCGGAGCGGCCGTCCGAGACGGCGAGCATCGAGGAACCGCCCGCGCTCGAGGAGGAGCCGGAGGTGGAGGAGCCGCCGGCCCCCGCGGCCTCGGCCGGTTCCGCCTACGCGGACGTCCTCATGCCGCGTTCGGTGGCCAGCCACCGCGACCGCCTCATCGGCGCGACCGACCGCCAGGCCGAGGCCGACGGTGTCCGCCCGGGCCGCAGAGCGGCGGTCCCGAGCTGGGACGAGATCGTGTTCGGCACGCGCAGGAAGAAGCAGGAGTAGTCAGCCGAGCAGTCAGTCGTACGAGGAGAAGGGGCCGCGCTCGTCGAGTGCGGCCCCTTTCCGTCGTACCGGACAGTCGTACCGGACAGGGGCGGGCTACTGGGGATCCGGGCCCACGGCGACCGGTCGCTCCGGGTCCGAGGACCACTGCGACCAGGAACCGACGTACAGCGCCGCCGGGATGCCCGCGACCGCCAGCGCCAGGACCTCGTGGGCGCCGGAGACGCCAGAACCGCAGTAGACGCCGACCTCGGTGCCGTCGGTGGCGCCGAGGGCCTTGAAGCGGGCGTTCAGCTCCTCCGCGGGCAGGAAGCGGCCGTCCGGGCCGACGTTGTCCGTGGTGGGCGCGGACCGGGCGCCCGGGATGTGGCCGCCGACGCGGTCGATCGGCTCCACCTCGCCGCGGTACCGCTCCCCCGCGCGCGCGTCCAGCAGCACACCCGCGCGGGCCAGCGCCGCGGCCGCATCGGCGTCGAGCAGCCCGGCCGCCGCGGGCACCGGCTCGAAGTCGCCCTCGGCGAGCGCGGGACCCGGCACGGAGGACTGCAACGGTCCCTGCCAGGACGTCAACCCGCCGTCGAGGACTCGCACATCCGGGTGACCTGTCCAGGACAGCAGCCACCACGCGCGGGCGGCCGCCCAGCCCTGCCCGCCGTCGTACACGACGACCGGCGTACCGGAGGAGACACCCGCCCGGCGCATCGCCGCGCCGAACACCGCGAGGTCGGGCAGCGGATGCCGCCCGCCGGCGCCGGCCGGGCCGGCCAACTCCCGGTCCAGGTCGACGTAGACCGCGCCCGGGAGGTGCCCGGCCGCGTACTCGGCCCGGCCGTCGAAGGGCGGCTCACCGGCCGCCTTGGCCACGCTCAGCTGCCAGCGGACGTCGAGCAGGACGGGCGGGTTCGGGCCCGCCAGGGCGCTCGCGAGTTCGGATGCGGAGATGATGGCGTTCATGGCCACCATCCTCGCGCACCGGGTGGCCGCCTCGTCCAGGTCCGGCTACTCTGCTCCGCCGGACAGGCCCGGTCACCAGCCGTACGGGAACGGGCACATGCTGTACAGCCGATCGACATCCGTCGGCCATCGCGTGGCAGCGGTCAGGCGGCCGCGGGTGGTGCGAGCATCGGCACGGAGGTCCCGACAGCGGACACGACACGGCCACCGCGAGGGGCCGGGGAGAGAGTGACGATGACCGAGGCAAGGGGGGCGGCCGCCCCGTCCGCTCGGCACACGCCCGGTACGCCCTGCTGGGTGAGTCTGATGGTGCACGGCATGGCCGCGACCCAGGAGTTCTACGGATCGCTGTTCGGCTGGGAGTTCGTGCCGGGCCCGCAGCAGCTCGGGCCCTACGTCCGCGCGCTGCTCGACGGCCAGGACGTCGCCGGGATCGGGCAGTTGCCGCCCGACCGCAGTCTTCCGGTCGCCTGGACGCCCTACCTCGCCTCGGACGACATCGACCTGACGGCCGAGTCGGTACGGCTGTGCGGTGGCACGGTGGGGGTGGGCCCGCTGGACGCCGGGGATGCGGGGCGGCTGGTGATCGGCTCGGACCCGTCCGGTGCCGTCTTCGGCGTGTGGCAGGCGGCGGCCCACCTCGGCACCTCCGTCGCGGGCGTACCGGGCACGCCCGCCTGGCACGAGCTGGTCACCTCGGAGACGGTGAGCGTCATCAAGTTCTACGAGGCGGTGTTCGGCTACGAGGGCGAGCCGGTGGTCTCCGCCGACTTCGACTACGTCACCCTCCACGCCGGCGGCCGTCCTGTGGCCGGTCTCCACGGCGTCGGCCATGCCCTCCCCCGCGACCGGGGGCCGCACTGGATGACGTACTTCGAGGTGGCCGACGCGAGGTCCTCCACCCGTCTCCTCACCGAGCTGGGCGGCCATGTGCTGCGCTCGCCGCACGACAGCCCGCACGGTCGCGTGGCCACGGTGGCGGATCCGGAGGGGGCGCGTTTCTCGTTGATCGAGAACCCGCGCTGAGGCCCTGACCGAGTCAGGTCAGAAGCGCGCCCCGGCCGACGGGACGGGCAGGACGTCCGGGGACAGCGCGGCCGCGTGTGCGGTGCCCGAGGTCATCCGGCGGCGGTGGTGCCGGCGGCACAAAACCTCGTAGCCGATGTCGTCGGCCTGGTTGACGTCGCCGACGACCACCTGGGCGCCCTCGACGACCATCTCGCCGTTGACCGTACGGGCGTTGTGCGTGGCCCGGGCGCCGCACCAGCACAGGGCCTCGACCTGGAGGACCTCGACCCGGTCGGCCAGTTCCACCAGGCGCTGGGAGCCGGGGAACAGCTTGGAGCGGAAGTCGGTGGTGATGCCGAAGGCGTAGACGTCGAGGTCCAGGTCGTCGACGACACGGGCGAGTTGGTCGATCTGCTCCGGCGTGAGGAACTGCGCCTCGTCCGCGATCACGTAGTCCGCGCGGCCGCCGCGGGAGAGGTGGTCGACGAGGTAGGCGTACAGGTCCTGGCCGTCCTCGACCTCGACCGCGTCCGTGACCAGTCCGAGCCGCGAGGACAGCTTGCCCTCGCCGGCCCGGTCGTCGCGGGTGAAGATGATGCCGGTCAGGCCACGCGCCGAACGGTTGTGCTCGATCTGGAGAGCCAGTGTGGACTTCCCGCAGTCCATGGTTCCGGAGAAGAACACCAGCTCGGGCATGGGAGGTCGAGCACCTTTCGGTTCTGTGGGCGACAGGGGCGGGTCGGCTTCAGGAGCGTACTTCGAGCAGCGGGACCAGCTGCTCGGCGGGGGTCATGGAACCGTGGTTGCCGACCATCGCCGACTCCTTCGGCTCCCGTTCGGAGGCGACGAGGAGTACGTCGTCGCGGGCGGCGGCGACCACGTCGCCGATCCGGTCGTACACCCGCTCGTCGAAGTGGTCCGGCGGCCCGAACCAGCCCGCCGCGATGGCCTCGTCCCGCGAGGCGACCCAGAACTGCTCGCCGAGGACCTCGCGCCAGCAGGTCAGCACGTCGGCTGCGGCGCCCGGCACCGCGTAGACATGGCGGGCCCGGCCCTCGCCGCCCAACAGGGCGACACCGGCGCGCAGTTCCCAGTCCTCGTCGAAGTCGATGCGGTGCTGCTCGTCGAAGGGGATGTCGATCATGCCGTGGTCGGCGGTGACGTACAGCGTGCTGTTCGGCGGGAGTTGCTCGGCGAGGCGCTGGACCAGGCGGTCCACGTACATCAGCTGTCCGCGCCAGGTGTCGGAGTCGACGCCGAAGCGGTGTCCCGCGCCGTCGACCTCCGCGTAGTACGTGTAGACCAGCGAGCGGTCACCGGCGGCGAGTTGCTCGGCCGCGAGGTCCACGCGCTCCTCCCCGGACAGCCGCCCGTGGAAGGTGCCGCCGCTGAGCGCGACCTTGGTCAGCGGGGTGTTCTGGAAGGTGGGCGAGGAGACCTGGGCCGCGTGCACCCCGGCCCGCTCGGCGAGTTGGAAGACGGTGGGGTACGGCTGCCAGACGTGCGGCTTGGTCCACGGCTGCCAGCGCAGCTGGTTCATCAGCTCGCCGGTGGCCGGGTTGCGCACGGTGTAGCCCGGCAGGCCGTGGGCGCCGGGCGGCTTGCCGGTGCCGACGGAGGCGAGGGAGGTCGCGGTGGTCGCCGGGTAGCCGGTGGTCAGGGGGCGGCCGGTGCCGCCGCGCGAGGTGGCCAGCAGGGAGGCCATGAAGGGCGCCTCGTCCGGGTGCGCCTTCAGCTGCTCCCAGCCCAGGCCGTCGATCAGGAACACGCAGTTCCGGTCGGAGGGCGTGAGCTCCTGGATCGTGGCGGTCATGTCCGGTACGGCCATGCCGGCGGCGAGGGTGGGCAGCAGGTCGGCGAGGGAACCGGTGCCGTACTCGGGGACGGGGGCGGTGTCGAGGGCGAGGGGCTCCGGGTGGTCCCACGTGGCGGGCTGCGCCATTAGCGAGCTACGTCCGCGGTCGCCTCGGAGATGGCCTGGGCGAAGGCGAGCGCCTGGCGCACGGTGTCCGGGCCGTCCCCCGCCTCGCTGACACGCAGGCTGAGGTCGTCCGCCGTGGAGCTGCCGGTGTAGCCGTGGTCCGCCTCGCAGTTGGGGTCGCCGCAGGCGGCGGGCTCCAGGTCGATGCGGGAGACGGCGCCCCAGCCGATGGTCAGCACGACCTCGCGGGGCAGGGTGCCCGGCTGGTACTGCTCCGGGTTGGCGACGACCCTGCTGACCACGACCGACGAGATCCGGCCGAGCTTCACGGACTCCGTGGAGGTGGTGGCGTACGGCGTCGGGGACGTGCTGTCCGCGGCCTGCTCGTCGGTGTGGCTCACGATGAAGCGGTTGCCGGTGAGGACGAGCACGGTCACGTGCCGCCGCACCTCGTTCTGGTCGAACGTCGTCTCCTGGTGGACCAGGTACGACCGGATGGGCTCGCCGCCCAGCGCGGACTCCACCGCCTCGGCCACGAGGGCCGGGTAGTAGCCGCTGCGCTCGATCGCCGCACGCAGCCCCTGGGTCGTCGTACTGGTCTTGGCCATGACGTCCATCCTACGGTGGACCACTGACTGCGAGGCACCGCTCGCGGCCGCTCAGTACGCGGGAAGGGTCCGCGGGCCGAGGTCGTCGCGGGCGGGCGGTGGCGCGAGCCGTACGGAGGCGCCGAGGACGCTCAGGCCGCGCGGGGCGACGACGACCGGCTCCAGGGTGACCGCGACGACCTCGGGATGGTCGTCGACCAGCCGGGACACCCGCAGCAGGAGTTCCTCCAGTGCGGGGGTGTCGACCGGGGTGGAACCGCGCCAGCCGAAAAGGAGGGGCGCGGTCCGGATCGAGCGCACGAGGCTGGTCGCCTCCCGGTCGGTGACCGGAATCAGCCGGTGCGCGGTGTCGTCGAGCAGCTGGGAGGCGGCCCCGGCCAGCCCGAAGGACAGCACGGCGCCGGCGGCGGGGTCGATGACGGCCCGGATCACGGTGTCCACCCCGCGCGGGGCCATCCCCTGCACCACGGGCCGCAGTTCGTCGGGCGCGCCGAACAGCTCGGTCAGCTCGGCGTACGCCCGCCGCAACTGCTCCTCGTCCGCGAGATCCAGGCGTACGCCGCCGAGGTCGGCGCGGTGGCGCAGGTGCGGGGCGGTGGCCTTGAGCGCGACCGGGTAGCCGAGGGTGGCGGCGGCCTGGACGGCGGCGTCGGAGGTGGCGGCGGGCAGGGCCCGGTGGACCTGAATGCCGTACGTGGTGAGGAGCTCGCAGGTGTCCTCGGTGCCGAGGGTGAGGCCCTGTCCGCGCGTGAGCAGGCCGTCGATCAGGGCGGCGGCGGCCTTTTCGTCGATGTTCTCGTACGCGGGCACCTTGCCGGGTTCGGCGGACTCCCGGCGCCACTGGCCGTACTGCACGACATCGGCCAGGGCCCGCACCGCGCGCTCGGCGGCGGGGTAGGCGGGGATGAGGCGGTCGCCGTTCCCGGGGGCGGACGGTTCCGCGGGGACCGGTGTGGCGCGCAGCCGGTCCAGGGCGCGGAAAGGATGGTCGGCACGGATCTTCGGCGGACCCGCGGCGGCCTGGGGAGCGGTGCTGGTCGCCGCCGACAGGGCCTCCGCGAGGCCGCCGAGTTCGACGTGGACCACGAGGACCGGCTTGCCGGGGACCTGCTCCGCCGCGGACCTGAGCGCCTCGGCGAGGGCGGCGTCGCCTGCGGACCCCTCGCCGACCCCCGGGATGGCCGTCACGATCACCGCGTCGCAGTGGTCGTCGTCCAACGCGCGCGCGAGGGCCGCGTGGAAGTCCTCCGGCGCGGCCGCGGTGGTCAGGTCCAGCGGGGGTGAGGGCGTCAGCCCTTCGGCCACGCACGCGTCGTACGTGAGCAGGCCGAGCGACTCGGAGTTGCCGAGGATCGCCACCTTGGGTCCGGTGGGCAGCGGCTGGCGGGCGAGCAGCAGGCCGGTGTCCACGAGTTCGGTGATGGTGTCCACGCGGATCACTCCGGCCTGCCTCAGCAGCGCCGACACCGTCGCGTGCGGCAGGCGGGTGGCGCGGACGGCGTGGCCCTGCGGGGCGGTGCCCGAGCCCTGCACGACGACCAGGGGCTTGGCCGCCGCCGTACGTCTGGCGAGGCGGGTGAACTTGCGGGGGTTACCGATGGACTCCAGGTACATGAGGACGACGTCGGTGTCCGGGTCGTCGTACCAGTACTGCAGGACGTCGTTGCCGGACACGTCCGCGCGGTTGCCGGAGGCGACGAAGGTGGAGACGCCGGTCACGCCGGTGACGCCGCCACCGCGCCGGTGCAGCCGGGAGACCAGGGCGATGCCGATGGCGCCGGACTGGGCGAACAGGCCGATCCGGCCGGGGCGGGGGGTCTCGGGGGCCAGTGAGGCGTTGAGGCGGACGTCCGGGGAGGTGTTGATGATGCCGAAGGCGTTCGGGCCGATGATCCGCATGCCGTACGCGCGTGCGTGCCGCACGAGTTCACGCTGACGCTCGCGCCCCTCGGGGCCGCTCTCGGCGTACCCGGCGGAGAGCACGACGAGTCCCTGCACGCCGTGTGCCCCGCACTCGGCGACGACCTCGGGCACGTGCTCGGCCGGTACGGCGACGACCGCGAGGTCGACGGGGCCGTCGATGTCCCGCACCGAGCGGTGGGCGGGGATGCCGTCGAGTTCCTTCTGCTCCTCGGGGAACGCCTTGTTCACGGCGTACAGGCGGCCGGTGAAGCCGTAGTCCCTGATGTTGCCGAGCACGCTGCGGCCCACACCGCCCGGGGCGCGTCCGACGCCCACCACGGCGACGGAGCCGGGGGTGAGCAGCCGCTGCACGGACCGCGACTCGGCACGCTGTTCGCGCGCGTACTGCACGGCGAGCGAGCGGTCGGTGGGCTCCAGGTCGAACTCCAGGCGTACGACGCCGTCCTCGAAGCTGCGCTTCTGCGTGTAGCCGGCGTCGGTGAACACCTTGATCATCTTGACGTTGGCGGGCAGCACCTCGGCGGCGAAGCGCCGGATGCCGCGCTCGCGGGCGACGGCCCCGATGTGTTCGAGGAGGGCGGAGGCCACGCCGCGCCCCTGGTGGGCGTCCTGGACCAGGAAGGCGACCTCGGCCTCGTCGGCGGGGGCGGTGGCGGGCATACCGTCGGCGCCGATGCGGTCGTAGCGTACGGTGGCGATGAACTCGCCGCCGACCGTGGCGGCGAGTCCCACCCGGTCCACAAAGTCGTGGTGCGTGAAGCGGTGGACGTCCTTGGCGGACAGGCGAGGGTAGGGCGCGAAGAAGCGGTAGTACTTCGACTCGTCCGAGACCTGCTCGTAGAAGCTGACCAGGCGATCGGCGTCGTCGACGGTGATGGGCCGGATACGCGCGGTGCCGCCGTCGCGCAGCACCACGTCGGCCTCCCAGTGGGCGGGATACTCGTGCCGGTCCGACGCGCTCTGCATGGGCCCCAGAGTACGGCTCGCGTACGACAACGGCGCGAGGCAGTCTGTGGAGAACGCGCGAGGACACACGAGGACACACAGGGACGGAAGTCGGGCCGAGGCCGCGGTCCGACCACTCCCCCCGGCAGGACTTCAGGCCTGTCCGGGAGCGCTTCACGTGTGGGAAACTGGTCTAGACAACCCTGAGAACCGAAGGGCAGCATCACATGGCTGAGCGCCGCGTCAACGTCGGCTGGGCCGAGGGCCTTCACGCCCGCCCCGCTTCCATCTTCGTCCGGGCCGCCACGGCCGCAGGCATCCCGGTGACGATCGCCAAGGCCGACGGCAACCCCGTCAACGCGGCCTCCATGCTGGCCGTTCTCGGCCTGGGCGCCCAGGGCGGCGAGGAGATCGTCCTCGCCTCCGACGCCGAGGGTGCGGACGCGGCCCTCGACCGGCTCGCCAAGCTGGTCGCCGAGGGGCTCGAGGAGCTTCCCGAGACCGTCTGAGGGAAGGTGCCCTGAAAAGCACCGAGGGGCTCGTCCGAATTACCGGGCGGGCCCTTCGCATTTCCCTTTTGCGGGCAGCGGAAATAGCGCCCCGCGAATTACTCCCTCTTTGTATACGGCGCCCGTGTTAATGCCGCAGACCTGTCACGTTTACAGGATGTTGCGAGGTCCTCACACGGTCCGTGCGGTCCGGCCCGGAGGTGAACCGCAGCCGGTGCGCCGCGCCCGAGCGCTCGGTGTGCAGCGTCGTGATCGCCCGCGCGCGCTCGCTGTCCCCGCGCGCCACCGCGTCCACGATCGCGCCGTGCTCCGCCCACGACTCCACGGGGTTGGCGGGCGCGTCCACGACGTACATCCAGGCGATCTTGTGGCGCAGCTGGGTCAGCATCGAGGTCAGCGCGGGGCTGCCGGAGGCCTGCGCGAGCGTCTCGTGGAACCAGCCCCCCAGGGAGCGCAGATCGTCGCTGTTGCCGCGCCTGGCCCGCTCCTGCCCCAGCCTGACCAGGCCGCGCAGCACCTTCAGATGGGCCTCGGTGCGCCGCTGGGCGGCCCGGGAGGCACCGAGCGGTTCGAGGAGCATGCGCATCTCCAGGAGGTCGGCGCCCTCCTGCTCGGTCGGTTCTGCCACACACGCGCCCGCGTGGCGCCGCGTCACCACGAAGCCCTCGGCCTCCAGTGTGCGCAGGGCTTCGCGGACCGGGACCCGGGAGACGCCGTAGCGGCGGGCGAGCAGTTCCTCGGTGAGCCGGCTCCCGCGCTCGTGGACTCCGGCGACGATGTCGTCGCGGATCGCCGTGCATACCGAGTGCGCCGGAATACGCATGTCCGACCTCCGTCTTAATCCCCGTGAAACGTCGCCGATTGACGTGTGTTCAGTGACTCTATTGCAATGAGCGGGAATTTCCGACGGCGGACGGGAATCCGGGGATATTTTTTGGACAACGGGGCCCCGGAAACGACGAAAACCCCGGCTCGGGAGCCGGGGCCTCGTGGCGGTCGCGCGGTGGGCGTCAGACGTTGACCCCGTGGGAGCGCAGGTAGGCGACGGGGTCGATGTCCGAGCCGTACTCGGGAGTGGTGCGCGCCTCGAAGTGCAGGTGCGGGCCGGTGACGTTGCCGGTCGCGCCGGAGAGGCCGATCTGCTGGCCGGGAGTGACCGACTGGCCGACCGAGACGCCGATGGACGACAGGTGGCCGTACTGGGTGTACGTGCCGTCGGCCATCCTGATCACGATCTGGTTGCCGTACGACCCGCCCCAGCCGGTCTCCACGACGGTGCCGCGGCCGACCGCGTGGACCGAGGTGCCGCTGGCGGCGTGGAAGTCGATGCCGGTGTGGCTGCCGGAGGACCACAGGGAGCCGCCGGTCTTGTAGCCGGTGGACACGTAGGAGCCGGAGATCGGGGCGACGAAGCGGTTGAGGCGCTTGCGCTCGGCCTCGCGGGCGGCGCGCTCCTTGGCCTCGCGTATCTCCTTGGCGCGCGCCTCGGCCTTGCGCTTGGCCTCCGCCGCCGCCTTCTTCTGCGCGGCGGCCTGCGCCTGCGCCTCGGCCTGGGCGTCGAGCTGGTCGGCGAGGGACTCCCCGACGCTGACGACGGGCATGAGGCCGGTCTGCTCCACGGAGTTGTCGGCGGCGAACGCCGGGGCTGCGATGGTGCCGATGACGCCGGTGGTGGCGAGGGCCGCGACACCCGCCGCGCGGGCGGTGGTGCGCTTCATACGGCCGGGACGACGGTGCTTCCCGGTGGCGCAGGTGAACGCCATGTGGTGGCTGGTCCTTTCCTTCCTTCTCGCCTACCGGGTTAGCTGACGGGTTCGGAGCAGGAAGGTCTCCTACGGACCCCCTCGCGGTGCGCGGGCGTCCGATTCACCCCAGGGACTTGTGATGGGTCCCCGGCTCCCCTGACTTACGCCATGCGGGGACTCGGCGATGACTGTCCGGTGCCGCGGGCGCGGCGCAGTGCCTGACGGACAGCCCAGAGGACGCTAAGCGGGGCCACTTTCAATCCCCAAACCGATCACGGGGTTTGTAGCGCATCCCACAGGGCAGACAGGCAACCTCCTGCCCAATTCGGACATCCAGGAGCCCTGGTGGCTGTTGCGTCACCAGGGCTCCTGACGTCCAGCTCCTCTACTCGGCCGTCACGACCTTGACTTCGCCGATGCCGAGCGCCTCGACGGGCTCCTTGATGGCGGCCGCGTCGCCGACCAGGATCGTCACCAGCCGGTCCACCGGGAAGGCGTTCACGACGGCCGCGGTGGCCTCGACGGTGCCGGTCGCGGCGAGCTGCTGGTACAGGGTCGCCTGGTAGTCGTCGGGCAGGTGCTGCTCGACCTGGTCGGCCAGCGTGCTCGCGACGGCCGCGGCCGTCTCGTACTTGAGCGGTGCCACTCCGACGAGGTTCTGTACGGCGACATCGCGCTCGGCGTCGGTGAGACCGCCCTCGGCCAGCGTGCGCAGCACCTTCCACAGGTCGTCCAGGGCGGGACCGGTGTTCGGGGTGTCGACCGAGCCGCTGATGGCGAGCATCGCGGCGCCCGAGCCGTCCGGGGCGGACCTGAGGACCTGCCCGAACGACCGTACGCCGTAGGTGTAGCCCTTCTCCTCGCGCAGGACGCGGTCCAGGCGGGAGGTGAGGGTGCCGCCGAGGCAGTAGGTGCCGAGCACCTGCGCGGGCCACACGCGTGCGTGCCGGTCGGCGCCGATACGGCCGATCAGCAGTTGCGTCTGGACGGCGCCGGGGCGGTCCACGATGACGACGCGGCCGGTGTCGTCGGCGGTCACCGGCGGCACGGGGCGCGGCCGGCCCGTGGACCCCGTCCAGGAGCCGAGGGTGTCGGCGAGCAGCGCGTCCAGGTCGATGCCGGTGAGGTCGCCGACGACCACGGCGGTCGCGGTGGCGGGCCGCACGTGCTTCTCGTAGAAGCCGCGTACGGCCGCGGAGTCGATGTTCTCGACGGTCTCCTCGGTGCCCTGGCGCGGGCGCGACATGCGCGAGTCCGCCGGGAACAGCTCCCTGGAGAGTTCCTTGGCGGCGCGCCGGGACGGGTTGGCCAGCTCGTGCGGGATCTCGTCCAGGCGGTTGCGGACGAGCCGCTCGACCTCGCTGTCCGCGAACGCGGGCGCCCTGAGCGCGTCGGCCAGCAGACCGAGCGCCTTCGCGAGGCGGGAGGCCGGCACTTCGAGGCTGAGGCGGACGCCCGGGTGGTCGGCGTGCGCGTCGAGGGTGGCGCCGCAGCGCTCCAGCTCGGCGGCGAACTCCTCGGCGGAGTGCTTGTCGGTGCCTTCGGAGAACGCGCGCGCCATGATCGTGGCGACACCGTCCAGGCCGGCCGGCTCGGCGTCCAGGGGCGCGTCCAGGAGCACCTCGACGGCGACGACCTGCTGGCCGGGGCGGTGGCAGCGCAGGAGGGTGAGGCCGTTGTCGAGCTTCCCGCGCTCGGGGGCGGGGAAGGCCCAGACCTTGGGCTCGCCCGCCTGCGGCTGCGGGTGGAATTCCATCGCGGCGAGCTCGGTCACTTGGCCGCCTCCTCGTTCTCGTCGGTCGCTTCCACGGTGGCCGCGGAGTCCGGGGCGTCGGCGTCCTCGGCGCTCTGGGCGATCTCGGCCGGGGCGGTGGGCTCGTAGACGAGCACCGCGCGGTTGTCGGGGCGCAGCTTGGCCTTGGCGACCTCCTGCACCTCCTCGGCGCTCACCTCCAGGACCCGCTGTACGGCGGTCAGGGCGAGCTGGGGGTCGCCGAACAGGACGGCGAAACGGCACAGTTCGTCGGCACGGCCCGCGACGGTGCCGAGCCGGTCCAGCCACTCGCGCTCCAACTGGGCCTGGGCGCGCTCCATTTCCTCGGCCGTGGGGCCCTCGGCGGCGAACCGGGCGAGCTCCTCGTCGATGGCGGCCTCGATGACCGGCACCTCGACATCACCAGAGGTCTTCACGTCGAGCCAGCCCAGGGAGGGCGCACCGGCCAGGCGCAGCAGGCCGAAGCCGGCCGCGACGGCCGTACGGTCGCGCCGTACCAGCCGGTTGTAGAGGCGGGAGGACTCTCCGCCGCCGAGGACGGTGAGGGCCAGGTCGGCCGCGTCCGCCTCACGGGTGCCGTCGTGCGGGAGCCGGTAGGCGGCCATCAACGCGCGCGCGGGGACCTCCTCCTCGACGACCTCGCGCAGCTGCTCGCCGATGACCTCGGGCAGGGAGCCGTCGCGGGGCGCGGGCTTGCCGTCGTGCGAGGGGATCGAGCCGAAGTACTTCTCGACCCAGGCGAGCGTCTGCTCCGGGTCGATGTCGCCGACGACCGACAGGACGGCGTTGTTGGGCGCGTAGTACGTGCGGAAGAACGCGCGCGCGTCCTCAAGCGTGGCCGCGTCCAGGTCTGCCATCGACCCGATCGGGGTGTGGTGGTAGGGGTGGCCCTCCGGGTACGCGAGCGCGGTCAGCTTCTCGAACGCGGTGCCATAGGGGACGTTGTCGTAGCGCTGCCTGCGCTCGTTCTTGACGACGTCGCGCTGGTTCTCCATCGACTCGTCGTCGAGGGCGGCCAGCAGCGAGCCCATGCGGTCGGCCTCCAGCCAGAGGGCGAGCTCCAGCTGGTGCGTCGGCATGGTCTCGAAGTAGTTGGTGCGCTCGAAGCTGGTGGTGCCGTTGAGCGAGCCGCCCGCGCCCTGGACAAGCTCGAAGTGCCCGTTGCCCTTGACCTGTCCGGAACCCTGGAACATCAAGTGCTCGAAAAGGTGAGCCAGGCCGGTACGTCCCTTGACCTCGTGGCGCGAACCGACGTCGTACCAGAGGCACACCGCCGCGACCGGGGTCAAGTGGTCCTCGGAGAGCACCACGCGCAGGCCGTTGGCCAGGCGGTGCTCGGTCGCTGTCAGGCCCCCGGTGCCTGCCTGGTCTGTGGCCGTGTGACCCATGGGCATGTACGTCCCTTCGATCGCGTTCGCGGTCGTGGAAACCGCGGTTTTCCTGCCGGTCCTGCCACTGTATGCAAGCGTGCGGACCCCCGGCGAAGTTCCCGGAGCGCGTACGCCCACAGCGGATCGCGTAGCCTGCGGGCAACCGTGACGGAGGCGCTGTGCCGTTGCCGGGCCGGGCGGCCCTGCCGGGCCCCGGCCCGGACTGTCAGTGCCGCGGTCCACAATGGTCCGCGCAGACCCGTTCACGCTTCAGCAAGAGTGAGCCAAAGGGCCGACGTGAGCGACCCGTAGGCGAGCGACCAGAAAAGAGGAGCCGGCAGCGATGGCCCGCCGCAGCACGAAGACCCCGCCGCCCGACGACTCGTACGAGGAGCGGATCCTCGACATCGACGTCGTGGACGAGATGAAGGGCTCGTACCTCGAGTACGCGTACTCGGTCATCTACTCCCGCGCGCTCCCCGACGCCCGCGACGGCCTCAAGCCGGTGCACCGGCGCATCGTCTACCAGATGAACGAGATGGGCCTGCGCCCCGACCGCGGTTATGTGAAGTGCGCCCGCGTGGTCGGCGAGGTCATGGGCAAGTTGCACCCGCACGGCGACGCGTCGATCTACGACGCCCTCGTGCGCATGGCACAGCCCTTCTCGATGAGCGTGCCGCTGATCGACGGCCACGGAAACTTCGGCTCGCTGGGCAACGACGACCCGCCGGCCGCCATGCGGTACACCGAGTGCCGCGCGGCCGAGGCCGCGAGCCTGATGACGGAGTCCATCGACGAGGACACCGTCGACTTCTCGCCCAACTACGACGGCCAGGAGCAGGAGCCGGGCGCGCTGCCCGCCGCCTTCCCCAACCTCCTGGTGAACGGCGCCTCGGGCATCGCGGTCGGCATGGCCACCAACATGGCGCCGCACAACCTTTCCGAGGTCATCGCGGCCGCCCGCCACCTGATCCGCTACCCGAACGCGGATCTGGACGCCCTGATGAAGCACGTCCCGGGCCCCGACCTGCCCACCGGCGGCCGGATCGTCGGTCTCTCCGGCATCCGGGACGCCTACGAGACGGGCCGCGGCACCTTCAAGATCCGCGCGACGGTGTCGGTGGAGACGGTGACGGCCCGCCGCAAGGGCCTGGTCGTCACCGAGCTGCCCTTCACGGTCGGCCCGGAGAAGGTGATCGCCAAGATCAAGGACCTGGTCGGCTCGAAGAAGCTGCAGGGCATCGCCGACGTCAAGGACCTCACCGACCGCGCGCACGGCCTGCGTCTGGTCATCGAGATCAAGAACGGCTTCGTGCCGGAGGCGGTCCTTGAGCAGCTCTACAAGCTGACGCCGATGGAGGAGTCCTTCGGCGTCAATAACGTCGCGCTGGTGGACGGTCAGCCCCTCACCCTGGGCCTCAAGGAGCTCCTCGAGGTCTATCTCGACCACCGCTTCGAAGTGGTGCGCCGCCGCAGCGAGTTCCGGCGCACCAAGCGGCGCGACCGACTGCACCTGGTCGAGGGGCTGCTCACCGCCCTGATCGACATCGACGAGGTCATCCGCATCATCCGCTCCAGCGACAACTCCGCGCAGGCGAAGGAAAGCCTGATCGAGCGCTTCTCGCTGAGCGAGATCCAGACGCAGTACATCCTGGACACGCCCCTGCGGCGTCTGACCCGGTTCGACCGCATCGAGCTGGAGTCGGAGAAGGACCGGCTCAACACCGAGATCGCGGAGCTGACCCGGATCCTGGAGTCGGACGCCGAGCTGCGCAAGCTGGTCTCCGCCGAGCTGGCCGCGGTCGCCAAGAAGTACGGCACCGAGCGGCGCACAGTGCTGCTGGAGGCCGGAGCCACGGCCCCCGTGGCCGCCGTACCGCTGCAGGTGGCGGACGACCCGTGCCGGGTGCTGCTGTCCTCGACGGGTCTGCTGGCCCGTACGGCGAACGGCGAGCCGCTCGCGGAGGAGGCCGGCGGCAAGCGCGCCAAGCACGACGTGATCGTCTCGGCGGTGCCGGCCACCGCGCGGGGCGAGATCGGCGCGGTGACCTCGTCCGGCCGTCTTCTCCGCCTGAACGTCATCGACCTGCCGCAGCTCCCGGAGTCGGCCGCGAACCTCGCGGGCGGCGCCCCGCTGTCGGAGTTCCTCTCCCTGGAGGACGGCGAGACGCTGATCTGCCTCACCACACTGGACGAGTCCTCGCCCGGTCTGGCGCTCGGCACCGAACAGGGCGTCGTCAAGCGCGTGGTCCCCGACTACCCGTCCAACAAGGACGAGTTGGAGGTCATCACGCTCAAGGAGGGCGACCGGATCGTCGGCGCGGTGGAACTGCGCACCGGCGAGGAGGACCTGGTCTTCATCACCGACGACGCCCAGCTCCTGCGCTACCAGGCCTCACAGGTCCGTCCGCAGGGGCGTCCCGCGGGCGGTATGACGGGCATCAAGCTCACCGAGGGCGCCAAGGTCATCTCCTTCACCGCGGTGGACCCGGCGGTGGACGCGGTCGTCTTCACGGTCGCGGGCTCACGCGGCACGCTCGACGACTCCGTCCAGACGACGGCCAAGCTGACGCCGTTCGACCAGTACCCGCGCAAGGGCCGCGCCACGGGCGGCGTCCGCTGCCAGCGGTTCCTGAAGGGCGAGGACTGCCTGTCCCTGGCCTGGGCTGGCGCCGTCCCCGCCCGCGCCGCGCAGAAGAACGGCACGCCGGCCGACCTCCCGGAGATCGACCCGCGCCGTGACGGCTCGGGCGTGTCGCTGGCGAAGACGGTGTCGGTGGTGGCGGGGCCGCTCTAGGCCGGTTCTTCGGGGTCCTCCTCGGTGCCCTGTACGTAACGCAGGACGCCCCACATGCCGGCCTCGTCGGCGTGCGGGGCGTCTGTCGTGTGTGCCCTGCACGCCTCCAGTTCCTTGCCGAGGGCGGGTACGTCGATGCCGGAGCCGATGAGGACGAGCTGGGTGCGGCGCGGGTCGCCGGGTGGCCAGGGTTCCGGGTAGAACCGCAGGAACCGCCCGACGGCATGGACGGCGTAACGGTTGCGGACGTCGTAGGGCCCGAAGTCGACGTATCCCTTGATCCGGTAGAGGCCTTCGGGACGGCTGTCGAGGAAGCCCATGAGCCGGCGTGGGGCGAGGGGCGTGTCCGAGGTGAAGGACAGGCTGTCGTAGGCGGAGTGCAGATGTCCGGTGTGGCCGTGGCTGTCGCTTTCGTGGTCGTGGTCGTGGTCGTGGTCGTGCAGGTCGTCGAAGGAGAGCTGTCCGATGCGCTCCTCGCCGGGCCGGCAGTCGAAGAGGAACTCGGGGTCGATGCGGCCGTAGGTGGCCGGGACGACGGCGGCACGGTCGACGAGGGACCGGACGACCGCCAGGACCCGCTCGGCGTCCTGAGGGGCCGCCCGGTCGAGCTTGTTGACCACGACGAGGTCGGCGAGTGCGAGATGCCGGTCGAGCTCGGGGTGCCGGGCGCGGGTGTCGTCGAACTCGGCGGCGTCGACGACCTCGACGAGACCGCCGTAGACGATCTCCGTCTGCTCGCTGGCGAGCACCATGCGGACGAGTTCATGCGGCTCGGCGAGACCGCTGGCCTCGATGACGATGACGTCGATTCCGGTGTCGGGGTGGGCGAGCCGGGAGAGGTACTGGTCGAGTTCACCGACGTCGACGGCGCAGCACAGGCAGCCGTTCCCGAGGGAGACGGTGGAGTCGCCGAGCGCGCCGGCGACGGCCATGGCGTCGATCTCGATGGCCCCGAAGTCGTTGACGATGGCTCCGATACGGCTGCCACCGCTGCGGTGCAGGAGATGATTGAGGAGCGTGGTCTTGCCGGAACCCAGGAATCCGGCGAGCACGACGACCGGGATCTGCCGGGGGCTCACGCTCGGCTGACTCAACGTACGACCTCTTTCGCGCTGCCGCGTGCACCGGATCGCGGCCCCGGCGCACGTAGGAGATTTGAATGCCGGACCAGGATACGAGCCGGAATAATCACCGCGAAGTGAACGATTGTTAGCAGCACTTGCGGGGCAGACGTTGGGGAAGGCGCCGGTTCGTGCGACCCTCACTTCCCTCCGTGCGCCTCCTCTCCGCCTCCCCCGCCGATCAGAGCCGCTCGGCACCCTGGGAGACGGCAAGCGCCGCCCACCGCTCGCCGGTCCCCATCAGTCGACCCGCACCCCGACGACCGGCGGACGGCCGTTTGAACCGGGGGTTGACATGGCCACACAGAGCTTTTGGACGCGAGGGCTGCGCAGGGCCGCCGCGGTCGGCGTCGGCGCGCTGGCGGGTGCCGTCGCCTCCCTCGCCGCACAGCAACACGCGATGCGGTCGCTCCATGCGCGGCTGGACCAGCTGGAAGGGGCTGCCCGTTCCCATCAGCACGCCGACCTGGCAAGTCAACAGCACCAGCACTGGGAACTGCTCAGCAAGGCCATTGACGATCCCGAGTTGGCCGAGGTCCTCGATCTCTACGAGGCGCCGGTGTCCGCCAAGCAGCGCCGCCAGTATCTGTTCGCCAACGCCTTGTACACGAACCTGCTCTTCTACTACCGCATCGGCAACCTGTCCAAGGAGGAGTTCTTCAAGCACGTCCGCGGCATCTTCCAGAACCCGATCGTCAGGGAGTACTGGTACGCCACCCAGCAGCAGCGGGCGAGCCTTGCGGACACCGACGAGGCGGAACTGGGCAAGCTGGTGGACGATCTGCTCCAGCAGCTGGAGGATTCGGACACAGAGGAGTGGTGGGTGGTCGGCGAGCCGCCCAGCGCACAGCAGAACTCCTGAGCCGCCCGTCTGCGGAAATCACACCAGCGGCCCATAACGAACAGGTCAAGTATCCCGTTGTCCCAGGCGCCGCTGAGGTTGACTCAGCCGCCGGGGTTGACTCACACGTGATCGCGTACGGCAGCCCCACCCCACCGTCGCCCACATCGCCAGATGACGCGTGGACCCCACAGGGCCGCCTCGCCTCGTAGCGCCGTGTGCGTTGCTCGTCATTCGTGAGACCAGAGGGAAACCAACAGTGAGTCAGATCATTCGCCGCCTCGGCGCATCGCCGCGCGAACGAGGCAGCACCTCCGGCGCGACGTGTCCGGACATCTTCGAGTTGGCCGACGGGAACTTCGCTGTCATCGGCACGGACGCGACCGGCTCTCTGGACTCGCAGCTTCCCTCGGACGCGGCACGGGCCGACTACGAACGCATCGTGGTCATCACGCGCGAGACGCTCGTGCGGGCCAAGGCCGACATTCCAGACGCCTAGGCGATGCCATGGCTCAAATCGAGCAGATAACCGCACTTGTCGGTTCGGTTACCGCCCTTGTCGCCGCTGCCACAGGTCTGGTGACCGTGATCAGGTCCCACTCCCGTCGGGGAAACTCCGGCACCAACGCGGTGCCGCCACCGCAGAGGCCGACTCCGGAAGGGCGACCTGCGCCTCACCGTCATGGGCCGCTGTCCCGGATCCTGCGACGGCATCGGTAGAACCGGGCAGCCTACGCTGACCGGTGGCCCGCCAGGTCCGGCACCACTCCCGGTGCCGGACCTGCGCGTTCCTCAGGCCGCTTGCGGCACCCCCACCGGCGCCACCGGCCCCACATACCGCGCCACCGGCCGGATGATCTTCGGGTCCGCCGCCTGCTCCAGGATGTTGGCGCTCCACCCCACCGCCCGCGCCGCCGCGAACGTGGGCGTGAACATCTCGCGGGGCAGCCCGCACAGCTCCATCACCACGCCCGCGTAGAACTCGACGTTGGTGTGCAGTTCCCGCCCCGGCTTCAGCTCGGCCAGGATGGCCTCGACATGACGTTCCACCTCGACGGCGAAGTCCACTCGGGGCCCGCCGAACCGTTGGGCGACCTCCCGGAGCATCCGGGAACGCGGGTCCTCCGTGCGGTAGATCGCATGGCCGAAGCCCATGATCCGTTCGCCCGCGAGCACCCGCTCACGGATCCATGGGTCGATACGGTCGGGCGTGCCGATCGCGTCCAGGGTGTCCAGGGCACGGCTCGGCGCTCCTCCGTGCAGCGGCCCGGACAGGGCTCCGACGGCCCCCACGAGACACGCCACCACGTCCGCCCCCGTCGACGCGATGACCCGTGCCGTAAAGGTTGATGCATTGAATCCGTGATCAATGGTCGAGATCAAGTACTGCTCGACCGCCCGTGCGCGCTGCGGCTCCGGCTCCGAGCCCGTCAACATGTACAGGTAGTTCGCCGCGTACGAGAGATCCTCGCGCGGTTCCACCGGCTCGAGTCCCTTGCCCAGCCGATGCAACGCGGTCAGCAGTGTCGGGACCGCCGCGGCCGCCGTGAGCGTGTCCCGTCGCCGCTCGTCCGGGTCGATGTCGTACACCGGCCGGAACCCCTTCGCCGCACCAAGCAGCGACAAGGCGCTGCGCATACCGGCGAGCGGCCCGGACCGTCCGCTCGCCGCCGCGATCGCGGGCAGCGCGGCCCGCACCTCGTCCGGCAGTCGCCGCAGCGCGGCGGTCTCGGCGCGGAACGCCACGGCCTGTCCGTAATCCGGCAGATCGCCGTGGACCAGGAGGTGCCAGACGTCCTCGAAGCAGCGGGTCCGCGCGAGCTCGACGGCAGAGTACTGGCGGTAGTGATAGAACCCCTCGCGCCCCCGTACGTCCCCGACCTCGGTGTCGGTGACGACGACTCCGGCGAGTCCTCGCGGTACGTCGACGAATGCGGTTGCGGACCTGTTGACCGACATGATTCCTCCCTGGACTTGATTTGACTGTCCATGGTTGACTCAGTCTCTGTCAATATTGATTAGATCAATGCAGGCTAATCAACCCACTTGGCTGCGGATACGGTGACCTCTTATGCGCGATCAAGCCCCCCTCCCCGGCCCCGCCGACCACCGGCTCAGCACCAAGGAGGCCGCCGAACTGCTCGGCGTGAAGCCCGAGACCGTCTACGCCTACGTGAGCCGCGGACAGCTCAGCAGCCGACGCGTTCCCGGCGGCCGGGGCAGCACCTTCGACGCCAAGGAGGTGGAGGCCCTCGCCCGGCGCAACCGCCGGGAGAGCGGCGGGAGTCCGGGCTCCGGCGGCGAACTGTCCGTGCGGACCCGCATCACGTTCATCGACCGGGACCGCTACTACTACCGGGGCGTCGACGCGACCGAACTCGCCGCGCGCCACTCCTACGAAGAGATTGCGGAGTGGCTCTGGACCGGACGCATGCAGCCCGGCATCACCTTCACCGCACCCGACGCCACGGTCGACACGGCCCGCCGCGCGGTGGAGGCGCTGCCCGAACACACCGGCCCCACCGACCGGTTGCGCGTCGCCGCGATCGCCGCCGCGGCGGCCGACCCACTGCGTTTCGACCTGTCCGAGGAGTCCGTGCTCGGCAGCGCCCGCACCCTCATCCCCACCCTCGTCGCCGCGCTGCCGCCCGTGCTCCACGACCGCCGCCGCGACGACGCGCGGCTGGCCCCCCGGCTGTGGACGCGGCTCAGCGGACGCAAGCCCGACGAGGCGTCCCTGCGCGCCCTGGACACCGCACTGGGCCTTCTCGTCGACCACGACCTCGCCGCCTCGACCCTCGCGGTACGCGTCGCCGCATCAGCTCGCGCGCACGCGTACGCGGCCGTGTCCGCCGGACTCGGTGTCCTGGAGGGCCCCTTGCACGGCGCGGCCAGCGGGCTCGCCCACAAGTTGCTGCTCGACGTGCTCGACCGCGGCGACGCGGCCCCCGTGATCTCGGAGGAGCTGCGGGCCGGCCGTCGCATCCCGGGCCTCGGTCACCGTCTCTACCCGGGCGAGGACCCGCGCGCGCGTGCTCTGTTCGCCCTCCTGGAGGAGATTCCGCGCGCCGAGCCCGCCCTCCTCGCGGCCCGCGACATCGTGGCCACCACCGCCCGCCACGCTCCCCTGCATGCCAACGTGGACCTGGCCCTCGCCGTGCTCACCGCCTCCTCGGGGATGCCGGCCACGGCCGGCGAGACGGTCTTCGCCGTCGCCCGTACGGCGGGCTGGATCGCGCACGCGCTGGAGGAGTACGGGGAACGTCCGCTGCGCATGCGCCCGAGCGGCACCTACATGGGCCCGAAGCCACCACAGCCGCTGCCGGAGCCCTGACACGGACCCGGCCGGACGTCGCCGCGCGCCTAGTCAGGTTAGGCTCACCTGTGTGAGTACCTGCTCAACGGTCTCGCACGACCTCGACGAGCCCGTTTCCGGAACCGCGGCCACCGCGCGGACCTGGCTGCTGCTGGAGCAGTCCGGTCCCTGGGGCGCCAAGGCGCTCACTTCGAGCCACCTGGACCCCGCGCTGGGCCGCGCCCTGGAGGCCGCGGCAAAGGACACGGGCGTGCGCATCGCGCTCATCCGCCGCCCCGGACGGCACGCCGACAGCGGAGCACTCACCACCCGGCAGGTGTACGCCGCCCACACCGTGCCCGGCAAGGTGTGGCTGCACAGTGCGACGACCCGCGATCCATGGGATCTGCTCGGCGTGGACCTCGCCGCGCTCGGCAGGGGTGACCACCGCACCTTCGACACGGCGCTCGGTGGACGCCCACACACCGGCGATCCGCTCGCACTCGTCTGCACCAACGGCAAACGGGACCGCTGCTGCGCGCTCCTGGGCCGTCCACTCGCCGCCGCACTGGCCGCCTCTGGCGTCGACGGCGCCTGGGAGGTCACCCATCTGGGTGGTCACCGCTTCTCCCCGACGCTGCTCGTCCTGCCGTACGGCTACGCCTACGGCCGCGCCGAGGCCCATGCCGTCAAGGAAGTCCTCCAGCGCGTGCAGGAGGGCCGGATCGTGGTCGAGGGGTGTCGCGGCAACTCCGCCTGGGAGCGTCCCGGCCAGGCGGCCGAGCTGGCCGTCCGCGCGGCGGTGCGTGAATACGCGGCCGAGGCCCTGACAGTCGTACGCACGGACGGCGCCGCCCCGCGCTGGGAGGTGACCCTCGCGCACGCCGACGGCCGCCATTGGCGCGTCCTCGTGGCCCAGAGCGCCTCCCTGCCGCCCCGACCTGAGAGCTGCGGGGCGTCGGTGCTCGGCTCACCCGCGCGGATGGACGTGGTGGCGGTGCGCGAGTTGAGCACATCGGCAGCGCTGGCGAGCTGACCGGACCGGCGAGTCCGTCAACGTATTGATCAAGAGATCCATGCCACACCCCCTGCGGCGGATCCGGCGCCTCCCCGTACCGTCATGGGTATGAGCCGCACTCCCCCTGCTCGCCGCCGGCGCCTCGGCCTGCCCCGCCGGGTGTTCTCGCAGGTTCTTCTCATGCAGTTGGCGATCGCCGCGGGGGTAGCGGTGCTCGCGACCGGTCTGTTCCTCGCGCCTTTGAGCAACCAGCTGGACGACCAGGCGATGCGCCGGGCGCTGGCCATCGCCCAGACCATCGCCGCGGAGTCGCAGATCCCGGAGCAGGTCAAGGACACGCCCCCGCTGCCCGACGGCCCCGTCGAGCGGGAGGCCGAGCGGATCCGCAGGGCGACCGGGGCGGAGTACGTCGTGGTGATGGACCGGCGAGGTGTCCGCTGGTCGCACCCCACCCGCGGCGAGGTGGGCAGGGTCGTCTCGACCGACCCGGGCCAGGCCCTGGCCGGCAAGGAGGTCATGCAGATCGACAGCGGCACCCTGGGCCGTACCGCCCGCGGCAAGGTGCCGCTGTACGACAGCGGGCACAACATCGTCGGGGCCGTCTCCGTCGGCATCGCCTACGACAGCGTGCGCGCCCGGCTGATCCACGCGATTCCGGGGCTGTTCGCATACGCCGGCGGGGCCCTCGCCGTGGGGGCGCTGGCAGCCTGGCTCATCTCCCGGAGAGTCCAGCGACAGACCCGCGACCTGGCCTTCTCCGACATCGCCGCTCTGCTCTCCGAGCGCGAGGCCATGCTGCACGGCATCCGGGAAGGCGTCGTCGCCCTGGACCGCGCCGGGCGCATCCGCCTGCTCAACGACGAGGCCAGGCGTCTTCTGGGCATCGGCGACGAGGCCGTCGGGCGCTCCCCGGACGAGGCGCTCGGGGACGGCCGTACGGCCGACGTCCTGGCCGGACGCGTGACGGGCACCGATCTGGTCACCGTGCACGGCCAGCGGGTGCTGGTCGCCAACCGTATGCCCACCGACGACGGCGGCGCCGTCGCCACCCTTCGCGACCGCACCGAGCTGGAGCAGCTCGGCCGGGAACTCGACTCGACACATGGCCTCATCGACGCCCTGCGCGCCCAGGACCACGAGCACGCCAACCGTATGCACACGCTCCTGGGGCTGCTGGAGCTGGAGATGTACGACGACGCCGTGGAGTTCGTCGGAGAGGTCGTCGGCGACCACCGGGCCACCGCGGAGCAGGTCACCGAGAAGATCGAGGACCCGCTGCTCGCAGCGCTACTGGTGGGCAAGGCGACCGTCGCCGCCGAACGCGGGGTCGCCCTGTGGGTCTCCGACGGGACCCGGCTGCCGGACCGGCTGGTCGATCCGAGCGGGCTGGTCACGATCGTCGGCAACCTGGTGGACAACGCCCTGGACGCCGCCGCCGGCGCACCGCACGCGCGCGTGGAGGTCGAGCTGCGCACCGAGGGCCGTACCGCCGTCCTCAGGGTGCGGGACACCGGGCCCGGCATCCCGGTGGAACAGCGGGAACTGGTCTTCACAGAGGGCTGGTCGACCAAGGAGCCGCCCGCGCATCGAGGGCGCGGCCTCGGGCTCTCCCTCGTGCGCAAGCTCGCCGAACGGCAGGGGGGCAGCGCGACCGTGGGCGAGGCCGGCGGCGGAGGCGCGGAGTTCACCGTCGTGCTGCCGGACGCACTGGCCGAGCCGCAACCGGCGCTCACCGCGCCGCCCGCCCGGCCCACCGCCGTCGAGGAGGAGTCGCGATGATCGAGGTCCTGGTCGTGGACGACGACACCCGCGTGGCGCGGGTCAACGCCGCCTACGTCGAGAAGGTCCCCGGCTTCCACGTGGCCGGCGAGGCGCACAGCGCCGCGGAGGCGCTGCGTCAGCTGGATAGCCTCCCCCACGTCGACCTGGTTCTCATGGACCACTACCTGCCCGACGAGACGGGCCTGGCGGTCGTCCAGGAGATGCGCCGGCGCGGCCACCAGACCGACGTGATCATGGTGACGGCGGCGCGGGACGTGACGACCGTCCAGGCGGCGATGCGTCATGGCGCGCTGCAGTACCTGGTCAAGCCGTTCGCCTTCGCGGGCCTCAGGGTCAGGCTGGAGGCGTACGCCGAACTGCGGCGCACCCTGGACGGCGGCGGCGAGGCGGAGCAGGCGGAGGTCGACCGCATCTTCGGCGCGCTCTCCTCGCCGACGGAACCCGATCTGCCCAAGGGGCACTCCCCGACCACGGTGGAGCTCGTCCGCAGGTCTCTGATGAACGCCGAAGGGCCGTTGTCGGCGCAGGAGATCGCCGACCGGACAGGGGTGAGCCGGCAGACCGCCCAGCGCTACCTGAAGCTCCTGGAGCGCACCGGGCGGGCCAGACTCACCCTCAAGTACGGCGAGGCGGGCCGTCCGGAACACCGTTATGTGTGGGCGACCCGCCCGTGAGGAGGATCAGCCGGCGTTCTGCGCTGCCTTGTCGACGAACTCCTTGAGGACCTTCTCGACGGTCTCGGGACCGTCCTTGGGCATCACGCCGTCGTCGGTGAACATGGGCAGCGTGTTCTTGATGGCCACCGCGTACAGCAGCTTGTTGCCCTGCGAGTAGTCGGCGGGCATCTTGTCGGCGCCAAGGTGATCCGCCCCAACGCAATACCGAGGACCACACCGGCCACCACACCGACGACCCAGCCCAGCAGCGCCTCGTACAGCGTGTACCAGACCTGCTCGCCCAGCGAACCGAGTGCGGTCCCGTGCGTCACCCAGGTCCAGATCTGGTCCCAGATCTTCGAGGGCATGGAGATGTTGAAGGGATCGATGACCTCGGTCCGCGAGAGCGCTTCCCAGGCCCGGGTCTGCACGTCGAGCGCGGAGAACGGCTCGTCCATGAGCAGGATCACGGGGTCGTTGACGAAGGTCGCGGCGAGCGCGACCCGCTTGCGCGGGCCTCCGGAGAGCTGATGGGGGTAGCGGTCCTCGAAGGTCGTGAGCCCGACCCGGGCCAGCCATTCCCGCGCCTTCTGCCTGGCCTCCGCCTTGGGCACGCCCCGGAAGCGAGGGCCGACCATGACATTGGACAGGACCGTGCGCCACGGGAAGGTGGCGTCCTGCCGCACCGTCGACCGGGTCGGTGGCCACGGCATCGCCGGTCAGGAGCAGGTCGACCGCATCTTCAGCGCCCTGCGCACCACCTCGACTCCGGCCTCCCCCGGCCTGCCCAGCGGCCACTCGGAGCCGACCACGGACCTCATCTGCCGCGTCCTGCACCACGTCGGCCACCCGCTGTCGGCCCACGAGGTCGCCGCCGAGACGGACCTGAGCCGCTCCACCGCCCAGCGCTACCTCCGCCACCTCGAACAGGCCGGCCGCCTCCGCCTGTCCCTCAGATACGGCGACACCGGACGCCCGGAGCACCGGTACGCGCGGGTGACGCCGTAGCAGTACACCCCGAGATGCCCCAACAGCGAGGTCGTACGGCGAAGACGGGCGCCGTACGACGACGAGGGCGCCGTCCGGTCACAGACGCCGTGCCTACACGGCCCCCGCCCCCGTGAGCGACCGCACCTCGGTCTCCGCGTGCTTGGCCTCGTCGGCGACCTCCGCCGAGGTGACCGTGCCGAGCCAGCCCGCGACGAAGCCCAGCGGGATGGAGACCAGACCGGGGTTCTGCAGCGGGAAGTACTGGAAGTCGACGCCTGGGAAGAGGGACTCCGGGCTGCCGGACACCACGGGAGACAGCAGCACCAGGGCCATGGCGGGGATCAGGCCACCGTAGACGGACCAGACGGCACCCCGGGTGGTGAACCCCCGCCAGAACAGCGAGTAGAGCAGCACCGGAAGGTTCGCGGACGCGGCGACGGCGAAGGCGAGGCCCACCAGGAAGGCGACGTTGAGATCGCGGGCCAGCAGGCCGAGGGCGATCGCGATCACGCCGATCCCGACGGCGGCGGTCCTGGCCACGGCCACCTCGCTGCGCGGCCTGGCCCGTCGGCGCCGCAGTGAGGCGTACAGGTCATGGGCGACGGAGGCCGAGGAGGCGAGGGTGATGCCGGCGACCACGGCGAGGATCGTGGCGAAGGCCACGGCGGCGACGATCGCGAACAGAACCGTTCCTCCCGTGGAGTCGGCGCCGCCGCCCAGGTCGAGGGCCAGGAGGGGGACGGCGGTGTTCCCCGCGGCGTTCGATCCCCGGACCGTCTCGGGACCCACGATCGCCGCGGCACCGAACCCGAGGACGATCGTCATCAGATAGAAGCCGCCGATGAGCCCGATCGACCAGACCACCGAACGCCGTGCGGCGCGTGCCGTGGGCACGGTGTAGAAGCGGGACAGGATGTGCGGAAGCCCCGCCGTGCCGAGCACGAGAGCGAGCCCCAGACTGATGAAGTCGAGGCGGGCGGTCCAGTCCCCGCCGTACTTCAGACCAGGTGCCAGAAACGACTGGCCGTGGCCGCTGCGCTCCGCCGCCGTGAGCAGCAACTGGTCGACGTCGCCGTGGAACCGCACCAGCACGAGCACGGTCAATGCGACGGTCCCACCGAGCAGCAGGACCGCCTTGACGATCTGGATCCAGGTCGTCGCCCGCATCCCGCCCAGGGACACATAGATCACCATGAGCGCCCCGACGCCGATGACGGTCCAGGACTGAGCCGCCTGGCTGGTGCCTCCGAGCAGCAACGCGACCAGGCTGCCCGCGCCCACCATCTGGGCCACCAGATACAGAACGGACACGGTGACCGAGGACGTTCCCGCCGCGATCCGCACCGGCCGCTCGCTCATCCGCGCGGCGACCACGTCGGCCAGCGTGAACCGCCCGCAGTTGCGCACCAGTTCGGCGACGAGGAACAGCACCACCAGCCAGGCCACGAGGAAGCCCACCGAGTAGAGCATGCCGTCGTACCCGAAGAGCGCGATGAGCCCGGAGATACCGAGGAAGGACGCGGCCGACATGTAGTCACCCGCGATGGCAAAACCATTCTCCATCGGCGAGAACAGCCGACCGCCCGCATAGAACTCCTCCGCCGAACCGTGCCGGTGGCGGCTCACCCACGTCGTGATCCCCAGCGTGACCGCGACGAACGCGCTGAACAGCAGCAGCGCCAGAGTCTGGTGGTTCCCCGTCACGACGCACCGCCCCGGGCCGTGCGCGTCAGTTCCTGGGTGTCCCATCGCAGTTCGAGGGCGGCCCGGTCCCGGCGCAGACGCGCGTGCCGGGCATAGGCCCAAGTGAGCACGAAGGTGGTGAGGAACTGCCCGAGCCCCGCGAGCATCGCCACGTTCACCGCGCCTGCCACCGGCCGCGCCATCAGTCCCGGCGCGCTCGTCGCTGTCACGACGTAGGCCACGTACCAGGCGAAGAACCCGATGCCCGCGGGCACCACGAACCTGCGATACCTGCTGCGCACCTCCTGGAAGGCCGCGCTGCGCTGCACCTCGAGGTAGACGTCGGCCGCCGCGGCGGCCCGGTCCTCACGCTCCGCGCGTGCCGTCGCGACCGGTGCCACGGATGTGCCGTCACCGCCCGTCTCGCCCCAGCCGGAGGCGAGCTCGTCGTACCAGGGATCGTCGTACCGCACCCCGGCGCACGCTTCGGCGCGGGCCACATCGTGGCCGTCGTGGTTCTCGGCCGAACTCTCGGCATCGCCCTCGCTTCCGCGGGGACGAGCGTTGCTTGACTGCATGCCCAAGGATGGACAGAACGGGAACATCCCCGACTCTTTTCCCGGTGCTCTTCACCCCATCAGGTGACTCCTCCCATCGGTGGCCGTACAAGCCCCTTCGCATAGGCGTAACGCACCGCTTGCGCACGGTCCTTGATGCCCGTCTTGGCGAAGAGGTTGTTGATGTGGGTCTTCACCGTGGCTGTGGAGACATGCAGTTCGCGGGCGATCTCCTGATTGGTCAGTCCTTCGGCGATCAGCTCCAGCACTTCGACCTCCCGGGCGGTGAGCCCGTCGGGCGCCTCCGCGGGCACCGGCTGCGGAGGCTCGGGGTCCGACAGCCGCTCCAGCAGTCGCCGCTGGATGCTCGGCGACAGTCCGGCATCCCCGGAGAGCACGCTGTGCACGGCCCGCACGATCTCGTCACCTCCCGCGTCCTTGGTGAGATAGCCGCGTGCCCCAGCCTTGAGCGCGGGAAACAGCGACTCGTCGTCCGCGAACGTCGTCAGCACCACGACCTGCGTCCCCGGGTACTGGGCCCGGATCCTGCGGGTCGCCTCCACCCCGTCGCAGCGGGGCATGCGCAGGTCCATGAGCACCACGTCCGGGGCGAGTTCGGCGACGAGCGCCACCGCCTCCTCCCCGTCCCCGGCCGCGCCCACGACCTCGACCCCGGGCAGCAGACCGAGCAGCATGACGATGCCTTCGCGCACCACGGTCTGGTCGTCCGCGACCACCACCCGCGCGGGCTTCGTCTCCGCCCCCACCGTCATACGGGCACCTTCAACGTCACCACGAACCCTCCGTCGTCCGGCCCGGCGTCCAGCGAACCGCCCAGCAGTTCGGCGCGCTCCCGCATCCCCAGCAGACCGTACCCGCCTCCGATGGTGGTGAGTTCGCCCGCCGAACCACCCGAGTCCCGTACGACCAGCGTCACCTGCTCCTCGCCGTACTCCAGCCAGATCCGGACCATGGCTCCCGGCGCATGCTTGCGGACGTTGGTCAGGGCCTCCTGCGCGACCCTGCGCACGGCCTGGGACGCCTCGGCCGGCAGCGGTCTGCGCTCACCCGAAATGGTGGTCTCGGCGCCGTCGGCCGTCCCCACGAGCCGGCTCAGGAACTCCTCCAGCGAAGTCATGTCCCCACGCAGAGCCGACAGCGCCTGCCGGGTCTCCGTGAGACCGTCGCGGGCCATGCCCCGGGCCGCCACCACCCGTTCTAGGATCTGGTCCCGGTCCGCACCCTTCTCGATCAGCAACCGGGCCGCCTCCAGGTGCACGAGCTGGGCCGAGAGACTGTGGGCCAGCACGTCGTGAATCTCCCGAGCGATCCGGGCCCGCTCCGCGAGTGCCGCCGACTCCGCCTCGGCCGCCCGCGCGGCCCGCTCCTGGTTGAGCAGCCGCTGGGCGTTCCCGCGAGCCTCGGCGTCCAGTCGCAGGACATAGCCGGCCAGGGCGAGCCCCGCGGTCGTGGCCAGGGTGGTCAGCCACACGTCGTCGTTGAAGGCGGCGTACAGGGCGAGGGCGACCACGGTCACGGGCAGGGCGGCGGCGATGGGCAGCCGCTCCAGGGCGGTGATGGCGCAGCCGCACCAGAGCACGAGGGCGACGACCCCGAAGTCGGCGGCCTGGGCGGCGACCGCGATCGTCAGGAGGACGCCGTAGAGCGCCAGGGAGAGCCAGAGCCGGTGCTCCAGGGTGGTGCGGAAGAGTGCCCAGGCGACGACGGCGGACAGGAGGATTCCCGTCACTGCTCCGAGCACGCCCCAGCCCTGCACATGGCTGCTGTGGAAAGCGCCCCACAGGAGCATGGCGAGCACCAGCGACCGCGTGACCCAGCCGAGCAGACGCCGAGGACGCGTGGTCGCCTCACGCCCGAGCGCCTCCCGGGAGGGCCAGTGGGTCCAGGCGTTGTCCGTCACACGCGTTCCTTCCCCGTGGACCGGACCATGGGCTCACCGTACGCCGGGCCGGGTGCGGCGAGAGGGCTCAGGAAGTGCGCTCGCCGGACCAGGATCCCGGAGCGCACGAGCAGGGTGGTCGCCAGGGCGAGCAGCAGCGCGGAGGAGTCCTGGTGGACACCGATCGCCGCACCGAGTGCGAAGAGGCCGACGCGCAGGGCGATGCCTACGGCCCAAACAGCTCCGCTCGCCTTGGTGCTTCTGCTCCACACCTCGCCGTCCGACTCCGTCCATATACGGCTCGTCCAGGCCCAGCCGGCCCCGATAGCGAGGCCGGTGAGCAGTTCGGCGATGAGCAGGGTGACGGATGCCGTGCGGTGATGGGCGTCCACCAGACCCGGCTCGCGCAGTGCCACGGCTGCCAGGACGGCGGGCAGCAGCCACCAGCGCCGGGCGGTGTCGATCCGGCTCGCCCGGAACTGCCGGGCGATCACCGCGACCACCGCGACCACGATCAGCAACGCGTCGACGAGCCCGGACATCACAGCCTCCGTGAGCGAGGAAGGGTCTGCCGGCAGCGGACGCCGCCGACACCTTCGAAGCTACGGAAATCCGCAGGTCGGGAGATCGGAGCTGGGGTGGATCACGGGTGGATTCCCAGGCAGCCGGGCCCTCCACCCACGGGTGGACAACCGCCGTCCGCAAGCCCCTCGGACACGCCACCGTCAGCCGCCGACGCGACGGACGCCATGGTCAGCCACCGCCGGCGACATCACGAGCGCCGGAGGCCCGTGGCGACCGTGCTCGCCCACCTCGGCCGACCGCGAAGACCACAGGGCTGTGCCGCGGGTGCGGACCAAACCCGTCCGAACACGAGTCGGGGGGGGGGGGGTAACCGCCCCCCCGCCGGGGGAAGCGGGGGTAAGCGGCCCCTCCAGGCGCGGCGCCCCCCCCCCATTGGAAACCGTACGCCGGGGCAC
>NZ_JBHVYZ010000025.1:49759-60048 GCF_042880295.1 Streptomyces sp. NPDC058307
CGGGGGGTGGGCGGGGGGTCGCCACAAAACCCCCCCCACCCGGTTGGGGCGCGTTTCCAACCCCGCCCCCGACTCGGCGCTACGCGTCGATACGCGACCGATCCAGCGTCGCCGCCGAGCCCGAGATGAACTCCTTCCGCGGTGCCACGTCATTGCCCATCAACAGATCGAAGACCTGCTCCGCGGCCTCCAGATCGGCGAGGTTGATCCGCCGCAGAGTCCGGTGCCGCGGGTCCATCGTCGTCTCGGCCAGCTGGTCGGCGTCCATCTCACCGAGACCCTTGTACCGCTGGATGGAGTCCTTGTACCGGACCCCCTTGCTCTGGAACTCCAGCAGCTTTTCGCGCAGCTCACGGTCCGAGTACGTGTAGACGTACTTGTCCTGCCCCTTCTTCGGCTGGACGAGCTCGATGCGGTGCAGCGGCGGCACCGCGGCGAACACCCGGCCCGCCTCGACCATGGGCCGCATGTAGCGCTGGAACAGCGTCAGCAGCAGGCATCGGATGTGGGAGCCGTCGACGTCGGCGTCGGTCATCATGATGATCTTGCCGTAGCGGGCCGCGTCGATGTCGAAGGTCCGGCCGGACCCCGCTCCTATGACCTGGATGATCGCACCGCACTCGACGTTCTTGAGCATGTCGGTGACGGACGACTTCTGAACATTGAGGATCTTGCCGCGGATGGGCAACAGCGCCTGGAACTCGGAGTTCCGGGCGAGCTTCGCGGTACCGAGCGCGGAGTCGCCCTCGACGATGAACAGTTCGCTGCGGTCGACGTCGTCGCTGCGGCAGTCGGCGAGCTTGGCGGGCAGCGAGGACGATTCCAGAGCCGTCTTGCGGCGCTGCGCGTCCTTGTGCTGGCGGGCCGCGATACGCGTGCGGGCGGCGGCGACCGCCTTCTCCATGACGACCCGCGCCTGGGCCGCGGCGTCCCGCTTCGTGGACGTCAGGAACGCCTTGAGCTCCTTGGAGATGACGGTGTTCACGATGCGGCGAGCCGCCGAGGTGCCGAGAACCTCCTTGGTCTGGCCCTCGAACTGCGGCTCGGCCAGGCGCACGGTGACGACCGCGGTCAGGCCCTCGAGGGCGTCGTCCTTGACGATGTCGTCCTCGGCGACACGCAGCATCTTCTTCGCGCGCAGCACCTCGTTCATCGTCTTGGCGACGGCCTGTTCGAAGCCGGCGACATGGGTGCCGCCCTTGGGCGTGGCGATGATGTTGACGAACGACCTCAGGGTCGTGTCGTAGCCGGTCCCCCAGCGCATCGCGACGTCCACGCCGAGTTCGCGGGTGACCTCGGTGGGCGTCATCTGGCCGTGCTCGTCCAGGACCGGAACGGTCTCCTTGAAGCTGCCCTGGCCGGAGAAGCGGAGGACGTCGTTGACCGGCTTGTCGGTGGCCAGGTACTCGCAGAACTCGCTGATGCCGCCGTCGAAACGGAACGACTCCTCGCCCTTGCTGCCACCCTCGCCCAGACCGTACTCGTCACGGACGACGATGGTCAGGCCCGGCACCAGGAACGCGGTCTGGCGAGCGCGCCCGTGGAGGTTCTCCAGGGAGAGCTTGGCGTCCTTGAGGAAGATCTGCCGGTCCACCCAGTACCGCACGCGCGTGCCGGTGCGGGTCTTGGGGATCCTCTTGGCCTTGCGCAGGCCGCTCGCGGCCTCGAACGTGGCGTCGGGGCCGTTCGCCGCGAAGGCACCCGGCACGCCGCGCCGGAAGCTGATCGCGTGGGTGTTGCCGGCACGGTCCACCTCGACGTCCAACCGCGCGGACAGGGCGTTCACCACGGAGGCGCCCACGCCGTGCAGTCCGCCGGAGGCGGCGTACGAGCCGCCGCCGAACTTGCCGCCGGCGTGCAGCTTGGTCATGACGACCTCGACGCCGGACAGGCCCGTCTTGGGCTCGATGTCGACCGGGATGCCCCGGCCGTTGTCCCGGACCTCCACCGATGCGTCGTCGTGGAGGATCACCTCGATGTGGTCGCAGTGCCCGCCCAGGGCCTCGTCGACGGAGTTGTCGATGATCTCCCACAGACAGTGCATCAGGCCACGGCTGTCGGTAGATCCGATGTACATACCCGGGCGCTTGCGTACGGCCTCAAGCCCTTCGAGGACGAGCAGGTGCCGCGCGGTGTAGTTGGAACCGTCCCGGTCTGCTCCTGCCAGCAGAGCTGTGGACGGCACGGACGTCTCGGCGGTCACGCGGTTCGCTCCTCGCTGAATTTCAGGTGGGGCCCTTGTGGGTAAGGGCGCGGCTTCGGTCGCCGCCATGAGGGTACCGAGGCCTGGTAGAGCCGTTGTAACGCCACCCTCGTGCGGAAACACAGAGTAGTCCAGGGTCGCATACCTGTTCGATCCCTCGAAGGGGTGAAGTACATATCACGTTCCCTTACAGGCATGAACCATTTAGGCTCCGGGCACGTCCTCATGAACAACCGGCAACCCAGCCGGGAGGACCGACCTTGACCGACAGTGCGAACCCGTAAGACACACAGACACGCAATACGGCACATTCGCCGCCAAACCGGCAGCAGCCAGCCTTCCGGAAAATTTCTCTCTGGGTGAAGCCCCGAGCGGGAACGTTTTGGGGCTGGTTGGATGTTGACCCTGGTACGACAGCTCGTCGAGCTAGAGAAGAGGCGACGTGACTACTGTTCTGACCCCCGCGAGCCCGCTGACGGCCGCTGACCGCTGCGACCGCTGCGGCGCCCAGGCGTACGTGCGCGTCGTGCTGCTCAGCGGTGGAGAGCTGCTCTTCTGCGCCCACCACGGTCGCAAGTTCGAGCCGGAACTCAAGAAGATCGCCGCTGAGATACAGGACGAGACGGAGCGGCTCACGGCCGTTCCCGCGTCAGTCGCAGAAGAAGAGCGCTGACACTTCGCGTCCACGACGAGCCAGCTCCGGCACAGGCCGGCACAAGGGCGGCTGTCCCTGCTCCCAGGGGCAGCCGCCCTTACTCATGGCTCATGGCTCTGCGAGGACGCTCAGCGCCCTCAAGACATTGTCACGCGGTTCCATGACGTCCGTCGGTCGCGTTGCGACCGGCCGAGCCCAGCGTTCGCATGACCTCGGACACACGGGCGTAGACACCAGGACGGCCCGCTCGTCCACAGCCGCTTCCCCAGGACACCAACCCGATCAGCTTCCCCTGGGCGACCAGCGGACCACCGCTGTCCCCCTGGCAGGCGTCACGGCCACCCACGTCCTCCCCGGCGCAGAGCATGCTGTCGGCGCGGTAGGTGCCGTCCGCGCCGCCCGGATAAGCCTCACTACAACCCACGTCGGCCAGTACATGCACGCGTGCCGCCCGCAGACTGCGCGCGTAGTCGCCGCCGCCCGTGACGTCACCCCAGCCGTACACGGTGGCGCCGATTCCCGGCTGGTACGCGGCGTCGCCGGCGGCCGCCATGGCGATGACCGCGTTCTGCGGCAGCGGCTCGGCGAGGGTGAGGACGGCGAAGTCCCCGGCGTTGCTCTGCGGGTCGTAGCCGGGATTCACCCAGGCTGCCCGTATGCCGATCTCCTTCCCCTGGCCCGAGAGCAGATCCGTACGGCCCGTGATGACACGGAAGTCGCTCACCTGCTCGGGCGGTGCCCCGAGGACGTCCTCGCCCATGCAGTGGGCCGCGGTGAGCACCGTGGTGGGGCCGACGGCGACACCGCCGCAGAACTGCCCGGCGCGCGTACCTCCGAACCGGTCACGGCTGGACAGGGCCACCGTCCAGGGCGCCTTGGACACATCGACCGGGAATCCCCCGATGACGATGCTGTCGGCAGCCACGGGGGCGGCCGACGCCAGCGGTATGGCCGCCGCGACAGCCGCCAGAATCAGCGGCCGGGCCAGCGCCCGGGCAATGGGGTGACGCATGCATGCTCCTCACTCGGGGTGGTGATCGGAAACCCAGAGTCATGCAGGGCGCCTGTGCGCGCAGCACGAAGGCCCGGTCCCCGAAGAGGGACCGGGCCTTCGGTGTCGTACGACTACGGCCTAGTCGAGGTAGTCGCGCAGCACCTGCGAACGCGACGGGTGACGCAGCTTCGACATGGTCTTCGACTCGATCTGGCGGATGCGCTCGCGCGTGACGCCGTAGACCTTGCCGATCTCGTCGAGGGTCTTCGGCTGACCGTCGGTGAGACCGAAGCGCATCGAGACCACGCCCGCCTCGCGCTCGGACAGAGTGTCGAGTACGGAGTGCAGCTGCTCCTGCAGGAGCGTGAAGCTCACCGCGTCGGCCGGGACGACGGCCTCTGAGTCCTCGATGAGGTCACCGAACTCGCTGTCGCCGTCCTCGCCCAGAGGAGTGTGCAGCGAGATCGGCTCGCGGCCGTACTTCTGGACCTCGATGACCTTCTCCGGGGTCATGTCGAGCTCCTTGGCCAGCTCCTCCGGGGTGGGCTCGCGGCCCAGGTCCTGGAGCATCTGACGCTGCACGCGCGCGAGCTTGTTGATGACCTCGACCATGTGCACCGGGATACGGATGGTGCGGGCCTGGTCGGCCATCGCGCGGGTGATCGCCTGACGGATCCACCAGGTGGCGTACGTGGAGAACTTGTAGCCCTTGGTGTAGTCGAACTTCTCGACCGCGCGGATCAGACCAAGGTTGCCCTCCTGGATGAGGTCCAGGAAGAGCATGCCGCGGCCGGTGTAACGCTTGGCCAGGGAGACCACCAGACGGAGGTTGGCCTCCAGAAGGTGGTTCTTGGCGCGGCGGCCGTCCTCGGCGATGATCTCCAGCTCGCGCTTGAGCTTCGGAGCGAGCTTGTCGGCGTTGGCCAGCTTGTCCTCGGCGAACAGACCGGCCTCGATGCGCTTGGCGAGCTCGACCTCCTGCTCGGCGTTGAGCAGGGGGACCTTGCCGATCTGCTTGAGGTAGTCCTTGACCGGGTCGGCGGTGGCGCCGGCGGCCGCGACCTGCTGCGCAGGCGCGTCGTCCTCGTCCTCGTCGGACAGCACGAAGCCGGCGCTCTCGGCGCCCTCGGGCTCGTCGCCGGTCTTGGGAGCGTCTTCGAGGACCTCTTCCTCGACGACCTCGGCGTCGTCCTTCTTGGCGGTCGTCTTCTTGGCCGCCGCCGTCTTCTTGGTGGCGACGGTCTTCTTCGCGGCCGCCTTCTTGGTGGCGACCGCCTTCTTCACGGCGGGCTTCGTGGGCTCCTCGCCCTCGACTGCGGGCTCGGCGGCGGGGGCCGCCGGGGTGGCGGTGGCGGTGGCCTTCTTCGTGGTCACCGTCTTCGCCGCGACCGTCTTGGTGGCGGTGCGCTTGGCCGGACTCTTCGCTGCGACGCTCTTTCGGGTGCGCTTGGGCTCCGCGGCACTGACCATCAGCGTCACACCCTCTTCCTCGAGGATCTGGTTGAGGCTGCGCAGTACGTTCTTCCACTGAGTGGCCGGAATCTGGTCAGCTTCGAAGGCCCGACGCACGTCATCGCCGGCGATCTGCCCCTCGGCCTTTCCCCGCTCAATGAGAGCCATGACAGAGACGGACTCGGCGATCTCCGGCGGGAGCGTACGGGATGTGCTGGCCGACACGAACAACCTCTCGGAACGTTGGAAAACGGCTTCCGGCCCCGTCCACTGCGGACAGGAGCCGACCACCGGCCTGGGAGTGGCCGACGGCGCGGGCGGGGGGCCGGGAAGATGCACAGCGCCTGAAACGGCGTCCGTATTCCTTCCGCGGCTGCCACCTCTTAGGTCATCGCGCTGCTCCCGCAAGCGTTACGCCCAATCTGCGTGGCCCGAGTCACACCCCGTAGACAAACAAAAATGGTCAGACACGGACAGACAAGGTCACTCGCCCGTCCGGGCCAGCAGAGTCCGGGCCAGCAGAGTCCTGGTCGGCAGAGTCCGGGCCAGCAGAGTCCTGGTCGGCAGAATCCGGGCCAGCAGAGTCCGGGGGGCCGTCAGCCGCGCCGCGCCGTCGGACCCCGCAGCATCCCAGGAGATCCTGCGGGGTCCGACGGAGGCGGTTCGAGGGCCGAACGATGCCGGAGAAGGGGGAGGACATCCTCGACCGCGACGCCCGCGGTGCGCGGTCAGTGCTCGCGCGGCGCCGGCACCACGCGCTCCACCTCGGGATGGACGGTGAGCAGTTGACGCATGGCCGCCTCGGCCGCCGCCGCATCGCCGGCGGCGAGGGCGTCCGCAATCCGGCCGTGGTGCGCCAGGGACGACTCGTTCGGCCGGTCACAGCCGGCGACCGGGCCGCCGGAAACCTGGAGGGCTGAGGAGACGATCCCGGACAGATGCTCCAGCATGCGGTTGCCCGCGAGCTGGATGAGCAAGGAATGGAACTCGGCGTCGGCACGGGAGAAGGTGAGCGCGTCACCCTGACTCATGGCGTTCCCCATGATCTCGACCATGTCACCGAGGCGCTGCTGGACGTCCTCCCGGCCGTGCCCCGCGGCCAGGCGCGCGGCGAGCGGTTCGATCGTCCAGCGCAGCTCACTCAGCTCACGGCGCTGGTTGTCGCGCTGCGGTCCGAAAGCCCGCCATTCGATGATGTCCGGGTCGAGGAGGTTCCAGTCGCTGACGGGACGCACGCGCGTGCCGACGTTCGGGCGGGCGCTGACCAGGCCCTTGGCCTCCAGAACGCGGAGCGACTCACGGACGACGGTACGGGAGACCTCGAAACGCTGGCCGATCTCCTCGGGGACCAGCGGCCGGTCGGCTCCCAGGTCCCCCGAGACGATCATCTGGCCGAGCTGCTGGACGAGTTGGCCGTGCAGTCCGCGCCCGCGGCTGCCCGCGGCCCGTCGGCCCACGCGGCCCAGCTCCGGGTCCGAGCCGTCCCAGACGGAGGCTCCGACGCGGCCTGCGGCCGGGGCCTCGGCATAGGGGTAGCGGTCGAGATCGCCCGGGCCGGCCAGACCGGAGTCGGCGGAGCGGGCGGCGGTCATCATGGTGTGCGCAAGGGTACTCACGGATCCTTTGTCGGCGCCGCCTCCAACTCCCTTGAGGTCTTTGGTGAAAAGCACACGAAAGGGTGATCGCTCACCCCGTCGCAATTGACGCCTTATCGGAAAGAAATGCGCTTTCGTCGGGAAGTTGTGCGCAGGTCGAGACCGATAGCGCTCGGGCGGTCGTCATCGGACCCTGCTACGCAGGGTCGTGAGCAGATACGCGCACAGCAGAGCGGTCAGCGACAACGCCAGTGCCCCGCCCACCGGTTGGGCGATGACACGCACCGCTCCGACGAGATAGCGCTCCCCGCCGAAGGGCCATTGGAGCAGGAAGACCTCGCGCAGCCGGACGGGCAGACCCGCTGCCGCTCGCAGGGACGCCCCCTCCAGCGCTTTCTGTACAAGGGGTACGACGGCAACGGGTACGGCGACCACCGCGGCGAGCCCGGCCGTGGTGGACCGGAAGACTCCGGCGGCCAGGACACCGGCCCAGGCGCACCCGACCACCAGCCCGAACCAACTCGTGCTCAGCGACAACCAGTCCGCGGGAACTTCCGTGAGTTCCCGTCCGTAGACGAGATAGAGCACTTCGGCGTCGCAGCCCACCACGAGAAAGGCCAGCGTCAGCGCGGTGACGGCGGCGACGACGAGTTTCGCGGTGAGCAGTCCCAGCCGGCGGGGGACGGTGCCGCGGTCCGCGGCCAGGGCGGGGTGGCGGAACTCGTCGCCGAACGCGAGTGCGCCGAGCAGGCCGGCTCCGAGCGCAGCCGGGGGCAGCGGCAGCTCCCTCGGCCACGCGGCCAGCAGACGTGCCTGCGGGGTGTGGCCGACTCGTGCCAGGAGTACGGCGGTGAGGGCGGACGTGACGAGCACCGCGGCCCCGGTGAGGAACCCGGTGCCGATCCCTGCCGCGCGGCGCAGTTCGTAGCGCAGGGGGCGCAAGGGGCTGGGAGCCGACCTGACGGAGATGGGGGGCGGGAGGGTGGGCAGGGGGGTGTGGGTCCTGGAGGCGGTGGCGGGGCTCAGAGCGGTGTCGCCGTGTCCCGCAGCCGGGCTGCTGTCGGTGTCTGGACCGCCGAGTGCCGCTTGGGCGCCGTGCGCACTCCGGTCGGCGTGCACCACCCGGTCACCAGGCATGTGCGAGCCGCTCTGCGACGCGGGGTTGACCTGTGCTCGGCCGCGCCCCGGTGTCGTCCCGGTCACCCCTACGACCCGACGACCAAGGAGCTCGCCGGGCTCGGGTCCCGTCGCGCCCGTCCTCGCATCCTGGGCCGCTTCCGCGGCGTCGCCGGGAAACCGCCCGGCACCGGGCCCCATGTCCCCCATCTCGTCGGCCAGTTGGTGGACCAGGATGCCGTGACGGAATGCCGTCTCTCCGACGTCGGCACAGGTACTGCCGTACACGGACAGGCGGTTGCCGCCTTCCCGGACGACTTCGACGGAGCGCTGAGCCGTACGGGCCTCCCTGGCGAGCAGGGCGGCGAGGCGGACGGCATGGGGAGTGCGGACGGCGACACGGGGGCGGAGTCGGGTACGGGCGAACTCCGCGGCCGCCTGGTCCGCGACGAGCCTGCCTTGCTCGAGCGTGACGACGTGGTCTGCGGCGCGCGCGGCCTCTTTGGGCTCGGACGTGGTGAACAGGACCGTGCCGCCCTGGGTGGCATGCGCCCGCAGCATGCCGTGCAGCCAGTGGCTCTCACGAGTGGAGAGCCCGTCGGCTGGATCGTCCAGCACGAGTGTGTGCGGGTCCGACAACAGGGCGCAGGCCAGGCCCAGGCGGCGGTCCATGCCACGCGACAGGGTGCCGAGCCGCTCGTCGCGCAGGCTCACCAGGCCCACCACTTCGAGCACCTCGTCGGCGCGCCGGACCGGGACGCCGACCGCGGCGCAGAGCAGGCGCAGATGGCCGCGGACCGTGCGCGCGGGGTGGCCGGGCACTTCGCCCAGGAGTGCGCCGACCTCCCGCGAGGGGTGCGCGATGCGATGCAGCGGGCGGCCCCTGAAGTAGGTGAGGCCGCGGCCCCGTTGGAGTTCGAGCATCAGTCTGAGCGCTGTCGTCTTGCCCGCGCCCGTCGCTCCTAGAAGCGCGGTGATGTGGCCCGCACGGGCTTCGAAGGACACGTCGTCGACCGCGGGTGGGAGGTCCTTGTGGGAATGGCTGGTCAGTCCGAACGCCTGGATCACCCGTAGCAAGATAGCGCGTTATGTCCGGTTTTTGGGTCCATCACACTTCGGGGCGCAACATCGGAGGGTTGAGAAGGGTGGCGCCACCGGCCCGGAAGAGCTGGGCGGGGCGGCCGCCCTGTCGCGTGGTGGTTCCGCCGGTCGGGACAAGGAAGCCCGGTGTGCCCGTCACCTTGCGGTGAAAGTTGCGCGGATCCAGCGCCACGCCCCACACCGCCTCGTAGACCCGGCGCAGCTCACCGACGGTGAACTCGGGCGGGCAGAACGCCGTGGCCAGCGACGAGTACTCGATCTTCGAGCGGGCGCGCTCCACTCCGTCGGACAGGATCTGCGCATGGTCGAAGGCGAGCGGCGCGACCGGCTCACCGTCCCGACCGTAGCCGCCCTGCTGCAACAGCTCCTCGACGGGCGCCCAGCGCGCGTTGCTGGCGTCACCTCCTGCCCGGGGGGCGGGCAGGTCGGGGGCGAGGGCGAGGTGGGCGACGCTCACCACACGCATCCGAGGGTCACGCTTGGGGTCGCCGTAGGTCGCGAGCTGCTCCAGGTGCGCTCCGTTGTCCTGGACGGGGACAGCCGGGTCGTGGGCGCGCAGCCCCGTCTCCTCGGCCAGCTCGCGGGCAGCGGCCTGCGCCAGATCCTCATCGGCCCGTACGAAGCCGCCGGGAAGCGCCCAGCGTCCCTGGAACGGCGGCTCGCCCCTGCGTACCGCGAGCGCACACAGGGCGTGCCGGCGCACGGTCAGTACGACCAGGTCCACGGTGACGGCGAAGGGCGGAAAGGCTGACGGGTCGTAGGCCATGCCGCGATCATAGTCGTCTGCCTGACGATAAACACTCTCTTCGCCGGTCGCATCGGCGGTTGATCCACTGCCACCTGAACAGGTCGCTTCTCCCTCTGCGTGCCTCTGGTGGAGTGGGTGTCATTCGAGGTCACGCCCTCAGTTGAAGCCCTTCGGCGGCCTCCTCGACCATGGCGAGCCCGAGCCTGCTGACCCGTACCGAGAACGGCGCCCCCTTGATCCTCAGTCCGGTCAGACCGATCTCTCCGAGAGGCGCGCTGCGTACGGGGCGCAGCGTGACCGTCCCCGCCGGGACATCTGGCCGGATTCCCGCGAGGGTGCTGAGCAGCTGGACCCCGGCGGCCGCCGCAGTGGCCGCCGGACGACAGGCCGCAGGGTGAGGAAGGGGAGCGCTCCCGTCTGTGCGC
>NZ_JBHVYZ010000025.1:60145-109252 GCF_042880295.1 Streptomyces sp. NPDC058307
CGTGGCCGCCGGACGACAGGCCGCAGGGTGAGGAAGGGGAGCGCTCCCGTCTGTGCGCTGCTCGGCCGCGTACATCTCGGGGAGCCGGTGTCCGAAGGCTTCAGCGGCGGCCAGCAGACCCTGCACGAGCGAGCCGGCTTCCTTCTCGTACCCGGCGGCGGCCAGGCCCGAGACGGCGGTCACCGTCTCGTGAACCCTTACGGCCCCGGTGCGATGGCCGAACGGGTTGTAGCCCGCCTCTTTCGTGCCCAGTCCGCGCAGCCCCCAGCCCGAGTCCATGGCCGGGCTTCCGAGCAGCCGGGCGAGTTGTTCGGTCTGCACCCTGTCGAGCAGGCCGGGTGCCTGTTCGCCCCCGCCCAGCAGTCCGGTGTCCAGAAGATGGACAGCCGAGGCGCCGAGGTGCGGCAGGAGGCGTCCGTCGGGGACCCGCGCAGCCGCCGGTCGGCCACCGCTGCGGTCCTCGATCCAGAAGTCCTCGCGGAAGGCCATGCGTAATTCGCCGGCCCACTGCCGCAGCGCCGCCCCGCCGGGTCTGTCGAACGCGTCGAGCAGATCGGCACCCAGGACGGCCGCGCGGTGCGCATGTGCTTGTGTCTCGCAGCGGACGGGGCCGCCGGGCTGTGGGTCCCCCAGATATGTTCCCTCCCCCACGGCCGTCCGCAGCCAGCTCAGACACCGCTCGGCTGTCGGGAGCAGTTCTTCCGTCTCCTGTTGCGAGAGCCCCCATCGGAAGGCCTCCGCGAGGAGGGCGGGGAAGAGCAGAGTGGCTTCGGTGCCCGTGCAGCCGGCTGGAAGGTGGGCGCCCGCGTCCCGGCGCGGCCCGGGAATCATGCCGGACTGGGCTGTCCGCCCGCGGAGTTGGGTGCGTGCGAGGGTGCGAAGCGTCCCCGCGGCGAGTCGGGTGCCGAGTGGCAGCGCCATACGGGCCGCGATGAGCCCATCGGCCGGGGCCAGGCCACAGCGCCAGGGGACTCCGGCCGCGAGGTGGGTGTCGGTGGGGTGTGCCGGGTCGCGCAGCAGCAGGGACTGCAGATCGTCGATGCTCGTGTGTAGGAGCGGCTGGAGCGCGGAGTGGTCCCCCGTCGCGCGGGCGGAAGCCAGGGGGCTTGTCGCCGCGCGCCGCACAGTCCGGACAGGGCCTGTGCCCTCCAGCCGCACGCGCAGCTCCAGGCCGACCGTGCCCCCGGGTGGCAGGTCGAACTCCCAGCGCAGCAGGCCTGCTGACGCGAGCGCGTCGGCCGGTGGTGGGTCGGTCGTGACCGATGCCCCGCCTGCCGCGCAGGACCAGCGCAGGCCGGAGTCGTGGACGATCGCGGGCAGCTCTGGTCCCGCTCGGCCCGAAGCGATCGCGCCCAGGTCCGCCAGGTCCGTACCGAGTGCCACCTCCACCGGCAGTCGCAGTGGGCGGGCGGCGGCGCTGTGCAACATGATGCGTTCCGTCCCGTCCGCATGGCGGGTGCGCTCTACGACGACGTCGGGATCCGGGCCGCCGCCCGGGGAGACACGCGCGGTGGCCACGAAGCGTGCGCGATCCGCCGAGGTCGTCCGTGCCTGGACCGCGAGTGGCTCACGTCCGGCGACACTGAGCCGGCACCGGGAGAGCACGCGTCGGCCCGAGCGGTAGAAGCCTTCCAGTCCCTGACCGGTCAACTGCCCTTGATCCGAGGAGATGGCCAGGCCGGGAAGCGCCACACAGATGATGACCGAGTGTGCCGGGGGAAGTTCAGCTGGGACTCGGGGGCCCGAGAAGGGGCTCCGTGGCGGCGGTCCGGACGGAACGGGTGAAGGTGGGCGGTGAGGACGGCTCGGAGTCGCAGTCCGGCCCGTCCTCACCGGTGTCGACGGGCGTCGTACGGGTCCCTCCGACGGAGGGGGCTCGCGGTCCCAGGACAGCGCGGGAGCGGTGTCCGTCCGGTCCTGTTCCTCAGTCGGGTTCGAGCGGTGTTCCGACACCACCGAGGTGTGCTGGGTGCCGCTCGGGAACCTCGGTTCAGGCATGCCGGTATCCGTGGCCCGCGGCGGCGGACCGGCGCTTCCCTCCCGCCCCGTCGTCGGCGCGCCGAGGGCGGGGCGGCCTTCGTCGGTGGAGGGCGGAGTCGGCTGGTGCAAGGTGCGCTTCCTCTGCGCTCTGCGCGGCTCGGGCGGGTTCGGTGCCCGGTGCGGGGCTCCTGAAGGGCATGGGCGATGCGGCGGTGCGGTCCGGTAGGGGGTTCCGCCACTCAGGTGAACGGGACGGGCCTGTTCGGGGTCACGCCCACCGGCCGGGAAGCCGACCGAATGGCGGCGGGCCGGAGCCACCACTCGGCGGCACAGGTGTGACCATCCGCGCACGACATGCCTCCAGCGGTCGCTCCTCATCCCTCCTCCTCGATGGCACCGCCCCCGGGCCGGGTGGCATCGGATCGTCGTGCGTCGTCCTTGCCGGTGGCGCGTCGGACGGCACCGGGACGCGTACCGCGGGCCGAACGGGAGCGCGGGCGGGATTCCTCGGCACCGGGCTGTCGCCCCTCCGCCTCCGTCGGATGGGGACCAGCATCGGCGCGAGCGCCGGAACGCACCCGCTTGCGTCGACGGGAGGCCGTAGGCGTCGATGTCGACGTCGACAGAGTCCGATCAGCATCGGACGGGCACAGGGGCAGCGCTTCGTCGACACCGGACGGACACGGCGACAGCGCACCTTCGGCACCGGACGGATGCGGCGGCAGCCCACCTTCGGTACCGGACGGACCCGGCGGCAGCACGCCTTCAGCATCAGACGGACACGCAGGCAGCGCGTCCACGGGGGTGCCGGGCGGCTCCGCAATTCCGGCGGAACCCGACCGGGACGCCGCCTGACCCACGTCCGGACCAGGCCTGTTCGGCCGCATCCTGTCCTCGCTCGTGTCCCCGTCGCCGGACCGGGCGGCCTCCGAGCGCGCGCGTGCGTCGCGCCCCTCGCGTTCCGCGCGTAGACAGCGCCGGATGGACTCCGGGTCGAGTCCCTCGTTGCATGCCTGGTGCAGAAGCCGGGCGAAGAGATAGCTGGGATCTGCACCCAGGGCCATGGCCAGCGCTTCCCTGGCCTCGATCTCGTCGCCCTCGGACCAGGCGACCCATCCGGCGAGGGTGAGCGGCGCCGCCGCGTGCTCGCCGTAGGGTCCGACGCATCGGCGGGCCAACGCGCGCCACAGACGCAAAGCCGGTCCGGCCTCCTCTGCCTCCATCCACTCGGCCGCGCGGTCCCGGGTCGTCCGGTCCTGCAGACCGAGGATGAGTTGCGCCGCGTCTTCGTGTCCCAGCAGCTCGTCGTCGCGCAGATCGGCTTGGAGAGGGCCCGCCACGGCTGCTGCCTCGGCGAAGCGTGTCATGGTGCGCCTGGCCAGGCGCACCGTCTCCTCTGCCACGTCAGCCCGGCCCGCCTGGTCGAGCATCTTGGGGACCAGTGCCATACCGGCGGTGTCCAGGGCGACCTCCTGCTCCAGCGCGGCCGCGGTCTCCCAAGGCTGCAGCCTGGCCCGCAGCTCGCGCAGTGTGCCGCGCACCTGCAGTCCGGCGTACGTGGCCGCGGCGGCGAGCACCGATGTGCCGGGCAGCCCCATCGGGAGTCCCTCCACGGGACAGCATTCCTGGCTCGGACAGCAGTACGACCAGTAGCGGCCGTCGGAGATGCACAACGCTTCGATCACGGGAACATCGAGCCGACCGCACTCCGTGCGCAGCAACCCGGCGAGCGGGGAGAGCCGCTCCATGATCTGCCTTCCCGTCTCGCCGGCCCCCGGTTCCTGGCAGAGGTAGGCGACCATCTGCTCGGGCCGGGCGCCCCTGCGCTCGCTGCCGGTGATCAGCCCGTGGGCCAGCTGCCGGGCCACGGCCGGCCAGTCTTCCTTGTTCGCGGGAATGCCCAGCCGGGCCCGCCCTCCGAATCGGCCGCGGCCACCCCGGTCGTGCAGAGCGACCAGAACGATGCTGTCCTCGGGCCGGTACCCGAGCAGGTAGGGCAGGGCGTCGGCCAGTTCGCCCGGAGTGCGCAGGGTGACCTGGTGTTCGGCGCCATGTGCGTCGAATCCGACCTGGTCACCGATCCCCGAGCCGTCGCGGTCCTGCCCGTCACCGTTTCGTCCGCCGCTGTGCATTTCGCTGTGCCGTCCGCCGCCGTTTCGTCCGTCCCCGTTTCGTCCGCCGCCGTTCCGCCCCCGGTTATTGCCGTTTGCGGCGGGTCCCGTCGTTTCGCTGTGATTCGTCATGCGCAGACGATCTCGCGGATCTCGATATTCCGTGTGGGCCTGTGGATAAGTCCGATCAGGGCCACGACAAGCCCGGGTCCGTCGTCCACAGCCGGACCGCCGAAATGCCCCGCTGTCGGAGGCGTCCTGTTGTATGGGGGCATGACGCACACGAGCAAGACGGAGTTGCGCGAGGCTGCCGACGGGATCCTCGTCCGGCTCGTCGGGGACAGCACCGGATCGGCGCGGCTGCGCGAGGACCAGTGGCGGGCGATCGAGGCGCTGGTCGCCGACAAGCGCCGGGCCCTGGTCGTGCAGCGCACCGGATGGGGCAAGTCCGCGGTGTATTTCGTGGCGACGGCCCTGCTGCGCGAGCGCGGCGCCGGGCCGACCGTGATCGTCTCTCCGTTGCTCGCGCTCATGCGCAACCAGGTCGATGCCGCTGCCCGAGCCGGCATCCACGCCCGGACCATCAACTCCTCGAACCCGGAGGAGTGGGAAACCATCCGCGCCGAGGTCGCCGCGGGCACCGTGGACGTGCTGCTCGTGAGCCCCGAGCGGCTCAACAACCCCGACTTCCGCGACAACGTCCTGCCCGAGCTGTCCGCCGCCACCGGACTCCTCGTCGTCGACGAGGCGCACTGCATCTCCGACTGGGGCCACGACTTCCGCCCCGACTACCGCCGACTGCGCACCATGCTCACCGACCTCCCGCCCGGCGTGCCGGTGCTGGCCACCACCGCCACGGCCAATGCCCGGGTCACCGCTGACGTGGCGGAGCAGCTCGGCACCGGCATGAGCTCGGACGCACTGGTCCTGCGCGGTCCGCTCGACCGCGAGAGCCTGAGCCTCGGAGTGCTCCAACTGCCCGATGCCGCCCACCGGCTGGCCTGGCTCGCCGATCATCTGAACGACCTGCCGGGCTCCGGCATCATCTACACGCTGACGGTCGCCGCCGCCGAGGAGATCACCGCCTTCCTGCGACAGTGCGGACACACCGTCGCCTCCTACACGGGCAAGACGGAGAACGCCGAACGCCAGCAGGCCGAGGAAGCCCTCCTCGCGAACAAGGTCAAGGCGCTGGTGGCCACCTCCGCGCTCGGCATGGGGTTCGACAAGCCCGACCTCGGCTTCGTCGTCCATGTGGGCTCGCCCTCCTCCCCCATTGCCTACTACCAGCAGGTCGGCCGCGCCGGACGAGGCGTCGAGCACGCCGAGGTGCTGCTCCTGCCCGGTCGCGAGGACGAGGCGATCTGGTCCTACTTCGCCTCCGTCGCGTTCCCCCCCGAAGAAGCCGTACGACGCACGCTGGACACCCTCGCCGCGGCGGAGCGGCCTCTGTCTCTGCCCGCACTCGAACCGCTGGTGGAGCTCAACCGCACCCGCTTGGAGATCATGCTCAAGGTGCTGGACGTGGACGGCGCGGTCCACCGGGTCAAGGGCGGCTGGATCGCCACCGGGAAGCCCTGGTCGTACGACACCGAGCGCTACGCCTGGGTTGCCAAGCAGCGCGCCACCGAACAACAGGCCATGCGCGACTACGCCACCACCTCGGGCTGCCGTATGGAGTTCCTGAGGCGGCAGTTGGACGACGAGCAAGCGGCTCCCTGCGGCCGCTGCGACAACTGCGCCGGACCCCGTTTCACCGCCGACATCTCACCTGCCGCCCTGGACACGGCGGGCGGCTCGCTCTCCCGCGCCGGTGTCGTGGTGGAGCCCCGCCGGATGTGGCCCACGGGCCTCCCCGCCATCGGCGTCGACCTGAAGGGCCGCATTCCGCCCGGCGAACAGGCTTTGCCGGGCCGGGCTCTCGGGCGCCTGTCGGACATCGGCTGGGGCAACCGTCTCCGGCCGCTGCTCGCACCCCAGACTCCGGACTCTCCCGTCCCCGACGACGTGGCGAACGCCGTCGTGACCGTGTTGGCCGACTGGGCCAAGTCGCCGGACGGCTGGGCCTCCGGCGCCCCGGACGCACCGGCCCGCCCAGTCGGGGTGGTCACCGTTCCCTCGCGCAGCCGGCCCCAGTTGGTGCACTCGCTGGGTAGTCGGATCTCCGCCGTCGGCCGCCTCCCGTTCTTGGGGTCCCTCGTGTACACGGACCACTCCGACGACCTCTCCCTGCCCCGCTCCAACAGCGCCCAGCGTCTGCGGGCCCTGCATGGGGCGCTCGTCGTGCCTGAGCCCTTGCGGGAGGCGCTGCAGGCAGCCGCGGGTCCCGTACTGCTCATCGACGACATGACCGAGACCGGCTGGACCGTGGCAGTCGCCGCCCGACTGCTGTCGCGGTCGGGTGCCCAGGGGGTGTTGCCTCTGGTGCTCGCCGTGCGTGGCTGAGCCGGCACCGCAGGCGACAGCGCTCCACGCGCGTGCACCGATGCGGACTCAGAGGCGCCGGACGCGGAGGCCCCAGGCGTCGCCCGCCAAAACACTGGGTAGGGATATAAGCCACGAACGGTCTGATTCGGGTCGGTGGGCCCAATTGCTCGTTGCCGCAACCAAGTTCGCCAGGAAGAATTGAGGTCCGCTCCCCGCACGGCCTCGCCCGTTGACCGGTAGGGCTCCTCTGCGGTGTGCTCCCCCGAATCCGACCCCGCCCGCCGTATGGGCGCGTAGCCGAAGGGAGGACCGTGACCTTCGGATTCGCTCCGTCCTCCGCGGCGTCCACGTCGTCAACCGACCTGTCCGCCGCATCCGCCAACCCTCTGGCCCGTCTGCTCGAACCCGCCGAGTGGGCCGAGGCCGGCATCCCGCTGCTGCGCAACCCGCGCGAGTTCGTCAGTGGGCTGCACTCGCGGCACCGTCCCAAACCGGCGACCGCGATCGTGGCGGTGCTCGATCCGGACGAACGGCTGCGAGCGAGCGCCTCGTTCACGCGTCGTCCGGCACCGGCCGACGGCTGGATGTTCCGGAACACGCTCCTGGCCCAGCTGCGCCGGGTGATCCCGCACGACCTGCGGCGCCGTACCCCCGTGCGCACTGCCGTGCTGCTCTACTGCCGTGAGGGTGACGCGCGTTGGACGGAGGAGGACGGCGCGTGGATGTGGGGTCTGCGTGACGCCTGCACCCTGCACGGGCTGCGCTGCGGGGCGTACATCACGCTGACGCGCGACGGATGGCAGGTGCTCGGCGAGGGACGCGGTGGACGCCGGCCGAACGCGGACTCCGAGCCGGAGCCCTTCGCCACGTCCGAGTCCCCGCCTCTGCTTCCGCGCACCGGCGGCGCCGCCTCTGAGGTCCTGCGCCGCGCGGCGGCTCGCTGAAGCCGAGTCCGCCCCGATCACCGTTCTTCGGCCGTACGTCCGTGACGTACGGCCCTTGACGTCGTGGCAACCGGCGCACCCGCGCTGAAATCGTCATGAGGAAAGTCCGAGCCAGCCGTCAACTCAGACGCGGGCACGCCGAAGGATTCGCCGTGCAGGTGCCGCGCAAGCGGCACCTTTCCTCACCCCCCGGTGTCCTTCCGGACCTACCGAGGCCAGCTCAGACGCCGACGCCCAGTACCGAGTTGATCTGCTGCGGGTCGCCGCAGACGATCAGCAGGGCACCGGCCCGGGTGTGGGCCAGAGGCAGGGCCTCGGCGACAGCCGCCGCGGAGCCGCCGTTGACGGCGACCACGACCACCGGACGGGACGCGGCCCGCGAGACCCCGGTGGCGTCCGCGTAGAACACGTCGTCACCGGCGTCGTGCTGGGCCCAGTAGGCGGCTTCGCCGAAGGACAGCTCATGGGTGGCCCACGGATGCTGTTCGCCGGTGGTGATCACCAACACTTCACCGGGGGCGCGGCCCGACTCCAGCAGAAGGTCTACGGCTTCTTCGGCAGCGTCCAGTGCACCAGCGGCCGAGGCCGGGATGAGCTGGATCTGCGGGTTCGCCGAAGCCGAAACCGACGCCTTGACCGGAGTCGGGGCGGAGGTGGCAGGGGCGACGGGGCCCGGCACTGCGGGCTTGGCCACGGCCACGTCGTGCGGCGTCCGCTGGACCGGCGGCGCGGGCCTCAGCGGGCCGGGGCGACCGGGGCGCGGCGGAGCCACAGGACGTGGACCGGGTACGGGACGGGGGGTCGGCGCGGTACGGCCACTGGCCGGGGTGGCGCGGGGACCCTGGGCACTCTCGTGAATCTGAGGCTCCTCGGGAATGAGAGGCATGGGCTGATATTTATCAAACGTTGGCGCGGCTCGCGTCAGCGGGTGGCACATGAGTGCGAGCGGAATCGTCAGAAATCGAAGCCGAGCTGGCCCTCGATCTCCGGAACACTTCCGTCCGCCCAGGTGCGGGCCTTCTTGAGGTGCCGCCACTGAGGCAGCGCATCAAGATACGCCCACGACAACCGGTGGTACGGGGTGGGGCCCCGAACCTCCAGCGCGGCCTTGTGCACGGGCGAGGGATACCCGGCGTTGGCCGCGAAACCGAAGTCTGCATGGTCGGTACCCAGTTCGGCCATCATTTTGTCGCGCTGAACCTTTGCGATCACCGAGGCCGCAGCGACCGCCACACAGGATTGGTCGCCCTTGATCACGGTCCGGACCTTCCAGGGCGTTCCGAGATAGTCGTGCTTCCCGTCGAGGATCACCGCGTCCGGTCGGACCGGGAGTGCCTCCAGGGCACGCACGGCGGCGATCCGCAGGGCGGCCGTCATTCCGAGGTCGTCGATCTCTTCGTGACTCGCATGCCCCAGCGCATACGACGTCACCCACGTTCGCAGAACCTCTGCGAGTTCGGTACGGCGTTTGACGCTGAGCAACTTGGAGTCCGTGAGGCCTTGGGGCGGTCGGCGCAGCCCGGTGACGGCCGCGCAGACGGTGACGGGGCCGGCCCAGGCACCTCGCCCCACCTCGTCGACACCGGCAATGATCTTCGCTCCGGTCGTGGCGCGGAGGGAGCGCTCGACGGTGTGAGTAGGTGGTTCGTACGGCATGGCGCCCTTAGCCTACGCCGACCGGATCACCCTGCGACACCCCGGTTCCCCGGGCAGCGCCGAGACGTCCACGAAGAGCACTCACGATCCGTCCGACCGCAGCAGCGGCAGCATGAACTGGTCGATCATCTCTTCGACATCCTCGTCACTCCATTCGCTTCCGCGCATCTTGGAGCGATACATCATCATGGCCGGAATGGCGTCGAAGACAAAGTCGTTGGCCGCGTCAGGACGCACCTCGCCCCGCTCCACCCCCCGGATGATGATCTCGCGAAGGAGTCTGACGCTCGGCTCCACGACCCCGTTGAAGATCACGGCATGGAAGCGTTCCGCCTGGGTCTGGTCGCATTCGTGAATGACCGCGCGCACGGCGAAGCCGGGGCGGGAGAACATCGCCTCGCGCGCCTGGCGGCACAGTTCGAGCAGGTCCTCGCGTACACCGCCGAGGTCGGGGGTCTCCTCGAAACGCGGCAGTCCGGCCCGAAGGGCGTCCGCGACGAGGTCCTCCTTGGACGGCCAGCGGCGATAGACCGCGGCCTTGCCGGTCTGGGCTCCGGCGGCGACGCCTTCCATCGTGAGGCCGTTCCAGCCGACCGTGCTGAGCTGCTCCAGCGCGGCGTCGAGGATCGCACGCTCCAGCACGACGCCGCGCCGACGCAGGGAGGCCGTCTGAGCGGGGACGGCCGTCCAGCGCGAGGTAACCATCTGAGTGTCTCCAGCGAACAGGGAAGCGAGGATTCCGGGGAAGGGACGCACTGCCACGCGGCGACATAGGGGGACACGCCGCGCGCCAACAAACCTAAGTGAACGCTTGCGTTCACTACTGGGGACTCACTGCCATTGACGCAACAGTGAACGCGGCCGTTCACTAAAGCGCTTGTGGGGGACCCATAGTGACTACCTCTCAATTGATCAAGGAACAGAAACCAGGTGCGGCCCGTCGGGAGGGGCGACCCGGCATCGCGCTCGCCGTCATCGCCGCCTGCCAACTCATGGTGGTACTCGACGCGACGATTGTGAACATCGCGCTGCCGCACATTCAAGACGCTCTCGAGTTCAGCACCACCGACCTCACATGGGTCGTCAGCGCCTACACGCTCACCTTCGGCGGCCTGCTCCTTCTGGGCGGCCGCGCAGGTGACATCCTCGGGCGCCGCAGGGTCTTCATGACCGGCATCCCGCTGTTCACCTTCGCCTCCCTGCTCGGCGGTCTCGCCCAGGAGCCCTGGCAACTGCTGGCCGCCCGGGTCCTGCAGGGCGTGGGCGGCGCCATCGCGTCGCCGACCTCGCTGGCGCTGATCACCACCACGTTCCCAGAAGGACCCGAGCGGAACCGGGCCTTCGGCGTCTTCGCAGCCGTCTCCGCGGGCGGTGGTGCCGTAGGCCTGCTGGCGGGAGGCATGCTCACCGAGTGGCTCGACTGGCGATGGGTGCTCTTCGTCAACGTGCCGATCGGCGTGCTGATCGCCGCACTCACCCCGCTGTACATCAGCGAGTCCGAGAAGCACAGCGGCCGCTTCGATGTCGCGGGCGCCCTGACCTCCACGGGTGGCATGGCCCTGCTGGTCTACGGCTTCATCCGCGCCGCCGACGAGGGCTGGCGGGACAACCTGACCATCGGGTCCTTCGGCATCGCCGTGGTGCTCCTGCTCGCCTTCACGTTCATCGAGTCGCGCGCCAAGGAGCCGATCACCCCCCTGCGGATGTTCGCTGACCGCAACCGCTCGGGCACGTACGTGATCATGCTGAGTCTCGCTGCCGCGATGTTCGGCATGTTCTTCTACATCGTGCTGTTCGTCCACAACGTCCTGGACTACAGCCCGATCGAGGCCGGTCTCGCCTTCCTGCCCGTCGTCATCGCGCTGGGCGCGGGCCTGTCGCAGCGGTTCCTGCCGGTGCTCGGCCCCAAGCCGTTCATGCTCACGGGTTCGGCGCTCGCGTTGACCGGGCTTGTCTGGCAGGCCCTCATCAGTTCCGACAGCTCCTACGCCGGTGGAGTTCTCGGCCCCATGCTGATCTTCGGCTTCGGCATGGGCCTCACCTTCGTGACGCTGACGATCACCGCGGTCTCCGGGGTCGCCCAGCACGAGGCCGGCGCGGCCTCCGGGCTGCTCACCGCCACGCAGCAAGTGGGCGGTTCGCTCGGTCTGTCCATACTGACGACGGTGTTCGGATCGGCAAGGTCCGCAAGAGCGACCTGAAGGCACTCGCCGGCACGGCGGGTCCTGGGCTCGGCTGACGGAACCGGGCTCTCGACCAGCCGCGGATGGCCGGACCGGGTCCGGGGGATCGACGGCGAGGACGGCGGTCCAGCCATCCGCACCAGAAGAACCGCGCACAGCAGGGCGAGCAGCGGCAACCACCCCATGACCACACCCGCCCCTCTCCCATGCGTTCCGCGTGCACCGGCCCATCCGCCGCACGGCAACTGCCAGAACAACGAGCAATCGGTTACGCAGAGTTCCCGGCATGCACAGAGAGTTTCGGCGGTGTTGTGCCGACCCGGCAAGAGCTCCTACTCCGACACCTGCAACCACTCGGGAAACGCCTCGGTCCGGTGCACCCACTCGGCGGGCGGCGTTCCGGCCTTGCCCCCGGCGATCACACCGCCCACGATGGCGCAGGTCGTGTCCACATCTCCGCCGACCTGCGCGGTCGTCCAGAACGCCTCTTCGTAGTCACCCAAGGACCGAGCGGCGGACCAGATCGCGAACGGCACGGTGTCATGGGCCGTCGTACGGCGCCCGCAGCCCAGCACGGCCGCCACGGTGGAGGCGTCACCGTAGTCGAGCATGTCGCGGGCCCGCCGCAGCCCGGCGCCGACGGCACTCTTCGGGACGAGCGCGATGACACCGTCCAGCAGCGCACCAGGGCTGGGCGGACCGCCGGGAGCTGCGGCCAGCGCTGCGGCCGCGGCAACGGCCATGGCGCCGACGACGGCCTCACGGTGCTGATGCGTGGGGTACGCCGAGATCTCCGCCTGGTGCGTCGCCTGCTCCGGATCGTCCGCATAGAAGGCCCCGAGGGGCGCGATGCGCATCGCCGCCCCGTTGCCCCAGGAACCCTGGCCATTGAAGAGGGCCGCGGCGAGTTCGCGCCAGTCACCGCCTTCGCGGACCAGCCGCAGCAGCCGGTTGACGGCGGGGCCGTAGCCCCGGTCGAAGTCGTGGTGTTCGGCGAAGGAGTGAGCCAGCGCGTCCTGGTCGATGCGGTGGTGGGCGGCCAGGACGGCCACGACCGAGCAGGCCATCTCGGTGTCGTCCGTCCACTGCCAGTGGCCGGGCGGCAGCTCGCGGTTCTTCAGCAGGGGGTAGTTCACCGGTACGAAGAACTGCGAGCCCAGCGCGTCTCCCACGGCCAGGCCACGCAGGCTGGCCAGGGCGCGGTGCAGGCGCCCTTCGGGTGAGGAGTCAGCGGTCATCGGTCTGCCACTCTAATCGGTGATCCCGTACGGCTGCGGCTCCCGCCAGCGCCCGAAGGGCCGGTCGAGGGCGTACTTGCCGTCGTCCCCGAGAACGAGCATCCGCATCTCCGCGTTCCCCGGATTCGACAGCGACTCGAATTCGGCGACCGTCCAGTGGAACCAGCGCATGCAGAACAGCCGCATGGCCAGGCCGTGCGTCACGATCAGAACGTTCGGCGGATGGTCGGGCGCCTCGAAGCTGCGGAACAGGCTCTCCAGGAAGCCGCCGACGCGGTCGTACACGTCGGCCCCGGACTCGCCCTGGGCGAACCGGTAGAAGAAGTGCCCGTAGGCGTCGCGGTACGCCTTCTGGAGACGTACGTCGTCGCGGTCCTGCCAGTTTCCCCAGTCCTGCTCCCGGAGCCGGGGTTCCTCGCGCACCCGTATGAGCTCGGAGTCCAGATGGAAGGCACGCAGGGTCTCGTGCGTACGACGGTACGGGGAGACGTACACGCTGACCTGTTCGCGGCCAAGTACCTCTCGCAGCCGTTTTCCGGTCTCCTCCGCCTGCCGCCAGCCCCGTTCGGTCAGGGCCAGTGCGTGGTCGGGCTCGCGTTCATACACGGCGTCATCAACATTGCCCGTTGACTCCCCGTGCCGGACAAGGATGATTCGCCGTGGTCGTGCCATGCCAAGACCCTAGATCGGGTGAGGGCGTATCGAGGACTCGTACGGGCTCCATACGGCGTAGGTCACACATTTCCCGCACCATCGGCCACCCAGGCGCGCACCTAGTGAGTCCGGATTTCAAACCGTCCAGGCGGGTTCGAGGTCCAGGATGTCGCCCGTGAGCGCGGCGACATCGGTCTCGGTCTGGGCCCTCAGGGCCAGCCGTTCCACGCGTTCGGTGCGGTACTTGCCGTGCTCGGCGGCCGAGCGCCACATCGAGAGCACGAGGAACTCGTGCCCCGGGGCCTCGCCGAACAGGCCGCGGATCATCCCCGGCGAACCCGCCATCGCCGGGTTCCAGACCTTCTCCTGCATGAGGGAGAAGTGCTCCGCGCGCTCCTCGTGGACGCGGCAATGGGCGAACCGCACCAGATCGGCGTCGGTGAAGCGGGGCTCGAAGCCCGTCTTCACGTCGAAGCGGTAGTCGAACAGCTTGACCTGGGTGTCCTTGAACGTGCCTGACTGGGCCGCCGCGAGCCGGTCGTGGGAACGCGCCATGAAGGAGTCGTAGAAGGAACGGCTCTCCCAGAAGGAGAAGATGTGCGCCACACCCTGCCGCCCCCGGCTCCAGCCTCCGCCCTGTCCCCGAAACCCCGGCTCCCCCAGAAGCCCCGCCCACTTTCGCTGCCCGCGCTCGAAGCCGCGGCGGTCCACCACGGTGCAGCGAATCCACTTGACCAGCACCGCGCCATGGTAAGGCCACGGAGCGTGGCGCCGGTCACGCTCGGCGGCAGAGCAGGCCCCCAAGTGTCGGACCCACATGGCAGGATGGATAACAAGTCTTGCCCGAGCGGCAGTTCGGGCCGTGGACACAGGGGGAAGGGGAAATCCGGTGAGCGGCATCAACAAGGGGATCCGCAAGGTCGAGGTCGCGCTCAAGTGGGATCCGAGTCCGGCGGGGCAGCCGCCCACCGACCTGGACATCGTCGCCGCGACCTATGTGGCGGGGGACCCGTACGGCGATCCCGCCTATGTGGTGCACTTCGACAGCCGCTCCCCCGACGGCACCATCTATCTCAACCGGGACAGCAAGGACGGCAAAGGCTTCGGCTGGGACGAGGTCATGACCCTCGAGCTCGACCGGCTCGACGCCCGGTACACGCGCGTGGTCGTCGGCGCCGTCATCCAGCAGCGCTCCGTGCACCGCACCTTCGTCGGCGTGCTCAACCCGGGTCTGCGCATCCGAGAGGGCTACACGGTCCTGACCGAGGACGACTTCGGCAGCGTCCTCGGCGCTACGGCCGCGAGAGTCGCGGAGTTCGTCCGTCAGGAATCCGGTACCTGGGACTTCCATCCCGGGATCACCGGCTTCGACGACGACCCCGCGACGTTCACCCGGAGCATGGGCCGGGTGTGACCCATCAGCCGGCGGTCCAGCCCGGGACCGTCGGCAGCACCGTCTCGGCTACGCGGAACAACGCGAGGTCATCGGGCACGACGTCGTCCTGACGCCATATGGTGACCTCATAGAAGCCGCCGCCGTCCTTGGTGTCCTTGGCGACCAGCAGGCTGCGGGCGATACCGCCCGGACCGCTGTCCACCTTGCCGCCACCGAGATTGAACTTGAGGGCGATGGTCCGGTCCGAGTAGAGGACCGCCGGATGTCCGCCTATCGTCCTGCTCTCCGCCGTACGTCCCAGGAAGCCCGCCATCTCGGCCACCGGAATGTCGTCGTCGGACGTCGAGAGCTTCACGGAGTAGGTGGACAGCTGGACCTCCGCTTCGGGTGTGACGGTCTTGGTGCCGTCGGCCCAGTTGCTCATACTCTCGTTGCCGTTGGCGTTCATCGCGTACTCCGTGGGCGTACCGAGCAGCGTGGGCAGGTCCGCACGGTTCAGGGCCGTGCACAACTGCACCCCTGAGACGGGCTTCGACGGCCGGGCGTCGTCCGACGCGTGACATACGGCCGGCTCGGGGTCGCCGGACTTCTGCTGAAAGGTCCCTGACAACAAAAGAGCGGCGAGCCCCCCGACCACCACCAGTGCCGCTATGACCTGACCCCACCCGTTCGAGCCCTTCTCGGGCTGCCTCACGCTCTGCGCGACATCGGCAATCTGCTGCTCAGCCATGTTCCCCGCGTCCCCCACCCTGCCGCTCGCGCCGGTCGTGCGCTGGGGGAGCCTAACGTGTGATCGTCTCGTGGAGAAACGGAAAAAGCCGAAGGCGGTGCGGTCGATGTCCGACCGCACCGCCCTGGACGGCTGTGACTCAGATCAGCTGCAACCGCTGGTCGAGCCGCACCCCTCGCAGATGTAGCAGGAACCGGCCCGCTGCATCTTCGTACCGCAGGAGAAGCACAGCGGGGCGTCGGCCTGGATGCCCAGCTGCATCTCCACCAGCTCGGCGCTGGTGTGCGCCTGCTTCGGGGCCGGCTTGGCCGCCTCGACCTCCGCACGCGGCGTGGCGACGGCCTTCAGCTCCTGGGTACGCGGCGCCGACTGGGCCAGACCCTCGACGTCGACCTCCTCCTCGGTCGGCTCGTAGGAGCCGGTCTCGAGGTGGCGCTGACGCTCCTCGGCGGAGTGGATGCCGAGCGCGGAGCGGGTCTCGAAGGGCAGGAAGTCGAGCGCCAGGCGACGGAAGATGTAGTCGACGATCGACTGCGCCATCCGCACGTCCGGGTCGTCCGTCATGCCGGCCGGCTCGAAGCGCATGTTGGTGAACTTCGAGACGTACGTCTCCAGCGGCACGCCGTACTGGAGGCCGACGGAGACCGCGATCGAGAAGGCGTCCATCATGCCCGCGAGAGTCGAGCCCTGCTTGGACATCTTCAGGAAGACCTCGCCGAGACCGTCGTCCGGGTAGGAGTTGGCGGTCATGTAGCCCTCGGCGCCGCCGACCGTGAAGGACGTCGTGATGCCGGGGCGGCCCTTGGGGAGGCGCTTGCGGACCGGGCGGTACTCGATGACCTTCTCGACCGTCTCACGGATGGTCGCTTCGGCCTTCTGCGTGACCTCGACCTTCTCCTTCTCCTTGGTCTTCGCGGAGAGGGGCTGGCCGACCTTGCAGTTGTCGCGGTAGATGGCGAGCGCCTTGACGCCCATCTTCCAGGCCTCGAAGTAGACCTCTTCGACGTCCTCGACGGTCGCCGTCTCCGGCAGGTTGACCGTCTTGGAGAGCGCGCCGGAGATCCAGGGCTGGATCGCGGCCATCATGCGGACATGGCCCATCGCGGAGATGGAGCGCTCGCCCATGGCGCAGTCGAAGACCTCGTAGTGCTCGTGCTTGAGACCGGGGGCGTCGATCACATTGCCGTTCTCGGCGATGTGGGCGACGATCGCCTCGATCTGCTCCTCCTGGTAGCCCATGCGGCGCAGGGCCTGCGGGACGGTGCCGTTCACGATCTGCATCGAGCCGCCGCCGACCAGCTTCTTGAACTTGACCAGCGCGAGGTCGGGCTCAAGACCGGTGGTGTCGCAGGACATCGCGAGACCGATGGTGCCGGTCGGAGCGATGACGGACGCCTGGGCGTTACGGAAACCGTTCTTCTCACCCAGACGCAGCACGTCCTGCCAAGCCTCCGTGGCGGCGGCCCAGATCGGCGTGTCCAGGTCGTCCATGCGGACGGCCTTGGTGTTCTCGTCGGAGTGCTGCTTCATGACACGCAGGTGCGGCTGCGCGTTGCGGGCGTAGCCGTCGTACGGGCCGACGACCGCGGCGAGTTCGGCGGAACGCCGGTACGACGTGCCGGTCATCAGGGAGGTGATGGACCCGGCGAGAGCGCGGCCGCCGTCGGAGTCGTACGCGTGGCCGGTCGCCATCAGCAGGGCGCCGAGGTTGGCGTAGCCGATGCCGAGCTGGCGGAACGCGCGTGTGTTCTCACCGATCTTCTGCGTCGGGAAGTCCGCGAAGCAGATGGAGATGTCCATCGCGGTGATGACGAGCTCGACGACCTTGGCGAAGCGCTCCACCTCGAAGGACTGGTTGCCCTTGCTGTCGTCCTTGAGGAACTTCATCAGGTTCAGCGAGGCGAGGTTGCAGGACGTGTTGTCCAGGTGCATGTACTCGCTGCAGGGGTTCGAGCCGTTGATACGGCCGGACTCCGGGCAGGTGTGCCAGCGGTTGATGGTGTCGTCGTACTGGATGCCCGGGTCGGCGCAGGCCCAGGCGGCCTCGGCCATCTTGCGGAACAGCGACTTGGCCTCGACCTCCTCGATGACCTCGCCGGTCATGCGGGACGTCAGGCCGAACTTGCCACCCTGCTCGACGGCCTTCATGAACGTGTCGTTCACACGGACCGAGTTGTTGGCGTTCTGGTACTGGACGGACGTGATGTCGTCGCCGCCCAGGTCCATGTCGAAGCCCGCGTCGCGCAGGGCGCGGATCTTCTCCTCCTCCTTCACCTTGGTCTCGATGAAGTCCTCGATGTCGGGGTGGTCGACGTCGAGGATGACCATCTTGGCGGCGCGACGCGTGGCGCCACCCGACTTGATCGTTCCTGCGGAGGCGTCGGCGCCGCGCATGAAGGAGACGGGACCCGAGGCGTTGCCGCCCGAGGACAGCAGTTCCTTGGAGGAGCGGATGCGGGAGAGGTTCAGGCCGGCGCCGGAGCCGCCCTTGAAGATCATGCCCTCTTCCTTGTACCAGTCGAGGATCGACTCCATGGAGTCGTCGACGGACAGGATGAAGCAGGCCGAGACCTGCTGCGGCTGGGGCGTGCCGACGTTGAACCAGACAGGGCTGTTGAAGCTGAAGATCTGGTGCAGGAGGGCGTACGCGAGCTCGTGCTCGAAGATCTCCGCGTCGGCGGGCGAGGCGAAGTACTTGTAGTCCTCGCCGGCCTTCCGGTACGTCTTCACGATGCGGTCGATGAGCTGCTTGAGGCTCACCTCGCGCTGGGGGGTGCCGACGGCACCGCGGAAGTACTTGCTGGTGACGATGTTGACCGCGTTCACCGACCAGAAGTCGGGGAACTCGACGCCACGCTGCTCGAAGTTGACCGAGCCGTCGCGCCAGTTGGTCATGACGACGTCACGATGCGCCCATTCCACCTCGTCGTACGGGTGCACGCCGGGGGTGGTGTGGATGCGCTCGATGCGCAGGCCCTTGTTAGCAGCCGCCTTGGTGCCCTTGGCGCGGGAACTCCGTGCCGGACCGCTCGCCGTCTCTGTCATGCCGCCTCCCTGGTACGGGCGAAAACGCCCTGAAGTGCCCCGTTGTTCCCGTGGCACGGTGTTCTGTCTGGTATTGCGGGCACCCACTCGCTACCGCCCGCAACAGGTCCTGGTTCGCCGCCGTCCGGCCGGCCCGGTCTCCCGGCCCGGCCCGCCGATCAGTCGGCGGCGCGGGCGGGCTCGGGGACTTGAGCAGTCCCTCCGGGCCCGCCGTCGTCTTCCTGGCTCCCCGCGACGGCCTCGTCGCCGTCCACAACCTCACCGCGGTCCTCGTCGTCCGCGGTGGGGGGTCCCGTGTCTTCCCTAAGTTCCGCGATCGCGGCCTCGAAGTCATCGAGCGAGTCGAAGGCCCGGTAAACGGAGGCGAATCGCAGATACGCGACGAGATCGAGCTCCTGCAACGGGCCGAGTATGGCCAGCCCCACGTCGTGGGTGGTCAACTCGGCGCTTCCGGTGGCCCGCACCGCCTCCTCGACCCGTTGGCCGAGCTGGGCGAGCGCGTCCTCGGTGACAGGCCGCCCCTGGCATGCCTTGCGCACACCGTTGATGACCTTGGTACGGCTGAAAGGCTCGGTGACTCCCGACCGCTTGACCACCATCAGCGAGCACGTCTCCACGGTCGTGAAACGACGGGAGCAGTCCGGACACTGGCGGCGCCTGCGGATCGACGTGCCGTCGTCGGTCGTACGACTGTCGACGACACGGCTGTCGGGGTGCCTGCAGAAGGGGCAGTGCATGAACTCCCAACCTCCCTCACAGCAGACTCAATAGCCTCGCTGAGCCCCATGGGCCCCTCGAAGCAGCCCCCAGCATAGGCGATCGCAGCGGGCGCGGAGACCCGGGGGACCACAACTTCTGGGCTGCTGTAGCAATCCAAGCACTACATGTAGGGATTGGCACGGCATACACGCCGCGCACGTGTGTCGCACCGGTATTGGCATGTGCCAAACGACCGTCCCGGCACGCGGCGAACACGACGCACAGCCGTATCGCTGCGAAGCATGCGGAGATACCGTGGGCGCCACAAGGAGGGGACGTGGGATTCCCGCACAGATGGGAGCCGCTACCCGGCCCGCAGCCCACCAGGTGGCAGACTGGGGCAACAACCCGCAAGGTCGCCATCCGGCGGTGAAGAGTACAGCAATGGGCCCTTTTGTTCGGCGGGCGGCGCGTTAGCCATACACCCAGACACATCATCGCGAAAGGTGATTCGCGATTTTTCACTCGAACGTGTGTTTGGCGCAACCTTTCGAAAGCAACTACCGTTGTCCAGCAGGGAGACCATCGAGAGGGGCCGACGTGACCACGACCGCAGACAGTGCCACCATCACTGCCCAGGACCGTTCCCAGGGCCGACTCGAGCCGGTGCATGCGATGAACGAAGCCGTGAATCCCGAGGGGCACAAGCGCTCCCTGCCGGGCCGACCTCCGGGCATCCGTGCGGACAGCTCGGGACTCACCGACCGGCAGCGCCGGGTGATCGAAGTCATCAGGGACTCCGTTCAGCGGCGCGGCTACCCGCCATCGATGCGGGAGATCGGCCAGGCGGTCGGGCTGTCCAGCACCTCGTCCGTCGCACATCAGTTGATGGCACTGGAGCGCAAGGGCTTCCTGCGCCGCGACCCGCACCGCCCGCGCGCGTACGAGGTGCGCGGCTCGGACCAGGGGGCTTCGGTGCAGCCCACGGACACCGCGGGCAAGCCGGCCGCGTCATACGTCCCTCTGGTGGGTCGGATCGCCGCCGGTGGGCCGATCCTCGCCGAGGAATCCGTCGAGGACGTGTTCCCCCTGCCCCGCCAGCTCGTCGGTGACGGTGAGCTGTTCGTGCTGAAGGTCGTCGGTGACTCGATGATCGAGGCCGCGATCTGCGACGGCGACTGGGTCACCGTCCGCCGCCAGCCCGTCGCCGAGAACGGCGACATCGTGGCAGCGATGCTCGACGGCGAGGCCACCGTCAAGCGCTTCAAGCGCGAGGACGGCCATGTCTGGCTCCTCCCGCACAACTCCGCGTACGAGCCGATCCCCGGCGACGACGCGACCATCCTCGGCAAGGTAGTTGCGGTACTGCGGCGCGTCTGAGCACTGCGGCACGCCTCGCCGACCCGACCGGGCCCCGGAACCCCTGCGCCGGTTCCGGGGCCCTGCCCTGTCCGGCGCTGGTGACGGATCGCCGCACGTCGCCTGTTGGCCTGACCCGGCACCGGGTCAGGCCAACAGACGTTCACCTGAGCTCTGCCTGGGCTTTCTCCGCTTCGGCGGCGACCTCCGCCGCTTCCATGGCCTTCGCCGCCGCGTCGATCGCCGTCAGCGACTTCCGCACCTGATTACGATCCGTGGTGTACCAGAAGTCGGGCAGTGACGCCTTCAGATAGCTGCCGTACCGCGCTGTCGCCAGCCGCTGATCCAGTACGGCGACAACACCACGGTCCCCCGAGGCCCGTACGAGGCGGCCGGCGCCCTGGGCCATGAGCAGGGCGGCGTGCGTGGCTGCAACGGCCATGAAGCCGTTGCCACCCGCTTCCTCCACCGCCTTCTGGCGGGCGCTCATCAGCGGATCGTCGGGGCGTGGGAACGGGATCTTGTCCATGACGACCAGCTGGCAGCTGGGGCCGGGGACGTCGACGCCCTGCCAGAGCGAAAGAGTGCCGAAGAGGCAGGTCTTCGGGTCGGCCGCGAAGTTCTTGATCAGTTCGCCGAGGGTCTCCTCGCCCTGGAGGAGGATCGGGAACTCCGGGACCCGGGAGCGCAGTTCCTCGGCGGCCAGCTGGGCGGCCCTCATGGAGGAGAACAGCCCCAGGGTGCGGCCGCCGGCCGCCTGGATGAGCTCCGTCAGCTCGTCGAGCATGTCCCCGCGGTCGCCGTCGCGTGCGGGTCGCGAGAGGTGCTTCGCGACGTAGAGGATGCCCTGCCTCGGGTAGTCGAAGGGCGACCCGACGTCGAGGCCCTTCCACTGCGGCAGGTCGTCGCCCTCGGTTCCTTCCGGAGCGAGACCCAGGGACGCTCCTACGCCGTTGAAGTCTCCGCCCAGCTTCAGGGTCGCCGAGGTCAGGACCACGGAGCGGTCCGCGAACAGCTTCTCCCGCAGAAGGCCCGACACCGACATGGGGGCCACACGCAAGGAGGCGCCGAAGCGGTCGTGACGCTCGTACCAGACGACGTCCCACTCCGAGCCGTTTGTGATCCGCTCCGCCACGTCGTGCACCGCCTCGACGGAGGCCAGCGCCTGTTTGCGGACCGCGTCCTCGTCCTGGACCGACTTGTCGCGCGTCGCTCCGATCCCGGAGATGACCGTACGAGCGGCGTCGCGCAGGGCCATCAGCGCATAGCCGAGGTCCTCCGGAATCTCTTCCAGTCGGCCGGGCAGGGCCAACTCCATCAGCCGCTCGAAGCCCTCGGCCGCGGTCTGGAGCTGGTCGGCCGCCTTTTCGTTGACGAGTTTCGCGGCGCGGCGCACCGCGCGGTTGACCTGGCCGGGGGTGAGCTCGCCGGTGGCGACGCCGGTGACCCGGGAGACCAGCTCGTGCGCCTCGTCGACGATCAGTACCTCGTGCTGGGGAAGGACGGGGGCGCCTTCGATGGCGTCGATCGCGAGCAGCGCGTGGTTGGTGACGACGACCTCGGCGAGCTTGGCGCGCTCGCGGGCCATCTCGGCAAAGCACTCGGCACCGTAGGCGCACTTCGTCGCCCCCAGGCACTCCCGGGAGGACACGGAGATCTGCGCCCAGGCACGGTCGGACACCCCCGGCGTGAGGTCGTCACGGTCTCCGGTCTCGGTGTCCTGCGACCAGTCCCGCAACCGCAGCAGATCCTGGCCCAGTCTGCTGGTGGGCGCGGCGGCCTCGAACTGGTCGAAGAGTCCTTCTTCCTCGTCCTGCGGAACACCTTCGTGGAGGCGGTGCAGACACAGGTAGTTCGACCGGCCCTTGAGCATCGCGAACTCCGGTCGGCGGCGCAGCAACGGGTGCAGCGCCTCCACCGTGCGCGGCAGGTCGCGCTCGACGAGCTGTCTCTGCAGGGCCAGGGTGGCCGTCGCGACGACGACCCGCTCCCCGTGCGCGAGCGCCGGCACGAGATAGCCCAGCGACTTTCCGGTGCCGGTGCCGGCCTGCACCAGCAGATGGGAACCGTCGTCGATCGCGTCCGCGACGGATTCGGCCATGGTCACCTGGCCGGGGCGCTCCGTACCGCCGACGGCAGTGACGGCAGCATGCAGGAGTTCGGGGAGTGAGGGCTTCGTCATAGCCCGACCACCCTACGGCTCGGCACTGACAAAGGGGTGATCACGTCGGCGACGAAGGGCGGGATCAAGACCCGGAACTCCTGAAAGGCGGTGGCGGATGGGGGCGGATCGGTTCGACCCGGTCCGACTTCGGCCGGGTCTGCGTCGGTCCGGATCGGGTCCGATCCGACGGCGTCCGGAATTGATCGAGGCACCGTGGTGCGGTGGAGCGGAAGTCGTGTGGCCCGAGGAGATTGGAAAAAAGTCCCGCGGCGGGTGGGAACCGACTCGGCTTGAGCGGTGTACCAAAAGTGATTGCGCGATGACGTGTCGCTACAGCAGACCGCGCAGGGACCGTTCTCGGACCATGAGGACCGCCCGCTTGTCGGGCAGGTCCACCTCGGCGGAGAAGCGGAATCCTGCGTTCAGAAAGGCGGTGACGGACGGGATGTTGCGAAGGTCGGGTTCCGCGATGACGCGGGCACAGGAGGGTCGCTTGTCGAGTACGAGATCGGCGACGGCTCTGAGAAGAGTGCTGCCGAGACCGCACCCCCGATCGGTGACGGCGCCGATCAGGAGATGGATACCGGTGTCGTGCGGTCTGGCCGGATAGTGGCGGGCCAGCGAATCGAGGTCTGCCCGGTAGATCTCCCAGTAGCTCATCGGGGTGCCCCCCAACACCCCGAGGCACGGAACGCTGCGGCCGTCGCCGGCCAACTGGGACCGCAGGTGGTCCTCCGTCACGTTCTGGGGCCCGGCCAGCTTCCAGAACGCGGTCACGGCGGGGTCGTTCATCCAACGCCAGACGAGGGGAAGATCCCGCTCGACTCGCACGGGCACGAGGTGGAAGACGCCCGCCGGGGTCGTGATCGGTCCCCACTCGGCGACGCCGTCGAGCAGGTCATAGCCGGCCGGGGGGAGTGAGTCGGGACGGGTGAGTGCGTCGGGCCGGGTGCGTGAGTCAGGTGCGGCGGTGCTGTCGCCCCCGCTCTGTTGCCCGTCCTCCGCCGCTCCGGCATCGGTGTCGCCTGCGCCGGACTGTCCCGTTTCGAAGAGTGCGAGGAGTTCGTCCGGCAGCCGGAGGTCCAGTGTGTCTTCGTGATCGCTGCTGCGCTCGGCGCCCCGGTCGGCCCCTCGGGTGGTGCTGTCCTCGCCCGTGGCGGGACAGGTTCCGCTGCCGACGTCGGGCAAGGGGGTGGAAACGGCGTCGGCACTAGCGTCGGTGGGAGACACCGGGGCGCTCCTCTCAGGAGGCGGGGTGGGTCATGTTCCTCAGGAGTGAAGGGGGTTGGAGATGGAGACATAGACGGACTGGGTGTCGACCGGGCCGACGAGTTCGTCCAGGCCGTGCACGCGGGTCAGCAGATTGGCCTTGCAGCGCAGGACGGGTGAGTCGAGCAGGCGGCCGGGAAGCGTGGTGCGCAGTCGGGTGGGTCCGGAGGCCACGTTGGTGAGGAAGCGGCGGAAGGCGGCGAGCAGCAGCCGCTCGTCGGCCAGGCGCTGGGAGCCCAGCGCACCGACGAGACCGAGGACGTTGTTGATGGCGAGGTAGTAGGCGAAACGTTCGTCAGTGACCTCGTCGGAGACAAAGGTGTCGCTGTGTGCGCCGGTGCCGGGCAGCCGGGCGTCGAGTTCAGCCCGCCGGGACTCGCGGAAGTAGTACCCCTGGTTGTCGCGGTAGCGACCACCAGCGGGCCAGCCGTCGCCGTCCAGCAGGACCAAGGTGTTCTGCTGGTGTGCCTCCAGCGCAATTCCCGCCTCTCCGTCGAGCCACAGCACCGGACGGACGACGTGTTCCAGGTAGCGCAGGAACCACTCGGCGGCGACGGCTCCTCGGGGGCGGCCGGTGCGGGCGGCGAGGCGGGTGACGAGCTCGGCCAGCCGGGACCGCCAGACCGGCCCCTCCGTCTCCGGGCGGCCTCCGGTGACGTCGGCTCGGGCGCGGGGACGTGGTGAGACGAGTCCGGCGATGCAGGAGACGTCATGCGAGGGGCTGAACGGGTTGTGCCGGATCACCACGTCGATGCCGGGGACGGGACTGCCGTCGAGCCCGTCGATGGCGAGCCAGGCCGGGTCGCGGACGATGTCGAACGCCGGGTGGACCATCTGCCACTCCTTCGACAGGCCTCTGCGCAGGAGCCGGTGCACCTCGACACCGCGGTGGAGTTCCTTGCGGAGGTTCTCGCGGCGGGAGTTGGTGATGCGCAGGCCCAGCGAGAGCTTCAGCATGGCGGGGGCGCCGGAGCGATGGACGGTGCGTACGGAGGAGGTGGGGTACCAAGGGGAGCCGTGGACTCCCAGGTCCTGGAGCAGTCCCGTGTCGAAGAGAGGGGCGGTCTCGGGGCGGTGCCGGACCTCGCGGAGTTGCCAGGGGTGCAGCGGAAGGGCCGTGCGCCCGTCCGGCAGCGCCAGGTCGGGGCCGGCCAGGCGCTGGCTGAGCTGGGCGGCGGTTACCGGGCGGCCGCGTTCGGTCCAGGCCGAGTCGGTGGCGAGGAGGGAGGGGTCGACAGCGAGCCAGTGCAGGCGGAAGGAGCCGCGTGATTCGGGTGAATACAAGGCTGCTTCGGCTTCGGAGAGACCTTCGCGGCTCTTCGGGGCCGGATGCAAAGGGTGGCCGAGGACGAGCGACTGTTCGGCGGTGAGGAAGAGGTCAGGTCCGTCATCGGGGTCTTCGCGACGCTCACGGACGAAGGTGGCGGTGCGGCGGACGGAGTCGGCCACGCGGGCCACGAGTTCGGCACCGCCTGCGGAGGCGGGGGCCTCTTCGGGGGCCTCTTCGGGGGCCTCTTCGGAGGTCTCCGCAGGAGTCTCTGTCGCCAGCGACTCACGGGTGAGCAGTGCCGCGACGGTGACGGCGTCGGCCGACGGGGCTTGTTCGGGAGCGTTGGCGAGAAGGGGGCGGCCGAAGCGGTGCCAGCCCGTCGGTGACCAGTAGTGGACGGGGGCGAGGAGGGCTGTGCCACTGGCGGGGAGGGGGATGCGAAGGGTGCCGCCCGTGGGTGCGGGCAGGTCGCTCTCGCGGACCCAGCAGCGCAGCAGATTCTCCACGGCCGCGGCTTCGGCCACGGTGTACGGATCGGCGTGGCTCAGCGGATCGGGACGGTTCTGGGGACCGAAACGGTTCTGGGGGCCGGGACGGTTCTGGGGACCGGGACGGTTCTGGGGACCGGGGGTGGCAGCACTCAGGCATTCCCATTCGGGCGGCCCGCCCTGGGGCGGGGTGTGGGCGGGGCGGGGGCGACGCTGCGGGGAGGGGGCTGTGTCGGAGTAGTTGCGCAGGTGGGCGGGGGTGGGGTCGTGGGGTGTGGGGTCGTGGGGAGTGGGGGTGGTGTTCAAGTTCGGTGTTCCTCTGGGGTGGTTCTGGCTCGGAGGGGCTGCCGTCTGGCGGGTGGTGAGTCGAAGGTGTTGTTGTCAGGCGGCGTTGGGGCTGGGGCGGCTGGCTGCGGCTTGGTTGGAGAAGAGCGGTTGAGTCGAAGGGAGATGAGCGGTGTTCGGGAGGCAATCGGTGAGCAATCGGCGTGACGAGGGCGACCATTGCGGAGTGCCGCGGAGTGGTGCGTGGCGCGGCATGTGGCGCGAGGGGTCGTGGCGGCTACAGGGCTGGATCGGACTCCGGCTTCTGATCCGGCCTGTCCTGGCCGGGAGTCCGACCTCGGCCTCAACTCCAGCTCCGACCCCAGCCGGCCTCCGCCCCCCGCCCCCGGTCCGCGCGTCCGGCCTCGACCCCGGCCCGCGAGTCCGCACCCAACCCCGGCCCCGGCCCCGGCCCCGGCCCCGAGTGAAGCCGGCACGTCGGCTCTGGGAGTGGCGGTCAGTCCGACTAAGGACCTGGCTGCGGCCCCAGTTCCGTGAACCCCTCCAGCCAACACGCCTGCCCCTGACACCCCACCCAGCGAAGCCACCACGCCGCCTCCCGCCGCTTGTCCGGCTCACGTCGCCACCCCGGCAGCTATCTGGTCCCCTCGCCCTGGATGCGCCGTCGATGCTGCGGTTGCCTCTAGTCGCCGAATCGGTGACCGCGGGCCACCATTGCCACGGCGTCGGCGAGGCGGTCGAGGACGGCGGTCGCCTGTTCGTCGGTGATCGTCAAAGGCGGGAGCAGCCGGACGACGCTCGCGTGACGACCACCCAACTCGACGATCAGGCCACGTCGGAGGCACTCCCGCTGGACGGCGGCGGCAAGCTCCGTAGAGGCAGGGCGAGGAGCCGGAATGACACCGCGCATCACCGCGGCATTGGCGCAGTCGGCGTTACCCGGCCCTCCCGGGCCGTAGGACCCGGCGGACCCACCGACAGCAGCGAGTCCGCCGGATCCACCGATCCCCCAGTCCTCCCCCTCACTCTCCCTCCCACCATCTGCCTCCACCATCTCGATCCCGATCATCAGCCCCCGCCCTCGCACATCACCGATCACAGGAAACTCCCGGGCCAGTGACCGGAGTTGATCCAGCATGCGCGCCCCCAGCGTTGCCGCGCGCGCTGTGAGGTCGTTCTCGCGGACGTAGGCCATCGTGGCGGTGCCCGCGGCCATGGCGAGTTGGTTGCCGCGGAAGGTGCCCGCATGGGCGCCGGGTTCCCACACGTCGAGGTCGTCGCGGTAGACGACGACGGCGAGAGGCAGACTGCCACCGATGGCCTTGGAGAGGACCATCACGTCGGGGGTGATGCCGCTGTGCTCCACCGCCCAGAAGGCGCCGGTGCGGCCGACTCCCGTCTGGACCTCGTCGGCGATGAGCGGGATCGAGCGGTCGGCCGTGATCTGGCGCATGCGCCGCATCCACTCGTCCGGCGCCGGAAGGACCCCGCCCTCGCCCTGGACGGGTTCGAGGATCATCCCGGCGGGCAGCGGCACCCCGGACTTGGGGTCGTCGAGGACGGATTGCGTCCAGCGGGCGGCGAGTTCGGCGCCCTCCGCGCCACCGACTCCGAAAGGACAGCGGTAGTCCTGCGGATAGGGCAACCGGGCGACCCGTACGTCGGAGGCGTCGCCGGACGCTTCGAGCGCGCCGGAGGTCATGCCGTGGTAGGCGCCCGCGAAGGCGAGCAGGCCGGTGCGCCCGGTCGCGGTGCGTACGAGCTTGAAGGCAGCCTCCACCGCGTCGGTGCCGGCCGGGCCGCAGAACTGCACGCGTGCGTGGTCGGCGAGCCCGGGAGGGAGGGTGCGGAACAGTTCGGTGACGAAGGCGTCCTTGACGGGGGTCGCGAGGTCGAGAACGTGGAGGGGCGCGCCCGAGTCGAGGACCTTGCGGATGGCTTCCAGGACGACGGGGTGGTTGTGTCCGAGTGCCAGGGTGCCCGCGCCCGAGAGGCAGTCGAGATAACGGCTGCCGTCGGCGCCCTCGATGGTCAGGCCCCGTGCGCGGACAGGGACGATCGGGAGGGCACGGGCATAGGTGCGCGCCGCCGACTCGCGGGCCGACTGGCGCCGCAGGATGCCCTCGTGCGCGGAGCGGGCCTGGGATGGTTCCGCGACGGCGGCGGGTCCCGCCGTGGCCTCGCCGGGTGCGGTCTCGGTCACGGCCATGGTTCTCCCGTCGTCGCGCTGTGCAGGGGCAAGCGGTTCCCTCGCGGACTCGCCCGCCCCGACATACGGAGTCCCGGGACCGTTTGCTCGACGTCTCGGCACATCGATGCCCCGACTGCCGGGAAGCCTCCGGGGATCGGGGCGTGTAGGACCGACCCGTCCGCCGGCAGCGGGTCCCACCGCTACCAACCCCGGACTGTTCACCGGGTTACGGGCTGTCCGAAGATCTTTGGCGTGACGGAACTGCTGCGGTTCAGTCGAAAGTCGTCCATAGCGGACGCATAGTGTGGGATGCCGTTCCAAGGCGCGGTGCCGGAGGGCGAATTCGCGGGGCGTCTGCGGGGAAGTCCCTGGTTCCGGTGCCCGGTTCGTCCGCACCAGGGGGAGGCAGAGCATGCGATCCGAACCACTGTCGTTGACGGCTCGCGGCGATGGCGGAAGGGGCGCGCGCCGCAGAATGTCCCCCGTGCTGGCAGCCCTGGCCCTCGCCTCGGTACTGACGTTGACCGCCACCGGTTGCGGCTCGGGCGGTCCGGACGCGAACGCGCAGGGCTCGGCCTCCGCCACGCCCGGGGGAGACGGCAAGACCACGATCCCGGATGACATCAGGGACAGGCTCAAGGAGCACGGGATAGATGTGGACAAGTGGAAGGACGGTGCCTGGAAGGACTGGGACAGGGACGACTGGCTGCGCGAGGCCCAGGACTACGTCAACCCGATCATCGAGGGCCTGTGGGACCCGGAGCGCATGCGGGACGCCGAGGATCCCGGCCGCGGTGTCCAGGAGAGTGACCTCTCGGGTGACCGGGGTGTGACCGACCCGGAGCCGGCGCCGGTGGACGCGAAGGCCGTATCGCCTACGTACCACGACAACGTTCCCGAGGCGGGCAAGGTGTTCTTCGACTCCCCCGAAGGCACGATGGTCTGTTCGGCGACGGTCGTGGAGGATCCGGCCCACCCGGGCAGGTCCAACTTGGTGTGGACAGCGGGGCATTGTGTGCACGCGGGCAGGAGTGGCGGTTGGTACCGCAACATCGCGTTCGTGCCGTCGTACAACGACCAGGCGCTCTCGGCCGAGGAGTTGGCCGGTGCGACCGAGGGCGAGCTCGCTCCGTACGGCGTCTGGTGGGCGGACTGGGCGGGTACCTCGGACCAGTGGATCGCGCAGGGCGGTCCGACCGGCGGGGAGGGCGCCCCGTACGACTTCGCCGTCATCCATGTGACGCCGGAGGAGGGCGGCAGCGGCAAGTCGTTGGAGGAGACGGTCGGTTCGGCACTGCCGGTGGACTTCGCCGCACCCGCGGTGCCGCAGGTCCAGGGCATCACGGTGGACGGGTATCCGGCGGCGGCGCCGTTCGACGGGGAGACTCTGTATCAGTGCCAGGACAGGCCGGGACGGCTGTCGATCAACGCCTCGGATCCGACGATGTACCGAATCGGCTGCACCATGACCGTTGGTTCGTCCGGCGGCGGCTGGATCGCGACCGGTGCGGACGGCGAGCCGGCGCTGGTGTCCAACACCTCGATCGGCCCGGTGAACGCGGGCTGGCTGGCCGGGCCGCGGCTGGGCGAGATGGCCAAGGGGGTGTACGAAGCGGTCAGCCGGAAGTTCGCGGGGCAGTGAGGGCCCCGGCGGCTTCAAGCACTGCGACGATCACGACCGCCCATGACCTGAACACGCTGAGAGGCCCGCCCCTTCTCGAAGTTCTCGAAGGGGCGGCCCTCTCAGGGGAGCTACGACACTCAGGCCACAACCGACACCGGCACGTACGGCGCCAGGTCCGCAGCCAGTTCCTCGTGCACCCGCACCTTGAGCAGGGTGCCCTCCGCGGTGTGCTCCTCGGAGATCACCTCGCCCTCGTCATGGGCGCGGGCGACCAGCTTGCCGTGGGTGTACGGCACGAGCGCCTCGATCTCGACGGACGGCCTGGGCAGTTCGTTGTCGATCAGGGCCAGCAGCTCGGTGATGCCCTGGCCGGTACGGGCCGAGATCGCGATGGAGCGCTTCTCGATCCGCATCAGCCGCTGCAGCGTCAGCGGGTCGGCCGCGTCGGCCTTGTTGATCACGACGATCTCCGGCACGCCGGTGGCGCCGACGTCCCTGATCACCTCGCGTACGGCGGCCAGCTGCTCCTCCGGGTTCGGGTGCGAGCCGTCCACCACGTGCAGGATCAGGTCGGACTCGCCGACCTCCTCCATGGTGGAGCGGAACGCCTCGACCAGGTGGTGCGGCAGGTGCCGTACAAAACCGACAGTGTCGGCCAGCGTGTACAGACGGCCGCTCGGGGTCTCCGCCCGGCGGACGGTGGGGTCCAGAGTCGCGAACAGGGCGTTCTCGACCAGGACTCCGGCGCCCGTGAGGCGGTTGAGCAGGGAGGACTTGCCGGCGTTGGTGTAGCCCGCGATGGCGACGGAGGGCACCTTGTGGCGCTTGCGTTCCTGGCGCTTGATCTCGCGGCCGGTCTTCATGTCCGCGATCTCCCGGCGCATCTTCGCCATCTTCTCGCGGATCCGACGCCGGTCCGTCTCGATCTTGGTCTCACCGGGACCACGGGTGGCGAGGCCGCCGCCCTTGCCGCCGCCCATCTGACGGGACAGCGACTGGCCCCAGCCGCGCAGCCTCGGCAGCATGTACTGCATCTGCGCGAGGGCGACCTGCGCCTTGCCCTCACGGGACTTGGCGTGCTGGGCGAAGATGTCGAGGATCAGGGCCGTACGGTCGATGACCTTGACCTTGACGACGTCTTCGAGGTGGATGAGCTGGCCCGGGCTGAGCTCACCGTCGCAGATGACGGTGTCCGCGCCGGTCTCCAGGACGATGTCCCGCAGCTCGTCGGCCTTGCCGGAACCGATGTAGGTGGCCGCGTCGGGCTTGTCGCGGCGCTGGATCACGCCGTCGAGCACGAGCGCGCCCGCGGTCTCCGCGAGGGCGGCGAGCTCCGCGAGGGAGTTGTCGGCGTCCTGCGCGGTCCCCGTGGTCCAGACGCCGACGAGGACGACCCGCTCCAGACGGAGCTGGCGGTACTCGACCTCGGTGACGTCCTCGAGCTCGGTGGAGAGGCCTGCGACGCGGCGCAGGGCCGCGCGCTCGGAGCGGTCGAGCTGCTCGCCGTCCCGCTCTCCGTCGATCTCGTGGCTCCAGGCGACGTCCTCTTCCATCAGGGCATCGGCCCGAAGACCTTCGGCGTAGGTGTGCGCGAGGAACTGCGTGTCCTGGGAAGAGGAAGAAGAGGAGGTCATTTGATCCTTACGTCGATGAGGATGCCGGTTCGGCGGTCACTACGGACAACGCACGAGTACCCCGGGAGATTCCCGCGTCCCGTGCCGCGCCGACCTGAAGATGGTCGCACGGCACGGGGCGTCTCGTCACCGGCTTATTTCACCGATGCGACGGCGGGTGCTACGGCCTTCCAGTCCGGGTGGCCGGGCATCGGCGGGGTCTTCTCGCCGTAGAGCCAGTCGTGGAGGAAGCCGCCGAGATCGCGTCCGGAGATCTCTGAGGCGAGGTGCACGAAGTCGGTGGTCGACGCGGTGCCGTCCCGGTGTCCCTGCACCCAGGCCCGTTCCAGCCTCTCGAAGGACTCGTGGCCGATCTCCAGGCGCAGGGCGTACAGGACCAGGGCGGCGCCGTCGTAGACGTTCGCCCGGAAGATGCTGATCTTCTGGCCGGGCGTGGGCGGCTTAGGCGCGGCGGGTGGTCCGCCGACGGCACGCCAGCGGTCGGAGGCGCCGTACGCGGCCTTCATGCGGGCATCGAGGGTGCGGCCCCCCTTGGCCTCCGCGTACAGGGCCTCGTACCAGGTGGCGTGTCCTTCGTTGAGCCACAGGTCGGACCAGGTGCGAGGGCTGACGCTGTCGCCGAACCACTGGTGGGAGAGTTCGTGGACCATGATCGACTCGACGTACCACTTGGGGTAGGCGGGCTCGGTGAAGAGATCCTTCTCGAAGAGGGAGAGCGTTTGGGTTTCCAACTCGAAGCCGGTGTCGGCAGCGGCCATGAGGATGCCGTACGTCTCGAAGGGGTACGGCCCGACCTTGTCCTCCATCCAGGCGAGCTGAGCGGGGGTCTTCTTGAGCCAGGGTTCGAGCGCGGCGCGGTCCTTTGTGGGGACCACGTCCCGGACGGGCAGTCCGTGCGGTCCGTCGCGGTGCAGCACGGTGGAGCGGCCGATGGACACCTGGGCGAGCTCGGTGGCCATGGGGTGCTGGGTGCGGTACGTCCAGGTCGTGGCCCGGCCGACGCGGTCCACGTCCGTCGGCAGTCCGTTGGCGACGGCCGTGTAACCGTCGGGCACGGTGACCCGGATGGTGAACATCGCCTTGTCGGAGGGGTGGTCGTTGCAGGGGAACACCAGGTGGGCGACGTCGGCCTGGTTGGCCATGGCGAGTCCGTCCGTGGTGCGTACCCAGCCGCCGTCCCGGTCGTCGGCGGAGACGGGGTCACTTGTGTGCCGGACGGTGATCCGCATCCAGCTGCCGGCGGGCAGCGGCTCGTCGGGGGTGACGACGAGGTCCTCGCCCGCGCCCGTGAAGGCCGCGGGCCGTCCGTCGACCTCCACCGAGCGGACCTCGCCGTGCGCGAAGTCGAGGTTGATGCTGTCGAGTTCGGTCGTCGTCCAGGCGTCGATCGTCGTGACGGCCGTGAGCGGTTTGCTGTTGCTGCCCGGATAGCTGAAGGAGAGGTCGTACGACGCCACGTCGTAGCCGGGGTTGCCGAGGTGCGGGAAGAGGCGGTCACCGACGCCGAGCGGCACGGCCGGGGCGCTCGCGGCGAGCAGACAGACGGAGACAGCGGAGGCGAGCAGCGCGGCCGCCTTGCGCCGTCGGGCGTTTCCGGTACGGCGACGGAGGGCGTCGGGGGCGGACCGGCCGGCGTGGGTGCGGTCTACGCGGGGGGTGAGCGGCATGCACCACCGCTACCAGCGCGCGCGTGCACCACGGCGGCGACGCGCGACCGGCCCACTCGAACGGGGTGCTGCGGCTCCGTTGAGGAGACGTTTGCGGCCCGGTGGCCCGCCACACGCGCGTGAGGACGTGTCGAGCGATCCTCACGCGCGGTGGACCCACCGGCTTCCCCACGCGCGCGACGAGGCCTACGGGCTCCAGCTCGGGACGGCCCCTTGAGGCACCGACGCCGGCCGGGACGCGGCCGTTCCAGGGCGTCGGCCTCGTCTCGACGGGGCGGGCCTTCTGAGGCGTCAATGCCGGTGAGCGAGCCAACCTGAGCGTCGACTCCGGCTGACGCGGCCCGCCAAAACGCCGGCACCACCCCGGACGCGGGACTCTGGGTCGTCGGTCCCCGCCCGGTCGGCGAGCTCTCTGACGCGTCAAGCCGGGTCGGGCGAGCCCGCCTAAGGCGTCGGCCCAATCTGACGGTCCCCCAAGACGCTGGCACCCCCGGCCGCGCCTCCAATGCCTCGGCCCCACCCCAATCAGGCCACCTACTGAGGGCGTGCATCCCGGTGAGTGAATCCCCTGGGCGTCACCCCCGGTCAGGCGCCTCCCCGAGACGTCGATCCCGATCTGGCACGGCCCCTGTGAGGTGACACCCCGGTTCGACGCGGCCCTCCAAGACGCTGACACTGGCCCGGACGTAGCCCCAAACGCCCCCAAACACTCCCCAAACCCCCTCTCACACTCCCGGCGTCTGCGCCCTGCTCACGTCATAGACGCCCGCCACGTTCCGCATCGCTCGCATCAGGGCGGGCAGCTGGGCCGCGTCCGGGAGCTGGACCGTGTACGTGTGGCGGACACGCTGCTGGCTGGGGGGTTCGACGGTCGCGGAGACGATCTCGGCGCCCTCGCCGGCCATGGCCTCGGTGAGATCGGCGAGGAGGTGCGGGCGGCCGAAGGATTCCGCGAACAGCGTGACCCGGCACTCGGCGGTGTCGCCCCAGCGCACGCCGACCTCCTTGCGCCCCACGCCCTTCATGCTGGTCACCGCGGCACACTCGACGCGGTGCACGGTGACCACTCCCCCGCGCACGGCGAACCCGGTGATCTCGTCGGGCGGCACGGGTGTGCAGCAGCCCGCCAGCCGTACGGTCGCGCCGGGCTGGTCGACGAGGGCGACAGCGGCCTGGTCGCCGGAGGTCTGCGGCTCGCCGATGATCCCGCCCGCACTGTCGGGCATGTCCGTGGCCGGCGGCTCTGCCGCGAAGGCCCGGAAGGGGTTGGCGTCCCTCCGGGCGGCCTGCGCGGCCTGCCCGTCCTCGGCCATCACGCCGGTCGTCCCGCTCCGCTCCCCGGCCGCCTCCGGCGCCTCGTGGGAGGGATGCGTCGCGATCCACCGCTGGATGGCGATCCGCGCCGCGGGGGTGTGGGCGTGCTCCAGCCACTCCTTGGAGGGTTCGGCGGCCGGATCCTGGCCCATGAGGAGCTGGACGGTGTCGCCGTCCCTCAGAACGGTGCTCAGGGTCGCCAGACGGCCGTTGACGCGAGCGCCCAGGCACGCGTGCGCGTCCTCGCCGTACTGCGCGTACGCGGCGTCCACACAGGTCGCGCCCTCGGGCAGGCCCAGGGTGCCGCCGTCGGGCCGGAAGACGGTGATCTCCCGGTCCTGGGCGAGGTCCTCGCGCAGGGTGGACCAGAAGGTGTCGGCGTCGGGCGCGGCCGCCTGCCAGTCGAGGAGCCGGGAGAGCCAGCCGGGCCGGGTGGGGTCCACCCGCTCCTCGTCGGGGTTCGCGCTCTGCTCCTCCGAGGGGTCCGAGGGGGACGCGTACGGATTGCCGAGCGCGACCACTCCGGCCTCGGCGACCTTGTGCATCTGGTGGGTGCGGATGAGGACCTCGACGACCTGGCCGTCGCCGCGGGCCACAGCGGTGTGCAGCGACTGGTACAGGTTGAACTTCGGTACGGCGATGAAGTCCTTGAACTCCGAGACGACCGGCGTCATACAGGTGTGCAGTTCGCCCAGGACGGCATAGCAGTCCGCGTCCTCGCCGACCAGGACCAGCAGACGGCCGAAGTCCGCGCCGCGCAGTGTGCCGCGCTTGCGGGCCGTGCGGTGCACGGAGACGAAGTGGCGCGGCCGGATGACGACTTCGGCCGGGATCCCGGCCTCGCGCAGCACCCCCCGCACCTCGTCGGCGATCTCGGCGAGCGGGTCGTCCGCGCGGGAGGCGTTGTCGACGATCAACTCACGCGTGTGCTCGTACTCCTCGGGGTGGAGGATCGCGAAGACCAGGTCCTCCAGCTCGGTCTTGAGGGCCTGGACGCCGAGGCGTTCGGCGAGCGGGATGAGGACGTCGCGGGTGACCTTGGCGATGCGGGCCTGTTTCTCGGGGCGCATCACGCCGAGGGTGCGCATGTTGTGCAGCCGGTCGGCGAGCTTGATCGACATCACGCGGACGTCGTTGCCGGTGGCGACGAGCATCTTGCGGAAGGTCTCGGGCTCGGCGGCGGCGCCGTAGTCGACCTTCTCCAGCTTGGTGACGCCGTCGACGAGGAAGCGGACTTCCGCGCCGAACTCCTCGCCGACCTGGTCGAGGGTCACCTCGGTGTCCTCGACCGTGTCGTGGAGCAGGGAGGCCGTCAAGGTGGTGGTCTCGGCGCCGAGTTCGGCGAGGATCAGGGTCACGGCGAGCGGGTGTGTGATGTACGGCTCACCGCTCTTGCGCATCTGACCGCGGTGCGAGGACTCGGCCAGGACCCAGGCGCGGCGCAGGGGTTCCAGGTCGGCGTCGTGGTAGTGGGCGCGGTGGGCCTCGGCGACGTGGCCGATGGCGTCGGGCAGCCGGTCGCGGGCGGCGGGGCCGAGCAGCGCGGCGCGGCCCAGGCGGCGCAGGTCGATCCGCGCCCGCCAACGGGCGGCCGGGCCTGCTACCGGACCTGGGGTCGCGGGGTTCGTCGCCTCCGCACTCATGGGCACCTCCGGCTGCGTGGACCGGCGGACGGGGTGCCCCATGGCGGACACGGCTCAGGGGATGGCATCTGTCCCCCGTCCGGGCCGGTGCTTGATGCTACCGAGCCCATCACGCCCGCCGGACCGCCTCTCGGCGAGCGTGAAACGGATCACCCATTCGAGCGAAGGTTTGTAGGTTTACGATTCCGCGGCAGCTGACCTGCGACTGACCGTGATTCCGCCTCGCACAAGGGGTCGAGGGCTGGGGATCCATGCCTCCAGCACTGCGATCTTTATGATTCATATGGTCAACGAACCGCGTTTTCAAGCCAGTCGGCTTCGATCTCGCCCTCGGCGACGATCACCGCGGGGCCGGTCATCTCGATCTCGCCGTCGGCCTGTTCGGTGATCACCAGGGTGCCGCCGGGCACGTCGACGGTGTGTGTCGCCGGGCTGCCGGTGGCCGCCGGGTCGACGCCGTCCCTGCGGGCCGTGGCCACGGCGACGGCACACGCGCCCGTGCCGCAGGACCGGGTCTCGCCCGCCCCGCGCTCGTGCACGCGCATGGCGACGTGACGGGGGCCGCGGTCGACCACGAACTCGACGTTGACCCCGCTCGGGTAGGCGGTGGCAGGGCTGAAGGGCGGCGCGGAGTACAGGTTGCCGGCGTGTGCGAGGTCGTCCACGAAGGCCACGGCGTGCGGGTTGCCCATGTTCACGTTCCGTGCGGGCCAGCTGCGGTCACCGACGCTCACCGTGACGTCCCCGTCGGGGAGCAGCGCCTTGCCCATGCCGACGGTGACGTCGCCGTTCTTCGCGATGTGCACCCTCTTCACGCCTCCGCGCGTGGCCACCGCGAGGTCGCCCTCGGTGATGTGACCGGCATGCTGGAGATAGCGGGCGAAGACGCGTACGCCGTTGCCGCACATCTCCGCGATGGAACCGTCACCGTTGCGGTAGTCCATGAACCACTCGGCCTCCCCGGCCAGGTGCGCGGCCTCGGGGTGCTCGGCGGACCGTACGACGTGGAGCAGGCCGTCACCGCCGATGCCGGCCCGGCGGTCGCACAGGGCGGCGACGGCGGCGGGGGGCAGGTCGAGGGCGTTCTCGGGGTCCGGGACGATCACGAAGTCGTTCTCGGTGCCGTGGCCCTTGAGGAAGGCGATCCGGGTGCTCATGTCTCGATCGTACGATGCGGGCCGCTGAGGGCCCGTCGCGCAGTTCTCCACGCCCTCGGAAGCGAAAAGCCGCTAGCGCAGCCTTGCCACGCGCCATACGGCCAGCACGATCACCAGCGCCACGAGCAGGACGTATGCGGTCGCGATCCGCCAGTCGGCCCTGCGGTCCTCACCGCGCCGTGGCAGGCCCGGCCACGTGTAACCAACGCGGCGCGCGGCCATCATGCCCCAGCCGGCCGCGCAGGAGCAGATCAGCAGGCCCAGCATCGCGATCACCGCTCCGCTGTCGCCGAAGTCGAAGGCCAGCGGGAAGGCGAACATCAGGGAGCCGACCGCGGCCAGCGAGACGATGGGCGCGAGCTGCCAGATCCGCAGGCGGCGCTGTGGGCGCAGCTCGACCTCGACCTCTTCCCCGCCCGGGAACATCTCCTCGGGCTCGGGACCGTCGGCGGTCACACCGCCCTGGGTGTCGTCGGGCCCGTCGGGGCTCAGACGCTCCGCGTCCTGCTCCGGTTCACCGCTGTCGACGGTGAGGGGCTCGGTGCCTTGTGCGGTGTCGCGAGGGCCGGCCTCCATCGCCACGCGCCCTCCCAACTCGGACTCCACTTGGTCGATCGAAGCTCGATGATGGCACGGAGCCGGAGGCCGGGATGACGGCCGGAGCGTCCCGATGCCAGGACGTGATCAGGCTGTGACCGGTCGTTCGACCAATGCCAGTGCGAGCTGCGGAAGTTCTCCCAGGTGCGCCGCAGCCCCACTCAACCAGTGCACCCGCGGATCGCGCCTGAACCATGAATCCTGACGGCGCGCGAAGCGTTTCGTGGCACGGACGGTCTCGGCCCGCGCGTCTTCCATCGTGCACTCCCCCGAGAGCGCCGCGAGCACCTGCTGGTACCCGAGCGCGCGGGAGGCCGTGCGCCCCTCGCGCAACCCTCGCGCCTCCAGCCCCCGTACCTCGTCCACGAGGCCCGCCTCCCACATCCGGTCGACTCGGCGCGCGATGCGCTCGTCGAGCTCGGGCCGCGCCACGTCGACGCCGATCTGGACGGTGTCGTAGACGGAGTCGTGGCCGGGGAGATTGGCGGTGAAGGGTTTGCCGGTGATCTCGATCACTTCGAGGGCCCGGACGATACGGCGGCCGTTGCTGGGCAGGATCGCCCGCCCGGCCTCGGGGTCGGCGGCGGCCAGCCGGGCGTGCAGCGCGCCGGAGCCGCGCAGGACGAGCTCCTCCTCCAGCCGGGCCCTGACCTCGGGGTCGGTGCCGGGAAACTCCAGGTTGTCGACGGCCCCGCGGACGTACAGGCCGGAACCGCCGACGAGGATCGGCCAGCGGCCCTCTGCGAGCAGCGCGTCGATCCGGGCGCGGGCCAGCCGCTGGTACTCGGCGACGGACGCGGTGACCGTCACGTCCCAGATGTCCAGGAGGTGGTGCGGGACGCCGTCACGTTCCACGGGCGTCAGCTTGGCGGTGCCGATGTCCATCCCCCGGTAGAGCTGCATGGAGTCTGCGTTGACGACCTCGCCCCCCAGTCGCTGGGCGAGAAAAACGCCCAGATCGGACTTTCCGGCCGCGGTGGGTCCGACGACGGCGATGACGCGGGGGGTGGGGGGTGCGCTGCTCACCGCCCCAGTCTCGCAAACCTCGGGGCACCACCTCGAACGAGTTACGTGACGGGCCGGGTCCGGGGTCGTTGCCAGTTGCGTGGTTTCCGCCGCCCTGTTCAAGGAGGCGGCGATCCGGATGGCGCAACCGGGCGCACCGGACGACGCGGGATTTCCCCCGCATGAGTAACGTATGGAGTGGATATGGGCGTTTTCGCACGACTTCTCCGCAGGTCGAAGGCCACGGAGGAGGCGTCAACCGCCGAGGCGCAGGCCGACATCCCGACGACCGAGCCCGCGGCGGAGGAGGCGGCAGAAGCGAAGGGATCGACCGACGCCGAGGCCGGGGCCGGAGCAGAGGCCAAGGCCGGCACTCGGACCGAGACCGAGGGCGAGACGCGGGTCGAGCCGCAGGTCGAGGTCGGCCAGACCGCCGCGGCAAAGGACCCGGACGGCTCGACGGCGACGGAGGCCGTCGAGGATGCCGGCGCCGAGAGCGTCGAGATCCCCAAGCAGCAGTCCGCCGACGACGCGGCCGATCATGAGGCCGGCGAAGGCGCCCGCACGTAACTGTCCCGCGTGGGAAGGCAAGCGATGGGTCTCCTGGACAATTTCAAGGCCAAGCTCAGCCCGGCCAAGGACAAGGTCTCCGGCCTCGCGCAGCAGCACGGGGGCAAGATCCAGCACGGTCTCGACAAGGCCGCGAAGGTCGTGGACGAGAAGACCAAGGGCAAGTACAGCGACAGGATCCAGACCGGCACGGGCAAGGCCAAGGACGCCATGGACCGACTCGCGCACAACGACGGCACAGAGGGACCGGGGGGCGGCAGCGCGCCACCGACCTCACCGCCGCCGGCTTCCTGAACGGCAGGACGGCACATCGACGGACGGCCGCGGGGCAGGAACGCCCCGGGCCGTCCGCCGTTTGCCGGGCCCCGCCCAGGGCCCACCCGGGGGTCCCTACGGCCCTCACCCAGGACCCACCAGGGGCACCCCTACGGCCCCTGTCGCCCCGCGGTCCCCGCGGCTGTTCCTACGGCCGTCAGGACCAGGTCGCGACCACGTACCCCACGCCGTACGGTGCGTCCTCGTACAGCAGCGAGCCGCCGAGGTCCGCGCCCTCCGCCGCGCCCGCGAGGACCTGCCAGCAGGCCCGGCCGGAGGCCTTCAGTTCGTACGCCAGCTCGGCGTCCAGCGCTCGCAGGGCCGCCACGTCGGCCGTACCCAGCGCACGCGCGACCTCCGCGTCGAAGGGGGCCGCGCGCTCGTCGAGGTAGCCGGGTGCCTTGAGCGTGCGGCAGGCGCTGGCGTCGCCCATCACCAGCAGCGCCACCCGCTCGGCCCGGGCGGCGATGTCCCTTCCGGTCTTGATACACCGCTCGGGCTCCAGAGGTTCCCCCACCCCGAGTCCCTCGATCGGGGCGTCGGACCAGCCGGTGCGCTCCAGCAGCCAGGCGGCGACAGCGAGGGAGGCCGGGAGCTCACGCTCGGACTCCGCGTCCCCGCCGAGCCGCACGTCGTCCCCGCCGAGCCGCACGTCGTCCCTGCCGAGCCGCACGTCGAGATCCACGCCGAAGCCACGGAACGACCCACGGCTGCCCTCGGGGAGCACACCGCGCCCGCTCCGCTCCGCGGGCCCGACGACCACGAGCAGTGCGGGCCGAGCGGCGGCGAGCACACCGAGCGCGTCCGTGCAGGCGGCTCGCGCGGCGTCCAGTTCGGGCGCGGCACCCGCCGCGACCTCGGGGACGAGAAGAGGCGGGCAGGGGCAGACTGCGGCGGCGACGAGCATGATCGGGAGCCTATCGTCAGGGCCGTCAGGGCCGTCAGGGCCGCTTCGGCTCGGGTCCCGTACTCCACACCAGTTCGGCCAACTGGTAGGTCACGCGGAAGGTGGACACCACGCCCTTGATGCACGCGTAGTAGGTATCTCCGTCCCCGATCCGGTAGACCTCCCGGCGCTTCTGGCGCAGCCCGGAGCGCGGGCGATGCGTGCAGGCGATCTCGTAGAGACGGGCGCGGGCCTGCTCCTGGGTGCCCTCGAAGCGGGCCGCCTCCTCGGAGGCGTCCTCGATCCCGCCCTCTGTACTGGCCTGTACGAGGACCACCCAGCGTGCCATGGCCCGCTCTCCGCTCAGTGCGCCACGCAGCCGCTCGTGGCCGCCGGCAGCGGCTCGGGGACCCCGATCTTCGGGAGGCCCAGCAGGACGCCCGCCGGCTTCGCCGCCTCGGCCGCGTTCCGCTTCTCCCACGCGTCCCCCGCGCGCGTGCGGCGCACGTCGAGGACGGCGCCCTCGGCGAGGAGGTGGTGGGGGGCGGCGTAGGTGATCTCGACCGTGACCACGTCGCCGGGGCGGACCTCCTGGTCGGGCTTGGTGAAGTGGACCAGGCGGTTGTCGGGGGCGCGGCCGGAGAGGCGGTGGGTGGCGCCGTCCTTGCGGCCCTCGCCCTCGGCGACCATCAGCTCCAGGGTGCGGCCGACCTGCTTCTTGTTCTCCTCCCAGGAGATCTCCTCCTGGAGGGCGACGAGACGCTCGTAGCGCGCCTGGACGACCTCCTTGGGGATCTGGTTCTCCATGGTGGCCGCCGGTGTCCCGGGACGCTTGGAGTACTGGAAGGTGAAGGCCTGTGTGAAGCGGGCCTCGCGGACGACGTGCATGGTCTGCTCGAAGTCCTCCTCGGTCTCGCCGGGGAAGCCCACGATGATGTCGGTGGTGATCGCCGCGTGCGGGATGGCGGCCCGCACCTTTTCGATGATCCCCAGGTAGCGCTCCTGCCGGTACGAGCGGCGCATCGCTTTCAGGACCGTGTCCGAGCCGGACTGCAGGGGCATGTGGAGCTGCGGCATGACGTTCGGCGTCTCGGCCATCGCCGCGATCACGTCGTCGGTGAAGTCGCGCGGGTGCGGGGAGGTGAAGCGGACTCGCTCCAGGCCCTCGATCGCGCCACACGCGCGCAGCAGCTTGCTGAACGCCTCGCGGTCGCCGATGTCGGAGCCGTACGCGTTGACGTTCTGGCCGAGGAGGGTGATCTCGGAGACGCCCTCGCCGACCAGTGCCTCGATCTCGGCGAGGATGTCGCCGGTGCGGCGGTCCTTCTCCTTGCCGCGCAGCGCCGGGACGATGCAGAAGGTGCAGGTGTTGTTGCAGCCGACGGAGATCGACACCCAGGCCGCGTAGGCGCTCTCGCGCCGGGTCGGCAGCGTGGACGGGAACGCCTCCAGCGACTCGGCGATCTCGACCTGCGCCTCCTCCTGCACGCGCGCGCGTTCCAGCAGGACGGGCAGCTTGCCGATGTTGTGGGTGCCGAAGACGACGTCCACCCAGGGCGCCTTCTTCACGATGGTGTCGCGGTCCTTCTGCGCGAGACAGCCGCCGACCGCGATCTGCATACCGGGCCGCGAGGCCTTGCGCGGCGCGAGCCGGCCGAGGTTGCCGTAGAGCCGGTTGTCGGCGTTCTCCCGGACCGCGCAGGTGTTGAAGACGACGACGTCGGCGTCCCCGTCGGAGCCCTCGGGGGCGGGCACGTATCCCGCTTCCTCCAGCAGTCCGGACAATCGCTCGGAGTCGTGGACGTTCATCTGGCACCCGTAAGTGCGCACTTCGTACGTTTTCGGAGATGAAACGTCCACTGCCGGGCTCCGGTCGCTGCTGATGGTCATGGGTCAAGGGTAGGCGCTTGCCGGAGCGGCACGGCCCGAGCCGGCCACGGCGCCAGGGTCGGCCACGGCGCCCGCGCCGCGCGGCCCCCGCGCCCGCCGCGGGTCGGCCCCACGATGACGTGCATCACGCGCGGGACACGATGACGTGCATCACGCGCGGGGCGACACCAGGGGCTTTGCATGACCATACGCAGTCATGCATAATCTTCCTATGTCCAAGGTCCTCACGTCCCTCCCCGCCGGCGAACGCGTCGGCATCGCCTTCTCCGGCGGTCTCGACACCTCCGTCGCGGTCGCGTGGATGCGCGACAAGGGCGCCATCCCCTGCACCTACACCGCGCACATCGGGCAGTACGACGAGCCCGACATCGACTCGGTGCCCGGCCGCGCGCAGGCCTACGGTGCCGAGATCGCGCGCCTGGTCGACTGCCGGGCCGCGCTGGTCGAGGAGGGCCTGGCCGCGCTCACCTGCGGCGCGTTCCACATCCGCTCGGGCGGGCGGGCGTACTTCAACACCACGCCGCTGGGCCGTGCCGTGACCGGCACGCTGCTGGTGCGGGCCATGATGGACGACAACGTCCAGATCTGGGGCGACGGTTCGACCTTCAAGGGCAACGACATCGAGCGGTTCTACCGCTACGGCCTGCTCGCCAACCCGAACCTGCGGATCTACAAGCCCTGGCTGGACGCGGACTTCGTGACCGAGCTCGGCGGCCGCAAGGAGATGTCGGAGTGGCTGGTCGCGCACCAGCTGCCGTACCGGGACTCGACGGAGAAGGCGTACTCCACCGACGCCAACATCTGGGGCGCCACGCACGAGGCCAAGACCCTGGAGCACCTCAACACCGGCATCGAGACCGTCGAGCCGATCATGGGCGTCAAGTTCTGGGACCCGTCGGTCGAGATCGCGCCCGAGGACGTGACGATCGGCTTCGACCAGGGCCGCCCGGTGACCATCAACCGCAAGGAGTTCGGCTCCGCCGTCGACCTGGTCATGGAGGCCAACGCGATCGGCGGCCGGCACGGCCTGGGCATGTCCGACCAGATCGAGAACCGGATCATCGAGGCGAAGAGCCGCGGCATCTACGAGGCCCCCGGCATGGCCCTGCTGCACGCGGCCTACGAGCGTCTCGTCAACGCGATCCACAACGAGGACACCGTCGCCCAGTACCACAACGAGGGTCGGCGCCTGGGCCGTCTAATGTACGAGGGCCGCTGGCTGGACCCGCAGGCCCTGATGATCCGCGAGTCGCTCCAGCGCTGGGTCGGCGCGGCGATCACCGGCGAGGTCACCCTGCGTCTGCGGCGCGGCGAGGACTACTCGATCCTCGACACCACGGGCCCGGCGTTCTCGTACCACCCGGACAAGCTGTCGATGGAGCGCACCGAGGACTCGGCCTTCGGCCCGGTGGACCGGATCGGCCAGCTCACCATGCGCAACCTCGACATCGCCGACTCCCGCGCCAAACTGGAGCAGTACGCGGGTCTCGGCCTCATCGGCACCGGCAGCCCCACGATCGGCGCCTCCCAGGCCGCCGCGACCGGGCTGATCGGCACCATGCCGGAACTGCCCGAGGGCGGCGCCGAGGCGATCGCCTCCCGCGGCGAGGTCTCGGAGGACGAGGCCCTGCTGGACCGGGCCGCCATGGAGTTCGGCACAGACTGAGCGACCTGTGCGGAAGGGGCCGGTGCGAGACAGCGCCGGCCCTCTTCTCATGCCCGCCCCTCCCGCGACCGCATCAACGGCTGGATCCGCGTCCCGAACTTCTCGATCCCGTCGAGGAAGTCGTCGAAGACGAGCATGATCCCCTTGGTGCCCTCGACCCCGGCGATCTCGTCGAGCATGCGCGCGACACTCTCGTACGACCCGACGAGCGTCCCCATGTTGAAGTTCACCGCGCCCTCGGGCAGCACGATGGTGCGGGCCGTGGAGGAGTCGTCGGCGGTGGTGTCCGTGGCCGACTCCCCCGCCATGTACGCCAGCGCCGCGCGGTCGGCGCCCGCGTGGTAGTCGTCCCACTTCGCGCGGGCGGCCTCGTCGCTCTCGTCGGCGATGACCATGAACAGGGACAGCGCACCGACGTCCCGGCCGGTCTCGCGCGCGGCGTCCACGAGCGTGGCCGCGCTGTCCGCGAAGGCGAGCGGGGTGTTCACACCGCTGCCGAGGATGAAGTTGTAGTCGGCGTGCCCGGCGGCGAACCGCATGCCCGTGCCGCTCTGTCCGGCGGCCACGATGTCGATGTGCCCGTTCGCCGGGCGCGGTGAGAGCACGCAGTCGTCCATCTCGTAGAACTCGCCCTTGAAGTTGCTGACGCCCTCGCTCCACAGCTCCTTCATCACCGTCACGTACTCCTCGGCGCGCGCGTACCGGTTGCCGAAGTGCTCGTCGCCGGGCCACACGCCCATCTGTGTGTACTCGCCGGGCGCCCAGCCGGTGACGATGTTGACGCCGAACCGCCCCGGGGCGATGGAGTCGACGGTGACCGCCATACGGGCGACGATGGCCGGCGGGAGGGCGAGGATCGGTGTGGAGGCGTACAGCCTGATCCGCTCGGTGACCGCGGCCAGGCCCGCCATCAGCGTGAACGACTCCAGGCAGTGGTCCCAGAACTCGGTCTCGCCGCCGAAGCCCTTGAGTTTGATCATCGAGAGGGCGAAGTCGAACCCGTGCTCCTCGGCCTTCTGCACGACCGCCTTGTTGAGCGCGAAGGTCGGCATGTACTGCGGGGAACTCTTCGAGATGAGCCAGCCGTTGTTGCCGATGGGGATGAAGACACCGATGTCCATGCCGCTCCTCATGATCGGGTACCTGCCCGGTGCGACGGCACGGTACACGGCCTAGATTTCGGCAACTTCCTGTGAAGCATGGGGAGTTGAGGTAAGGGAGTGTCGGAAAACAGCTCGTCGGAAACTGTGAAGCAGGTTTCGAAGGGAAACGGGAACGATAAGTTCCCTCCATGAACGCGCGGCTCGCTCTCCTCGGCACGGTCACCCCTGGTGCGACCGAGAGCGAGGTCTTCCGGCTGGCGCTCGGGCACGCGGTCGGTGAGCTGGGCGCGCTCGGCGGGACCATGCACCTGCGCGGCCCGATGTCCGCCCTGCGCCTGGTGTCGTCCGCCGGTCTGCCTGCCGCACTCACCCGCTCCTGGGAGATCGTCGACCAGGAGGGCCCGCTGGCCCCGGCCCGCGCGCTCCAGCAGGGCAAGGGCGTGTGGGTGCCGCTGTCCGAGGACGCGCAACAGGGGGCGGCGCCCTGGCCCGGTACCGGCCTCGCCGCCCTGCCCGTGTTCAGCGGCCGGCGCAGCATCGGCGCGCTGACCGTCCTGGCCGGCGAGCGGGGTGAACCCACCCCGGAACACTGGGGCTTCCTGCGGGACGTCGTCGCCTGGACCGAGGACCGCATGGCCCAGGCCCCGCCGCCGTCGGGCCCCCCGCAGGCGGAACTGGGCGGCGAACGGCTCCGGCAGGCCCTGAAGGAGGTGCAGGTCGGCTCGTGGGACTGGGATATCCGCAACGGCGACCTGATCTGGGACGAGGCCGCCCTGGCGCTGTACGGCACCCGCCCGGCCGACTTCACCGGCCGGATCGACAACTGGATGCGCATCGTCCACCCCGACGATCTGGCACCCACGCTCGCGGCGGCGCAGCAGGCCATCCTCGACCACAGCGTCTACGAGGCCGAGTACCGCGTACGGCGCCTGGACGGCACCTGGGGCTGGACACAGGCCCGCGGCCGGGCCACCTACGACGAGCAGGGCGAGCCTCTGCGGATGATCGGGGTGGGCTGGGAGAGCAACGAGTCGCGCACCGCCCGGGACGCCCTCGGCAGGGCCCTGCGGCACATGAGCGACGGCTTCCTCGCGGTGGACGACGAGTGGCGGATCACCTTCGCCAACCTGGAGGCGGAACGCTTCCTCGGCTTCTCCGAGGAGGAGTTGTTCGGGCGCCTGCTGTGGGACCTGCCGGCCACCCGACAGGTCCCGGGTCTCAAGGAGGGCTGTCTGCAGGCCGCGGCCGAGGAGAGGTCGGCCGGGTTCGACGTGTACATCGCGGAGTGCCGGCGGCGACTGCATGTACGGCTGGTGCCGGGACCCGACGGCCGCACCCTCTACTTCCAGGACGTCACGGAGAAGCGCCGGCTGGCGCAGGAGCGGCAGGCGGCGGAGCGGGCCGCGGCCGAGCGGGCGGTGCGGATCGCCGAGTTGACCACGGAGCTCGCCAAGGCGACGACCTCCCGGGACGTGGTGGACGCGGTCGCCCGCCGGGTGCTGCCGCCGTTCGCCGCCTCCGGGCTGATGGTCCAGGTCAGCGAGGGCGACCGGCTCCACCACGTCGGTGCGGTCGGCTACCCCCGGGACTTCGTGGCCCTCCTCGACAGCCGCCGCCGGTCGACGACCGGCGACCCCGCCTGGGACACGATCGCGTCCGGCCTGCCCCTGTTCATCTCCTCGGCACGCGAGTACGCCACCCGCTATCCCGAACTCGCCGACTTCCCCACCCGCGGCGACAAGAAGTCCTGGGCGTTCCTGCCGCTGACGGCGTCCGGGCACACCTTCGGCGTCTGCGTGGTCTCCTTCGACCGGCACCGGCTCCTCGACGACGAGGAACGCGCGCTGCTCACCACGATCACCGCCCTGGTCGCCCAGTCCCTGGAGCGGGCCCGCCTCTACGACGCCGAGCACACCCGGTCCCGGGAACTCCAGCGCAGCCTGCTGCCCCAGGCCCTGCCCGACCTGCCCGCGTGCACGGCGTCCGCGCGTTATCTGCCGGCCGGGCAGGGCGCGGACGTGGGCGGCGACTGGTACGACATCATCCCGCTGTCCGGTGGACAGGTCGCGCTGGTCGTCGGCGACGTGATGGGCCACGGCCTGCCCGAGGCGGCCACCATGGGCCGGCTGCGCACCGCGGTGCACACCCTGGCCGACCTGGAGCTGCCGCCCGACGAGATCCTCGGCCACCTCAACGACATCGTCGGCGGCATGGGCGAGGCGTCGTACGCCACCTGTCTCTACGCGCTCTACGACCCGACGACCCGGGTCTGCTCCATCGCCCGGGCCGGCCATCCACCGCCCGCTCTGGTACGGCCCGACGGAACCGTGCACTTCCCCGAACCGGACGCCGATCCCCCGCTGGGCGCGGCCAAGCCCCCGTTCGAGACAACCGAGTTGGAGGTGCCCGAGGGCAGCCTGCTCGTGCTGTACACCGACGGGCTGGTGGAGTCGGCGAGGCGGGAGATCGACGAGGGCATGGCGGAGCTGGCACGGCTGCTCGGCGCCGCGCACGCCGACGGGACCGCCGTGGACCTCGAGCGGCTGTGCGACCGGCTGACGGCCGGTCTGTTGCCGGCGGACCAGCCGGCGGCCGACGACGCGGCGTTGCTGGTGGCCCGTCTGCACGCGCTCCCGGCCGACCGGATGGCCGCCTGGTCCCTGCCCGAGGACCCGAAGGCGGCGAGCCAGGCCCGCGGGCACGTCCGCGAACAACTCGCGGCCTGGGACCTTGACGACCTCTCCGCCACCACGGAACTCCTGGTCAGCGAACTGGTGGGCAACGTCGTCCGGCACGCCCGAGGGCCCGTACGACTGCGTCTGCTGCACACCACCGAGCTGATCTGCGAGGTCTACGACGGCAGCCAGACCATGCCCCGTATCCGCCACGCCGCGGAGACCGACGAGGGCGGCCGGGGCCTCCAGCTCATCTCGGCACTTTCCACCCGCTGGGGCGCCCGCTACACCCCCACGGGCAAGTGCATCTGGACGGAACAGTCCCTGCGGGGCCCGGCCGAGTCGGCGGACGTGCTGCTCCTGAACCCCGCGGACTTCGACGAGGACTGGGACGCACTCCTGTGACGACACGACGGTGACGGCGCGCGCCCGTTCGGCCCAGCTCCACGGGCCGGACGCCGGGCGCGTCCCTAGGGTCGCGGTGACGGCTGTTCCGGCCCCACCCGAAAGGCACGACCCATGGCAATACGCATCACGCTCACCGGCGCCGCGCTGGCCGTCCTGGCCACCGCCGGACCACTGACCGGCGTCGCACACGCCCAAGGCGACCTGGACTGCGCCGACTTCCGCTTCCAGGAGGACGCGCAGGCACAGTTCGACCTCGACCGCACCGACCCCAACCGGCTCGACGAGGACCAGGGACGTGACGACGGCATCGCCTGTGAGGTGCTGCCACACAGGGGCACCGCCGCCGTGAGTGTGCCCACGCCGCTTCCGACGCTCGGTGTGCAGGGCGGCGTCGGCGGCAGTACGGGGCCGGCCGGCTGGGAGCGGGCGGTGGGAGTGGCGCTGGCGCTCGGCGGGGTCGGGCTGGCGGGCACGTACGTGATGCGGCGGCGCCGGAGTGTCCGAGGTGTCAGGGCCGGCCTCAGGGGTCGATGAGCCCGGCCCCTGCCGCGTACCGGGTCAGCTCCAGGCGGTCCCGCCTCCCGAGCTTGTGCAGCAGGGGTCTTCGCGCTGATGAACAGGGGTTCTCCTCCTCGCGTTCGGTGACGGCCCGCGCGGGCAGGCCGTCACCGCGCACACGTGCCGCCTCCACGCCTCGGCCACGAGATCTGGCTCGCCGTCCAGGATCAGCCGGACCCCTCGTCGTACGAGGGTGTGGTCGTGGGGCCGGTGGGGGCTGGTCGCGCAGTTCCCCGCGCCCCCAGGAGGTTGCGGTCGCCCTGCGCCAGTAGGGACCGTTAGCCACCACGGGCCGTTCGCCGGACC
>NZ_JBHVYZ010000026.1:0-79276 GCF_042880295.1 Streptomyces sp. NPDC058307
GAGGCCATGAAGATGGAACAGCCCCTCAACGCCCACAAGACCGGCACCATCAAGGACTTGTCGGCCGAGGTCGGCGCCTCCCTCGCCGCCGGTGTGCCCATCTGCGAGATCAAGGACTGAGTACGTCCCGAGGGAGGTGAGACCCAGATGTACTCCGAGACCGAATCCCCGTCGTACGACGGGCACGACACGCTCGTGCCGCCGGCGCCCGCCTGGCTCCTGGCCGGTGAGGACGACGAGAACGACAGCGACCGCCCGCACATCTGCCGGGGCATCGACTGACGGAATTCGACTTTCCCTTCCCGTTCCCCCACGTCCCACGCACCCTTTTCCAAGGAGAGAGCTCATGCACAGCACTTTGATCGTGGCTCGGATGGAACCGGGCTCGGCAGCCGAAGTCGCCAGTTTGTTCGGCGCGTTCGACGAGTCCGAGATGCCGCACCTGATGGGCACTCGACGCCGCCAGCTCTTCCAGTACCAAGGCCTTTATTTCCATCTCCAGGATTTCGACGCGGACAACGGCGGCGAGCTGATCGAGAAGGCCAAGTCGGACGAGCGCTTCGTGCGCATCAGCGAGGACCTGAAGCCCTACATACAGGCGTACGACCCGGCCACCTGGCGGTCCCCCGCCGACGCGATGGCCACCCGCTTCTACTCCTGGGAGGCCTCCCGATGAGCGGCCGTCGCGTCGTCATCACCGGAATCGAGGTGCTCGCGCCGGGCGGCGTCGGCAAGGACCCCTTCTGGGACATGCTGAGCGAAGGCCGCACCGCCACGCGGGGGATCACCTTCTTCGACCCGAGCCCCTTCCGGTCGCGGGTCGCCGCGGAGATGGACTTCGACCCGGAGCAGCACGGGCTCGCCCCGCAGGAGATCCGGCGGATGGACCGGGCCGCCCAGTTCGCCGTGGTCGCGGCACGCGGGGCGGTCGCCGACAGCGGGATCGACCTCGCCGCCCACGATCCGCACCGGGTGGGCGTCACCATCGGCAGCGCGGTCGGCGCCACGACGGGTCTGGACGAGGAGTACCGGATCGTCAGCGACGGCGGCCGGCTGCACCTGGTGGACCACGAGTACGCCGTACCGCATCTGTACAACTACTTCGTCCCCAGCTCCTTCTCGGCCGAGGTCGCCTGGACGGTCGGCGCGGAGGGCCCCAACTCCGTGGTGTCCACCGGCTGCACCTCCGGCATCGACTCGGTCGGTTACGCGGTCGAGCTGATCCGCGAGGGCTCGGCCGACGTGATGATCGCCGGCTCGTCCGACGCGCCGATCTCGCCGATCACCATGGCCTGCTTCGACGCCATCAAGGCGACGACCCCGCGCAGGGAGGACCCGGAGCAGGCCTCGCGCCCCTTCGACGGCACCCGCAACGGGTTCGTGCTCGGTGAGGGGTGCGCGGTGTTCGTCCTGGAGGAACTGGAGAGCGCCCGGCGGCGCGGGGCGCACATCTACGCCGAGATCGCCGGCTACGCCACCCGCAGCAACGCGTACCACATGACCGGTCTGAGGCCGGACGGCGCGGAGATGGCCGAGGCCATCACGGTGGCGCTCGACGAGGCCCGGATGAACGCGGACCGGATCGACTACATCAACGCCCACGGCTCCGGCACCAAGCAGAACGACCGCCACGAGACGGCCGCGTTCAAGAAGAGCCTGGGCGAGCACGCCTACCGCACTCCCGTGAGCTCCATCAAGTCGATGGTGGGGCACTCGCTCGGCGCCATCGGCTCGATCGAGATCGCCGCGTCCGCGCTGGCCATGGAGCACCACGTGGTGCCGCCCACGGCGAACCTGCACACCCCCGACCCGGAGTGCGACCTCGACTACGTGCCGGTCACCGCGCGCGAGCAGCTCACCGACGCGGTGCTGACGGTGGGCAGCGGGTTCGGCGGATTCCAGAGCGCGATGGTGCTCGCCCGTCCCGAGAGGAGCATGGCATGACCGCGGTGGTGGTGACGGGGCTGGGCGTCACGGCCCCCAACGGACTGGGTGTCCGGGACTACTGGGAGGCGACGCTCGCCGGCAAGAGCGGCATCGGGCGGATCACCCGCTTCGACCCGTCGCGGTACCCGGCACGGCTCGCCGGTGAGATCCCCGGCTTCGCGGCCGAGGAGCACCTGCCGAGCCGGCTGCTGCCGCAGACCGACCGGATGACCCGGCTGGCGCTGGTCGCCGCCGACTGGGCGCTGGAGGACGCCGGGATACGGCCGCAGGAGCTGCCCGGGTCCAGCATGGGTGTGGTCACGGCGAGTTCGTCGGGCGGTTTCGAGTTCGGTCAGGGTGAGCTGCAGGCACTGTGGAGCCGGGGCAGCCAGTACGTCAGCGCGTACCAGTCGTTCGCCTGGTTCTACGCCGTCAACAGTGGCCAGATCTCCATCAGACACGGCATGAAGGGCCCGAGCAGCGTGGTCGTCAGCGACCAGGCCGGCGGTCTGGACGCGGTGGCGCAGGCACGCCGGCAGATCCGCAAGGGCACCGCGGTCGTGGTCTCCGGGGCCGTGGACGCCTCCATCTGCCCGTGGGGCTGGGTCGCCCAGCTCGCCGCGCAGCGGCTGACCACACGCGACGAGCCCAGCCAGGCGTATCTGCCCTTCGACCGGGCGGCCGACGGTCATGTGCCGGGTGAGGGCGGTGCGCTGCTCGTCCTGGAGTCCGAGGAGTCGGCGCGCTCCCGCGACGCGCGGATCTACGGCGAGATCGCCGGGTACGCCGCGACGTTCGACCCCGCGCCGGGCAGCGGACGTCCGCCGGGCCTGCGCCGGGCGATCGAACTCGCCCTGGACGACGCCGGGGTGGGGGCCGAGCAGGTGGACGTCGTGTTCTGCGACGCGGCGGCCGACCCCGAGCTCGACCGGATCGAGGCGGAAGCGATCACGGCGGTCTTCGGACCGAGGGCCGTCCCGGTCACCGCGCCGAAGACGATGACGGGCCGCCTCTCCTCGGGCGCGGCACCCCTGGACCTGGCCACCGCGTTCCTGTCCATGCGCGACGGAGTGATCCCGCCGACGGTGCATGTGACGCCGTCCCCCGACTACGCCCTCGACCTGGTCGTCGACCGGCCGCGCGACGCCGCGCTGCGGACGGCGCTGGTGCTGGCCCGCGGCCACGGCGGCTTCAACTCGGCGGCGGTCGTACGCGCGGTCGCCTGACCGCCGGGACCGGCCACCGCTCCCCGACACCCGAACCATCGGAATCATCCGAAACATCCGAAAGGAACTCCACGTGGAAACGCAGCAGTTCACCCTCGACGACCTCAAGCGCATCCTGATCGAGGGCGCCGGGGCAGAGGAGACCGTCGACCTCGACGGCGACATCCTCGACGAGGACTTCGAGCACCTCGGCTACGAGTCGCTGGCGCTCCTGGAGACCGGCGGCCGCATCGAGCGCGAGTACGGCATCGTCCTGGACGACGACGTCCTGTCGGAGAGCAACACCCCGCGCGCCCTCGTCGACGCGGTCAACGCCCAGATGGAGGACGGGACGCAGGCCGCCGCCTGACGCCTCGCCCTGCCCTGCCCGACACAGCGGGATGCCGTACGCCTGTGTGCCGCCGCCGGACACCCCACTGGACCGGCGGCGGTACCCCCCACCCCTTTCGCAGTCCACGCAGCCTTCCATCCAGAGGAGTTGAAAGAGCATGCCGCAGCAGCAGACGCAGCGGGTCGCACTGATCACCGGAGCCACCAGTGGCATCGGCCTGGCGGCCGCCCGGCAGTTGGGCGCCGCCGGGCACCGCGTGTTCATCGGCGCGCGTGACGCCGGCAACGTGGCCGCGACGGTCAAGCAGCTCCAGGAGGAGGGCGTGGAGGCGGACGGCGCCGTCGTGGACGTCCGTTCGCGGGACGCGGTCCGCGCCTTCGTGCAGGCCGCCGTCGACCGCTTCGGTGCCGTCGACATCCTCGTCAACAACGCCGGCCGCAGCGGCGGGGGAGTGACCGCCGACCTCGCGGACGAACTGTGGGACGACGTCATCGACACCAACCTCAACAGCGTCTTCCGGCTGACCCGCGAGGTGCTCAACACCGGCGGCATGCGCGGCCGCAGCTGGGGCCGGATCATCAACATCGCGTCCACCGCCGGCAAGCAGGGCGTGGTCCTCGGCGCCCCCTACTCCGCCTCCAAGCACGGCGTCGTCGGCTTCACGAAGGCTCTCGGCAACGAGCTCGCGCCGACCGGCATTACCGTCAACGCGGTTTGCCCCGGCTACGTCGAGACCCCCATGGCCCAGCGGGTCCGTCAGGGCTACGCCGCCGCCTACGAGACCACCGAGAACGCGATCCTCGAGAAGTTCCAGGCCAAGATCCCGCTCGGCCGCTACTCCACCCCGGAGGAGGTCGCCGGGATGGTCGGCTACCTCGCCTCCGACACCGCCGCCTCGGTCACCGCTCAGGCGATCAACGTCTGCGGCGGCCTGGGCAACTTCTGACCCAGCTCCGACCCGACCCCGCCCCGACCGACCAGGGCGCGCATAGGCCCACGGGCCTGCCGGACCGACGGGTGCTCGTCCGGATCCACCGAGCCCGCCTGGACCTGCCAGGCCCGCTCGGCCCACCGCGCTCGCCCGGACCCGCCCGGACCCGCCCGGACCCGACCCCCGACCGCCGGACCGACAACAGGAAGAAGAGGACGAGGACGTGACCACGACGGAAGCAACGACCCGCGAGGTGGCGCACGAGATCACCGTCTCGGCTCCCGCAGAAGCCGTCTACCGCCTGATCGCGGAGGTGGAGAACTGGCCGCAGATCTTCCCGCCCACCATTCACGTGGACCACCTGGAGTCGGGTGAGCGTGAGGAGCGCATCCGTATCTGGGCCACCGCCAACGACACCGCCAAGAGCTGGACCTCCCGACGCACCCTGGACCCCGAGAACCGACGGATCACCTTCCGTCAGGAGGTCCCCGCGCCCCCGGTCGCCGCGATGGGCGGCACCTGGGTGATCGAGGAGCTGCCGGGCGGTGACGCGCTGGTACGGCTGCTGCACGACTACCGCGCCATCGACGACGACCCCGAGAGCCTCGCCTGGATCGACGAGGCCGTCGACCGCAACTCCCGTTCGGAGCTGGCCGCCCTGAAGGAGAACGTCGAGCGGGCCCACGCCACGCGCGAGCTGACCTTCTCCTTCGAGGACACGGTGCTGATCGAGGGCTCGGCCAAGGACGTCTACGACTTCATCAACGAGGCCGACCGCTGGGTGGACCGGCTGCCGCATGTGGCCCGCGTCCGGTTCGAGGAGCCCACGCCCGGCCTGCAGGTGCTGGAGATGGACACCCGGGCCAAGGACGGCTCGACGCACACCACCAAGTCGTACCGGGTGACCTTCCCGCACCGCGCGATCGCCTACAAGCAGGTCACCCTGCCGGCCCTGATGACCCTGCACACCGGTATGTGGACGTTCGAGGAGTACCCGCGCGGGGTCGCCGCCACCTCGCAGCACACGGTCGTGCTCAACCCGGACAACATCCAGCGGATCCTCGGCCCCGACGCGACCGTCGAGGACGCCCGCGACTACGTCCAGGGCGCACTGAGCACCAACAGCCGCGCCACGCTGGGCCACGCCAGGGACCACGCGGAGAAGAGCCGCTGACCATGGCCACCGACACCTCCCGGGCCACCCGGGTCATCGTGGTGGGGGCGGGCCCCGTCGGCCTGTTCCTCGCCGGCGAGCTCCTTCTCGGCGGCGCCGACGTCGTCGTACTGGAACGGCTGCGCACCCCCACCGCGGAGTCCCGCGCCTCCACGCTGCACGCCCGCACCGTGGAGCTGTTCGACAGCCGCGGCCTGCTGGACGCGCTCGGCGACCCGCCGCGCGAGCCCCGCGGCCACTTCGGCGGCGTACCGATGGACCTGACCGTGCCCGGCCCGTACTCGGGCCAGTGGAAGGTGCCCCAGACCAGGACCGAGGAACTCCTCCAGGACTGGGCCGGGGCCCTCGGCGCCGACGTCCGGCGCGGCTGGGAGGTGCGCGAACTCACCCAGCACGACGGACCCGAGGACGGGTACGTGGAGGTCACGGCCGACACCCCGGACGGCATACGGCGGCTGCGGGCGGCGTACGTCGTCGCCTGCGACGGCGAGGACAGCACCGTGCGGCGGCTGACCGGCGCGGCTTTTCCCGGGACCCCGGCGGGGCGGGAGCTGCTGCGGGCGGACATCGCCGGGATCGACATCCCCAACCGGCGTTTCGAGCGCCGGGAGCACGGGCTGGCGATCGCGGCGCGGATGCCCGACGGGGTCACCCGGGTGATGGTGCACGCGTTCGGCCGCCCGGCCCGGCGGCGGACGGCGCCGCCGGACTTCGCCGAGGTCGTCGACGTATGGCGACAGGTCACCGGCGAGGACATCGGCGGCGGACGCCCGGTGTGGCTCAACGCCTTCGGCGACGCCAACCAGCAGCTGGAGCGGTACCGCCACGGGCGGGTGCTGTTCGCCGGGGACGCCGCCCACCGTCAGATGCCGAGCGGCGGCCAGGCGCTCAACCTGGGCCTCCAGGACGCGGCCAACCTCGGCTGGAAGCTGGCCGCGGTGGCCGGCGGCCGGGTTTCCGAGGGGCTGCTCGACACCTATCACGACGAGCGGCACGAGGTCGGACGTCGGGTGCTCGCCAACATCAGGGCCCAGGCGCTGCTGCTGCTCGGCGGGCCGGAGGTGGAGGCGGCACGCACCGTGCTCGGCGAGCTCATCGCGGCGGGACCCACGCGGGACCACCTCGCGGCGATGATCACCGGGCTCGACATCCGCTACCCCGTGGGCGGCGGCACCCATCCGCTGCTCGGGGCGCGGCTCCCGCTCGGCACGCTGTCCACGCCGGACGGTCCGGTCGGGGTCGCGGAGCTGCTGCGGGACGGGCGCGGACTGCTGCTCGTCGCGGACTCCGCCCGGGCCGAACTGCGCTGGCTCGGCAAGGTCTGGTCGCACCGGGTCACCTCGGTGGCGGTACGACCGGACACCGCCGGGCCGCTGCACGACGCCGAGGCGCTGCTGGTCCGCCCCGACGGCCACGTCGCCTGGGCGGGCACGGATCCGTGGGCGGCGACGGCGGCGATCCGCCACTGGTTCGGCAGGCCCGACCCCGGGCTGTGACCGGGATCCGACCGCCCCGGGCACCACAAGGCGGAACGTTCCGCCTTGGTTCGTCTCACTTTCAGCGAGGCACGGAGAGGGAAGCGCTGTGGACACGGATGTGATCGTTGTCGGCGCGGGGCCGACGGGCCTCATGCTGGCCGGGGAACTACGGCTGGGCGGAGCCCGGGTCGTCGTCGTGGAGAAGCTGGCGGAGCCGACCGGGCAGTCCCGGGGACTGGGATTCACGGCCCGCGCGATGGAGGTGTTCGACCAACGCGGGCTGCTGCCGCGCTTCGGCACGCTGGAGAAGAGCCCGATGGGCCACTTCGGCGGCGTGCAGTTCGACTACACCGTCCTGGAGGACGCCCACTTCGGCGCGCGCGGCGTCCCGCAGTCCCGCACCGAGGCCGTCCTGGAGGAGTGGGCCGGCGAGCTGGGCGCGGACATACGGCGGGGCTGGGAGCTGGCCAAGCTGGCCGACGACGGGGACGGCGTCGAGATCGTGGCGGCCACACCCGAGGGCGAACAGCGGGTGCGCGGCGCGTACCTGGTGGGCTGCGACGGCGGACAGAGCGTCGTACGCAGGGCGGCCGGTGTCGGCTTCCCCGGGCTGCCGGCCACGCGCCGCATGTACCTGGCCGACGTCACCGGCTGCGACATCCGCCCCCGTTTCCTGGGTGAGCGGCTGGAGAACGGCATGGTGATGGCCGCGCCGCTGGCGCCGGGTGTCGACCGGATCATCGTGTGCGAGGACGGCACGCCCGCCGGGGACCGGCCGCAGGCGGTGGAGTTCGACGAGGTCGCGGCCGCCTGGGAGCGCATCACCGGCGAGTCACTGGCCGGGGGCGGCGCCGACTGGGTCAGCTCCTTCACGGACGCCACCCGGCAGGCCGTCGCCTACCGCCGGGGCCGGGTGCTGCTCGCCGGGGACGCCGCGCACGTCCATCTCCCGGCCGGCGGCCAGGGGCTCAGCACGGGCGTGCAGGACGCGGTCAACCTGGGCTGGAAACTGGCAGCGGTGGTCCGTGGGGACATGCCGGACGCCCTCCTCGAGACCTACCACGACGAACGGCATCCCGTCGGCGCGCGACTGCTGATGAACACTCGCGCACAGGGCATGATCTTCCTCGGCGGCGCCGAGGCCGACCCCGTACGCAAGGTCTTCGGCGAGCTGATGGGCCTGCCGGAGGTCCGCCGCCGACTGGCCGGCGTGGTCAGCCACCTCGACATCACCTACGACCTCGGCCCCGGCACCCACCCCCTCCTCGGCCGGCGCCTGCCCCCACGTCCCCTGCATCAGGTCGACGGCACGCGGACCACCACGACCGACCTGCTCCACCCGGCCCGAGGCGTCCTGCTCGACCTCGCCGACGACCCGGACCTCCGGGAGGCCGCGGCCGGTTGGCGCGACCGGGTCTCGGTCGTCACGGCCACCCCCGAGAGCCCCGAGGCCTTCTTCGGAGCGACCGCCCTGCTCGTACGCCCGGACGGCCACGTGGCCTGGGCCACCGGAAGAAAGGATCCCCACCCGATGGACGACCCGAGCGACGCCGCACCGGCACCCGCCACGACGACCCCTGACGCCCCTCAGGCCAACGAGGACGAGGTGGCCGCCGGCATCGACAGCCTCGTCACCGCCCTCCACCACTGGTTCGGCATCCCGGAGGTGGCGTAGCACCATGACCACCGCGCCCCTGTCCGTCGGTCCGCGCGTGCGGCGGATCACCCTGGATGCCGCAGGCCACACCCTGTCGGCCCTGCTGAGCGCACCTCAGGACACGCCGCCGCGGGCCACCGTCATCGCGCTGCACGGGGCCGGGATGAGCGCGGGCTACTTCGACGGCGGGGCCCAACCGGACGCCTCCCTCTGCGCGTTGGGAGCGCATCTGGGGTTCGCGGTCCTCGCCGTCGACCGGCCCGGCTACGGCGACTCGGCCGCCGGGCTCCCCGAGGGCCTGGACCTCGCCGGGCAGGCCCGCGTCCTGCGGGCCGCGCTCGACCACTTCCGCGCCGACCACCACGTCGGCATGGGAACCTTCCTGCTCGCGCACTCCTTCGGCGGCAAGCTCGCCCTGACCGTGGCCGCCGAAGCGCCGCCGGCCGATCTGCTGGGCCTGGACATCTCCGGCTGCGGTCACCGCTACGCCCCGCGCTCCGCGGAACTGCTCGCCGGACCCGACCGGGCCCGCTGGAAGCACAACTGGGGCCGCCTCGGCCTCTACCCGCCCGCCACCTTCCGGCGCAGCGCCGACCTCGTGAAGCCCATCCCGGAACAGGAGCTGCGGGCCGCCTCGGACTGGCCGGAGGTGTTCGACGCGCTCGCCCCGCGGGTGCGCGTCCCGGTGCGCCTGACGTTCGCCGAGCACGAACTGTGGTGGAAGCACGACGCCGCCGCCCTCGACGACCTGCGCGCGAGGCTGAGCGCCGCGCCGCGGGTGGTCGTCGACCGGCAGCCGGACGCCGGCCACAACATCAGTCTGGGCCGCACGGCCCGCGCCTACCACCTGCGCGCGCTCGCCTTCTTCGAGGAGTGCCTTCCGGAGCGGGACGGTCCATGACCGCATCCGGATCCGGCACACCCGCCTCGTCGGCCAGCACCCGAGGGCTGCTGGCCACCGGCCTGCGCTCGCTGACCGTACGCAACTTCCGGCTCTTCGCGGCCGGTCAGGTCGCGTCCGCGACCGGCACCTGGATGATGGTCGTCGCCCAGGACTGGCTCGTCCTCGACCTGACCGGCGACTCCGGCACCGCGCTCGCCACGGTCACCGCGCTCCAGTTCACACCGATGCTGCTGCTGACCCTGTACGGCGGCCGGATCGCCGACCGCCACGACAAGCGCGCCGTGCTGACCGGGGCCAACGTGGTCTCCGGGGTGCTCGCACTGCTGCTGGGCCTGCTGGTCACCGGCGACGCGGCCCGGCTGTGGCACGTCTACGTGTTCGCGCTCGCCCTCGGCGTCGCGGGCGCCGTGGAGGTGCCGGCCCGGCTGTCCTTCATCGCCGAGCTCGTCGGACGGGACCTGGTGCCCAACGCCTCCGCGCTCAGCGGCGCCTACTTCAACATCGCGCGGGTGCTCGGGCCGTCCCTGGCGGGGCTGCTCATCGAGACGGCAGGCACCGGCACCGTGATGCTCCTGAACGCGGCGAGCTACGCGGCGACGGTGGCGGGACTGCGCGCCATGCGGCCCGGCGAACTGCACCGCTCACCCCGGCCCGCCGGGCGCGACGCCCGGGTCACCGAGGGCCTGGCCCAGCTGCGGTCCCGGCCCGACCTGGTCGCGACGCTGGCCCTGCTCGCGGCGGTGTCGCTGTTCGGCCTGAACCTTCAGCTGACCCTGCCGCTCATGGCCCGTACCGTCTTCCACACCGACGCCGCCGCCTTCGGCCTGCTCACCGCCGCGCTCGCCGCCGGATCGCTCCTGGCCGCCCTCACCGGCACCCTGCGCCGGGGCCGCCCCCGGGCCCGCCTGGTCATCGGCTGGGCCGCCTCCTTCGGGGCCCTGGCGGCGGCCACCGGATGGGCACCGAACCTGCCGATCGCGCTGGCACTGCTCGTACCGACCGGCTTCGCCTCCCTGTACTTCGCGCAGGCCGCCAACCACCGCATCCAACTGGGCAGCGACCCCGCACACCGCGGCCGGGTCATGGCCCTCTACACGCTGATCCTGCAGGGCAGCGCCCCGCTCGGCGCCCTCTTCGTCGGCGCCGTCAGCCAGTACCTGGGCACCCGCTCCGCGCTGTGGGCGGGCGGCCTGATCTCGCTGGCGGCCGCCCTCGTCGCCGCGGTCGCCGACCGCAGCGACACCCGACTCGCGGCAGCGCCTGCCGCGTACCTGCACCCACCCAAGAACGGAACCGGGAGCCGCCCGTGAACCTCCCCCTCGTACCGAACGCCCCACGCAGCACCCGGGAACTGGGTCCGACGGACCTGCACATCTGGCTGCTGCCGTCCCCGGCCTCGCCGCGCGACGTCCCGGTCGGCGAACTCGACCAGGACGAGCTGCGGCGCGCCGCCGCCTACCGCCGGCACAGCGACCGGCAGATGTATGTCGCCGCCCATGTGGGCCTGCGCCGGGTGCTGTCGGTCTACACCGGCGTCGAACCCCGGCGGCTGCCCATCGGCCGCGAGTGGTGCGAGGAGTGCGGGGAACGGCACGGCCGGCCGGTGCTGGTCGATCTGCCGGGCGCCCCGGAGTTCTCGCTCTCCCACAGCCACGGCCTGGCCCTGGTCGCGGTGGCCCGTACCCGGGTCGGCGTCGATGTCCAGGCGATGCCGTCGCAGGAGACCGTCGACGCCTGTCTGCCCCTGCTGCACCCGGCCGAGCGCCAGGAGATCACCCGGCTCCCGGCCGACCGGCGGCAGACCGCCTTCGCCCGGCTGTGGTCCCGTAAGGAGGCCTATCTGAAGGGTCTCGGCACCGGTCTCGCCCGCGCGGCCAACCTCGACTACCTCGGCGAGGCCGCCGAGTCCTGGCGCCCGGCCGGCTGGACGGTACGCAACACGCCCCTGTGCGACGGCCATGTCGGCGCCGCGGCGCTGGCCGGCGGCAGGGACTGGCGGGCCGCCCTGTACCCGGTGCCCGTCGAGTCGCTGTACGCCCGGGACGCCGTCGAGCTGATCTCCGCCGTCGAACCGGGCCTGCGCACCGTGCTGCGCGCCAACGATCCGTTCTCCGTACGCCCGCACGCCCTCGTCAACAGCAGCAACAGGAAGGAAAGGGCCCAGGCATCATGACCGTCACCGATCCCGAGGTTCCCGTGCTGGACACCGTCCCCGACGCTCCTGAGGTGGACCGCCTCACGGAGCTGCACACCATCAAGGAGCTCGCCCGCACGGGCGCCGACCCCAAGGCGACCGAACGCCAGCACGCCAAGGGCAAGCTCACCGCCCGCGAACGCATCGAACTCCTCCTCGATCCCGGCTCGTTCACCGAGGTCGAGGCACTCCGCCGGCACCGGGCCCAGGGATTCGGTCTGGAGGCCAAGAGGCCGTACACCGACGGCGTCATCACCGGGTGGGGCACCGTGGAGGGCCGTACGGTCTTCGTCTACGCCCATGACTTCCGCATCTTCGGCGGCGCCCTCGGCGAGGCTCACGCCCAGAAGATCCACAAGCTGATGGACATGGCGATCGCGGCCGGCGCGCCGCTGGTCTCGCTGAACGACGGTGCGGGCGCCCGCATCCAGGAGGGCGTCTCGGCCCTGGCCGGCTACGGCGGCATCTTCCAGCGCAACACCAAGGCGTCCGGCGTCATCCCGCAGATCTCGGTGATGCTCGGCCCGTGCGCGGGCGGCGCGGCCTACAGCCCCGCCCTCACCGACTTCGTCTTCGCCGTACGCGACATCTCCCAGATGTTCATCACAGGGCCGGACGTCGTGAAGGCGGTGACGGGCGAGGAGATCACCCAGAACGGCCTCGGCGGCGCCGACGTGCACGGCGGCATCTCCGGAGTCGCCCACTTCGTCTACGACGACGAGCGCACCTGCCTCGAAGAGGTCCGCTACCTCCTCTCCCTGCTCCCTTCCCACAACCGCGAACTGCCGCCCACCCACCCCACGGGCGACCCGGCGGACCGCCCCGGCGACGCCCTGCTCGACCTGGTCCCCGAGGACGGCAACCGCTCCTACGACATCCGCAAGGTGATCGAGGAGATCGTCGACGACGGCGACCACCTGGAGGTCCACGCCGCCTTCGCCACCAACATCGTCTGCACGCTGGCCCGCCTCGACGGGCACGTCGTGGGCATCGTCGCCAACCAGCCCGCCTCCATGGCCGGTGTGCTCGACATCAGGGCGAGCGAAAAGGGCGCGCGGTTCGTGCAGTTCTGCGACGCCTTCAACATCCCGCTGATCACCCTGGTGGACGTGCCTGGCTTCCTGCCCGGCGTCGACCAGGAGCACGAGGGCATCATCCGGCGCGGGGCGAAACTGCTGTACGCCTACTGCAACGCCACCGTGCCGCGCGTCTCCGTCGTCCTGCGCAAGGCCTACGGCGGCGCCTACATCGTCATGGACTCCCGCTCCATCGGCGCCGACGTGGCCCTCGCCTGGCCCACCAACGAGATCGCGGTGATGGGCGCGGAGGGCGCCGCCAACGTCGTCTTCCGCCGTGAGATCGCGGCCGCCGACGATCCCGAGGCGATGCGCCGACAGAAGATCGAGGAGTACAGGAACGAGCTGGTCCACCCCTACTACGCGGCCGAGCGCGGACTCGTCGACGACGTGATCGACCCCCGCGAGACCCGGCTGATCCTCAGCCGCGCCGTGGCCATGCTCGCCACCAAGTCCGCCGCCCTGCCCACCCGCAAGCACGGCAACCCGCCCCAGTAGGAGGCCTCATGACAGCGACCCCGACTCCCACGCCGTCCGACCTGCTCGCCGCCACGTCCTTGCGCATCCTGCGGGGCGAGCCCAGCGCCGAGGAACTCGCCGCGATCACAGCCGTCCTCACCCTGCGCCTGACCCCCCGGCACGAGCCCACCCCCCAACGCCCCACCACAGCCCACTGGACCCGTCCGGAACGCATCCGCGCCTACAACTGCCCCCGGGGCCGGCACGGCTGAACGGGGACAACCAGGGAGACCGCTCGCCGACGGACACCCCCGACGACGGCCACCGGCGAACGGCCTCCGAGCGCGGGTGACCCGTGCGACACGCCGCGGCCGGCTCGGCCGCGCCATGTCCTTACAGCGGGTGCGGGACAGGACGATCCAGCGCGGGACGACATCCGGCGCGGTGGCTGGGGCAGACGGTTCGGGCGCCGGGCCGAACAGACCCGGCCCTGGCTCCGGTTCCGTGGGGTGCGGCAGCCGGTTCGGGGGGCGCCGCCAACCCGTGACGCCGTGTCCGGACGGACATCCTCCGTCCCGACCGTCACGATGGTCACGACGGGGTGGACGGGGTGGACGGGGCTGGACCAGCACGCGGAGGTGCCGTATGTCAGGAACCGGGTCGGGGGCATCGAGGACGGCGGGCGGTTACTCCGCCACGCCCCTCGCCAAGAAGCTCGGCATCAAGGCGGGAGACCGGGTACGGCTCGACGGCGCGCCCGAGGGATGGGACATCCCCGGTCTGCCCGAGGACTGCGACGTCGCCGCCGGCGGCTCGCGCGGCGCGGACGTCGCCCTCGCCTTCCACCGCGAGTACGCGCGGCTAGCCGCCGAGGCGGATGAACTGGTCGCCGGCCTCGCGGACGACGCCGCCCTGTGGATCGCCTGGCCCCGCAGGGCCGCCGGGCACGTCAGCGACATCACCGAGAACGCCCTGCGGGAGGTCTTCCTCCCGCTCGGCGTCGTCGACGTGAAGGTCGCGGCGCTGGGCGAGGACTGGTCGGGACTGAAGTTCGTGCGACGGAGGGAGAACCGGCGGAGCTGACACGCCTGCCTGACGCGCAGGGAAGTCCTCACCGTGAACGGCTAGCATCACGCCGGTCCACGCCGGTCGATCCCATCGGGACGACCCGGATGAGGGGAAGGTGGGGGACATGGGCGCGCCCAGGATCGCCGTGGCCGTCGTGACGATGGGGAACCGGCCCGACGAGGTCGACGCCCTGTTGCGGTCCGTGGCCGAGCAGGACATCCCCCCGGCCCGGATCGTGGTCGTGGGCAACGGCTGCCGGCTGCCCGAGTTCGCCGAGCGGCTCTCCCTGCCCGGCCAGGTCACCGCCCTCGACGTCGAGGAGAACCTCGGCTGCCCCGGCGGCCGGAACGTGGCGCTCGCCCGGCTGCGGGACTTCGGCGACGTGGACGTCGTAGTGGAACTCGACGACGACGGCCTGCTCGTGGACCCCGATGTGCTGCGCCGCGTACAGGAGTTGTTCGCGGCCGACGAGCGGCTCGGCATCGTCGGCTTCCGTATCGCCGACGAGAACGGCGAGACCCAGCAGCGGCACGTGCCCCGCGTCGGCGCCTGCGATCCGATGCGCGGCGGCCATGTCACCGGCTTCCTGGGCGGTGGGCACGCCTTGCGCATGGCCATGCTCGCCGAGACCGGGGACTGGCCCGCCGAGTTCTTCTTCGCCCACGAGGAGACCGACCTGGCCTGGCGGGCCGGCGACCGCGGCTGGCACATCCTGTACGCGCCCGAACTGCTGCTCCAGCACCCGAAGACCTCACCGGCCAGGCACGCCATCTACTACCGGGTCAACGCCCGCAACCGCGTCTGGCTGGTCCGCCGTCGGCTGCCCCTGCCGCTCATCCCCGTGCACCTCGGCGTGTGGACGGCCCTCACCCTGCTGCGGATCCGCTCGTCGAGCGCACTGCGCGCGTGGTGCGGAGGGTTCGTCGAGGGCGTGCGGGAACCGGCCGGTGAACGGCGGCCGATGCGGTGGCGAACGGTGTGGCACCTCACCCGGCTGGGACGCCCGCCCGTGATCTGAGGGCTTGACTCGAGGGCCTGATCCGAGGGCCTGATCCGAGAGTCCCCGGCCCGGGGGACAGGACGAGGGCCCCGGTCGTTCACCTCCGCCGACCGGGACCCTCTCGCGTCCCACGGATCCGGCCACGACGGCGACACTCCCCCGAGTTGCGCGTCGTACGCGCGCACCCTCGGGCCAGATCCGATGTTGTGATCACATCAGGTTGCGCCAACAAATCGCTAACATGTGGCCAACGCATCTACGTTTCGTGGTCCGCCGGTTGGCGTGAAGTCGACGGCGGTGATGGGGGACCGACGGTGTGCAACCGCGGGGCGACAGCGGATTCCGGCACAGGCCGGCATCGGACGGCTGGCGGGAAACCGCCGTGAAGAGGGCGGATTTCCGCCAGAAGTGGGCGGCGTGATGGGGCGCGGATCGCAGTCGGGGCTGCGGTTCGGACTGCTCGGGCCGCCGATTCTGTACGACGGCCAGGGCGGCGCCGGCGTCCGGGTCGTCGGCAGCCGCAAGCAGCGGATCCTGCTGGCCGCGCTGCTCCTCGAAGCCGGCCGGGTCGTCTCCACGCACTCCCTCAAGGAGGCGCTGTGGGGGAGTACCCCGCCCGCCTCGGCCAAGGCCTCGCTCCACAATCACGTCTCCCGGCTGCGACGGCTGCTCGACGACCCCGAAAGGCTGCAGGCGGTGGCCCCCGGCTACCTGCTGCGCGTCGCACCTGGCGAACTCGACGTCCAGGTCTTCGAGAGCCACGCCGCCCGGGCCCGCGGCGCGCACGCCGCCGGGAACTGGACCGAGACCGTCCGGGAATGCGCGGCGGCACTCGCCCTGTGGCGGGGCGCACCGCTCAGCGGAGTCCCCTCCGAAATCGCCGGATACGCCCTGGCCCAGCGGCTGGAGGAGGCCCGGCTGCTCCTCCTGGAGTGGCACTACGACGCCGAGCTCGCCCTCGCCGACACCCGGCCGGACGCCCTCGTCCCCGAGCTCTCCGCACTGGCCGCCGAACACCCGTTGCGCGAGTCCTACCACCGCCAGCTGATGCTCGCCCTCCACCGCACCGGCCGTCAGGCCGAGGCCCTCGCCGTCCACCGCGACCTGCGCACCCGCCTGGTCGAGGAACTCGGCGTGGAACCGGGCCCGGCGGTCCGCGAGGCACATGTGAAGGTGCTGCGCGGGGGAGACGGCAGCGGGCGGGCCGAGGCCGGGACTCGCGGTGTGGCCGCTGTTCGGAACGACGGGTCCGACCGGGCCGGAGGTGAGGGCAGGAGAGGACGTCCGGGAGCTGCCGTCGACTTCGGCGAGCCACGCGAGAAGAGCAGGCCGACCGCTCCCGGTGGACCTTCAGGTGCACCTCCCAGTGCATCTCCTGGTGTCCCGCCCGGTGTTCCTCCCGGCACCCTTCCCGCAGGAGCTACGCGCGAAGACGCCCCACCCACTGCCCATCCGTCACACCCCGCCGCCCAGCCATCGCCCCCTCCGGCCCATCCGTCGCCCCCTGCCGCCCATCCGCCGCACCCCGCCCCCGAAGCCGAGACCCCGCTCCCGCTCCCCTTGCCCCGCCCCGCCCAACTCCCGCCACCTCCAGGTCACTTCACCGGCCGCGTCGCCACCCGCGACGACCTGCTCCGGGCCCTCACCCTGGGCGGCGGCCCCGCCGTAGGCGTGGTCAGCGGTATGGCCGGGGTCGGCAAGAGCGCGCTCGCGCTGCATGTCGCCCATGGGCTGCGGGAACGTTTCCCTGACGGCCAGCTCTACGTCAATCTCCAGGGCGCCACCCCGGGAATGACTCCCCTCACCCCGGCCCAGGCCCTCACCGCCCTGCTCCGCGACCTCGGCGCCGACCCGCGCCGCATCCCCGAACATCCGGACGCGGCAGCCGCGTTGCTGCGCTCGCTGCTCGCGCCCACCCGCACGCTCATGGTGCTGGACGACGCCGCGAGCGCCGCTCAGGTACGGCCGCTGCTGCCGGCCGGCGGCGGCTGCGCGGTGATCGTCACCAGCCGCTCCCCCCTGACCGCCCTCGACGACGCCCACCGCTTCCCGCTCTCCCCGCTCTCGGCCGAGGAGAGCGCGCAGTTGCTGCGCGCGGTGTCGGGCCGGGACGGCCGGGACAGCCCCGGCGCCGACGGCGACCCCGCTGACGGCAGCACCCCCGACACCCGCCACGCCTCCGATGCCGTCACCCCCATCGACGCCACCCATCCCCTCATAGAACTCACCGGCCGCCTCCCCCTGGCCCTCCGCGTCGTGGCCGCCCGCCTGGCCGCCCGGCACGCCCTCACCCCCGATGTCCTCGCGGACCAACTGGCCGCCACCGAGGACCGGTTGCGGCATCTGGAGTACGACGACCTCTCCGTCCGCCGCTCCCTGGCCGTCGCCCACGACGCCCTCGCCGCCTCGGGCCGCCGGTCCGACCGCGACGCCGCCCTCGCCCTGTGCCGCATCGGCGCCCTCGACCTGCCCACCTACGGCGTCCCCCTCGTCGCCCGCCTCCTCGGCACCGACGGCAGCGACGAGACCCGCGCCGAGGACGCGCTCGACCGCCTGGTCGACGTGGCCCTGCTGGAGGAGACGGCCTACGGCCGCTACGCCCCGCACGACCTGGTCCGCGACTTCGCGCGGGAACTCGCGCGCACCGGACACGCCCCCGACATCGCCCGCACCGCCCTGCGCTGGTACGCGGCCGTCGCCGAACGCGCCCTCATCGCGATCGCCGAACCCGGCCTCGACCTGGAGGACCGCCGCCGCCCGACCGCCGCCCAGCCCCCCGAGCACGCGGCACATGTGCTGGCCATCCCGCCGTTCCCCTCCTCCGAGAAGGCATTCGCCTGGTGCGAGTCGGAGCTGGAGAACATCGTCGCCCTGGCCGAACGGCACACGGACACCCCCGACGAACGCGCCGCCGCCCATGTCTCCACCCTGCTGAGACTGCTCTCCCCCTTCCTCCAGCGCAGCGGCCGGGTCGCCGAGACGGAGGTCCTCGGCCGGGCCGCGCTCACGGTGGCGCGCCGGCTCGGTGACGAGGAGGCCGAGGCGTGCGCCCTGGGCGACCTGGCCGGACTGCACTTCCTGACCGGCCGGCACAGCGAGGCCCTGGCCCTCAACGACCGGGCCCTCGCCATCTGGCGGCGGCTGGGCCGGGACTCCTGGACGCGCCGCTGCCTCAACAACCGGGGTCTGCTGCTCGAAGGCCTGGGCCGGTACGCCGAGTCGGGCGAGGCACTGCGGCAGAGCCTCGCCTACTCGGGGCAGTTGAACGACCCCTTCGGCGAGGCCGTCACCCACAGCAACCTCGGCAACCTGTACGAGCACACCGACCCGCGCGCCGCCATCGAGCAGCACCGCCGCTCGCTCGCCATCGGCGAGGAGGCCGGCAGCGTGGTCGTACGGCACTCGGCGCACTGCAACATCGGCTACGCCCATCTGACCCTCGGCGAACCCGCCGCCGCGGTGGCCCACTTCGAGGAGAGCCTGCGCATCCTCGGCAGCCCCGGCGACTGGCACGGCGAGTCGCAGAGCCGCCTCGGCCTGGTCCGCGCCCTGCGCCTGATCGGCCACGGTGACCGCGCCGCCGCCGAGTGCGCGGAACTGCTGCGCCGCGCGGACGCCCGCGCCGACCGCTACACCGGCGCCCTCGCCCGCCACCAGCACGGACTCCTGCTGCGCGAGCGGGGCAGGGCCGAGGAGGCGTACGAACAGTGGCGGGCCGCTCTCGACGCGCTGGACGGCACGGACGAGAAGACGGTGCTCCAGGAGCTCATCGCCCTGCTCGACGACTCCTGTTTACGGTGATCACTTCGCGGTGATCACTTCGCGTCCGCATAGCACTCCACCACCGCCGTCGTGAACGGGAACCGCACCGGAGTCTCGCCGAACGTCAGCCGCCCGGCCAGGTCGGACGCCTGTCTGATCGCCGCCACGACCGCCTCGGCCTCCTCCTCGGGACAGTGCACGATCACCTCGTCGTGCTGGAAGAAGACGAGTTCGGCGGCCATCCCCGCACAGGCCTGCCGGAGTGCGGCGAGCAGCAGCAGGGCCCAGTCGGCGGCGCTGCCCTGCACCACGAAGTTCCGGGCGAAACGGCCGCGGGCACGGGTGTTGGTGGAGGCGTACCCGGGCGTCCAGCCGTCCTCGCCGGAAGCGGGCCGACCGGCCGGGTCGTCCTGGGGGATGCCCGCCTCCTCCGCGTCACCCGCCCCCGCGGCCGGCGGGCAGGTCCGCCCCAGCCAGGTCCGCACCAGCCGGCCCTCCTCGCCCGCGCGGGCCGCGTCGTCGACGTAGGCGACCGCCTTCGGGAAGCGGCGTCTGAGCGCGGCGAGGTTCTTCAGGCCGTCGCCGGAGGTCTGGCCGTAGACCGCGCCGAGCACGGCGAGCTTGGCCTGGGCCCGGTCGCCGGAGAAGGCCCGCTCGGAGACGGCCTGGTAGAGGTCGCTCTCGCGTCCCGCCACCTCCATGAGCCCCGGGTCGCGGGAGATGGCCGCCAGCACCCGCGGCTCCATCTGGTCGGCGTCCGCGACGACGAGCCGCCAGCCGGGGTCGGCGACCACCGCACGCCGGATGACCTTGGGGATCTGCAGGGCACCGCCGCCGTTGGTGACCCATCTGCCCGTGACGGTCCCGCCCGCGTGGAACTCGGGCCTGAACCGCCCGTCCCGCACCCAGTCCTGCAGCCAGGACCAGCCGTGGGCGACCCAGATGCGGTACAGCTTCTTGTACTCGACCAGCGGCTTCACGGCCGGGTGGTCGAGGGACTCGATCTCCCAGCGGCGGGTCGACTTCACCTTGATCCCGGCCTGCGCGAACGCCTTGATGACATCGGCGGGCAGATCGGGCCGCACCCGGCGCCCGAAGGCCGCGGACACCTCGTCGGCCAGTTCGGCGAGGCGCCGGGGCTCGCCGCCGCCGGCGTACCGCTCGCCGAGCAGTTCGTGCAGTACCCGGCGGTGGGTCTCGGCGCTCCACGGCAGCCCCGCGCGGTTCATCTCGGCGGCCACCAGCATCCCCGCCGACTCGGCGGCGGTCAGCAGCCGCATCCGGTCGGGGTGCGCGGTGGCGTCGTGCCGCCGCTGCTGGTCGGCGTAGATCTCGGCGAGGTCGGTCAGCGGCACATGGACGCTCTGCGGCTCGAACAGGGACGACTGCGACCCCGGTACGGCGGCGCGCTGGGGCGGGTCGGGCGGTACGGGGCCGCCGCGCAGCCGGGCCAGGGCGGCGGCCGCCGAGCGCGGCTCCCCGGACCGGCCCGCGTGGCCGAGCAGAAGGGTCTCGGCGTCCTCGATGTCGTAGCACCGCTCCACGCGCACCCCCGCGGCGAGCAGCCGCGGGTAGACCTCGGCGGTGGACCGCCACACCCACCGCGCCACCTCCGGCCGCCCCCGCACGGCCTCGGCGAGATCCCCCTCCCGCCGCACCGGCCCGACGGGCAGCCCGCCGGCCCCGAGGGCGGCCACCTCCACACCACCGTCCTCGGCCGGAGCGAGAGCCCAGCGGTCGGTCATGTCTGCGAGTGTGCCAGCCACCTGTGACAACGGACCTTCCGGACATCAAGGGCTCTCACGGCTCTCATGGCTTTCACGGCCCCGCGACTCCGCCGACTCCGCCGACCCCGCCCGAGCTGGCTTCCACGAGCGCCTGGGGCTGACCCGCCAGTCTCTGGGCGGGCCGCCCGAGGCCGCCCGCGTGGGGGTGGGCGTTCGGGGTTTTCGGCCGCCGTTTCCCAGCTTCCGAGGCACATGACACCCGCGAGCCGTGTGGCACCGGACCCCGGTCCGCCGCGAAACCGCGTCCAGACCCGCCCGCGGGGCCGGTGCCCTCTGCCCCCGCCGAGAACGACGCGGCCGCGCCCGCGACCGTGCCCGCAGCCCGAGCGGGACGGGCATCCGGCGCCGCGTGGAAAGTGCCCCTTACGCCCCCTGCGGGAGACTCACCCGCCGGCCCGTCCAACGAGGCAGCCCGCCCGGCAGGATCTGCGCGGATGTCCCGGCCGCCCCGGCCGAACCCCGCCGCCCACACCGCCTGGCCGCCCCGGCCGCCCCCCTCAGCCCTGCTCGCCCTGGCCCCCTTCCCCGCCCTGCGACTTCACGTACCCCTCCAGCTCCTTGGCGATGGCGCCCTCCACCGGGCCCTTCTCGATGCCGAGGCCCGACAGGACGCCCGTGCCGTTCTCGAACTCCAGGAGGGCCAGCAGAATGTGTTCGGTGCCGATGTAGTTGTGGCCGAGCCGGAGCGCCTCGCGGAAGGTGAGTTCCAGGACCTTCTTGGCGTCGGAGCCGTAGGGGACGAGCTCGGGGACCTCCTCGACGGCCGGCGGGAGCGCGGCCGTAGCGGCCTCGCGGACGGCGTCGAGCGTGACCCCCTGCGCGACGAGCGCCTTGGCGGCGAGGCCCTCCGGTTCGGCCAGCAGACCGAGGACGAGGTGCTCGGGACGGCCCTCGGGGTTACGGGCGGCGATGGCCGCGTTGTGGGCCGCCATCACCACGTTGCGGGCCCGCGGGGTGTACCGGCTGAAGCCCTGGTCGGCGTTCAGGTCCGCCGACTCCTTCGGCACGAACCGCTTCTGCGCCGCCTGCCGGGTGACCCCCATGCTCCTGCCGATGTCGGTCCAGGAGGCGCCCGAACGCCGGGCCTGGTCCACGAAGTGGCCGATCAGATGGTCGGCCACCTCCCCGAGGTGATCCGCGGCGATCACCGCGTCCTGGAGCTGGTCTAGGGGCTCGACATGGACCTTCTTGATGGCCGTGATGAGGTCGTCGAGCCGTACGGATGACGTGATGTTGGGGTTCGTCGTCATGCTGTCAACCGTAGGTTGTCACCCAGAGAGTGTCAACCAGAGGTTGCCCCCATGCTTGAGTACTACTTCGGTGAAGCCGCCAGCCGCACCGCGAGTCCCGTGAACACCGTCCCCGAGACGATGTTCATCCACCGGTTCACGCGCGCACTGCGGCGAAGGACGTTCCCGAGCCGCCCGGAGAGCAGCCCCACCCCGCCGTCCCACAGGAAGCCCATGACCACGAGCGTGGTACCGAGCAGCAGCAACTGCCCCGGGACATGGCCGAGCGACGGGTTCACGAACTGGGGCAGGAACGCCACGTTGAAGAGGATCACCTTGGGATTGAGCAGATTGGTGACCGCTCCCCGCCAGAAGGCCCGCCGCATCCCCGCCCCGCCGGCGGTGTCCCCGTCCTCACCCGGAACCGACCGGTCCCGGAACGCCTTCACCGCCAGGTAGAGCAGATAGGCCGCTCCCACCCAGCGCAGCACGTGGTACAGCGTCGGCAGGGTGTTGAACAGTGCCGACAGTCCGAGCGCCGCCGCGACCGTGTGCACGAGCATGGCGCAGGCCACGCCGAACGCGGCCATCACCCCCGCGGCGGGCCCGCCCCGGCCGCCCATCGCCACGATGAACATCATGTCGGGACCGGGAGTGACACAGAGCGCGAAGGCGGCGACGAGGAAGGCCGCGTACAGAGACATGTCCACCATGCCGCCATGCTCGAAGCGGCACACGCGCGTGGGCGACCGATTTTCGGGGAGTGAGACGATCGCCCCGTGAGCAGGAGCAGGAGCAGGGGCGCGAGCGGCAGCAAGCCCGATGACAAGAGCGACAACAGGCGCGGCACCAAGAACAGCGGCCCGACCGGCGACACGACCAGCGACGCGACCGGTGACACGTCCGGTGACATGACCGGCACCGTCGACCGTGCCTTCCGCGCCGCCCTCTACGCCGACGACGACACCGCCCTGGACACCGGTGCCTCCCTCCTCGCCGCCGACCCCGCCACCGACGCCGAACTGGCCCGGCGCGGCGCCGAGTTCGTGGCGCAGGCCTGGCGGCGCGGCTGGCAGCCCGCCGATGTCGTACGGATCGTGCGACGCGAACTGGACGACACCCATGTGCGACTCGCCACGGCCCTGATCCGCGCACAGGCCGGCGACGACCGCCCGCGCGGGCCCCGCTGGACCGCTCAGCTCGCCCAGCTCTCCGAGGCGGAGGAGGCCGACGGGAACACCCCGCGCCCCGACCGCTTCACGCACGCCACCGCCGTACTGGAGCTGTACCGTCTGCTGCTGCGCCTGCCCGCGCTGGAACCGCTGGAGGAGCCCCGGGAGCCCCGGCGGGAGCACCGGGGCGACGCCCGCATGCTCGGCCGTATCCGCGCCCTGCTCGCCAAGGCGGAGGCGACCGGCTACCCCGAGGAGGCGGAGGCGCTCACCGCCAAGGCGCAGGAGTTGATGGCCCGGCACAGTGTCGACGAGGCGCTGCTCGACGCCCGGGCGCCCGCGAAGGACACCCCCGGCGCCTGCCGGATCGGGGTCGAGCCGCCGTACGAGCAGGCGAAGGCGGTGCTCCTCGACGCAGTCGCCACCGCCAACCACTGCCGGGCCGTGTGGAACGAACCGTTCGCCTTCTCCACGGTCGTCGGCTTCGAGGGCGACCTGGCGGCGGTCGAACTCCTTTACACCTCGCTGCTCGTGCAGGCGCAGTCCGCGATGGCGACGGCGGAGGCGGCCCAGCGGGCGGGCGGCCGCAAGCGCACCAAGACCTTTCGGCAGTCCTTCCTCGCGGCCTACGCCCACCGCGTCGGCGACCGCCTGCGCGCCGCCGCCGAGGCCCCGGTGACTGTGGACCTGCTGCCGGTTCTCGCCTCCCGCGAGGTCGCCGTCACCGATCGCATGGAGCAGATGTTCCCGCAGACGACGACGACCCGGCTGCGCGGTGTCAGCGACGAGGCGGGCTGGACCGAGGGTGCCCGGGCGGCCGACCGGGCGCAGGTCGGCAACCGGCCCCGGCTCAGTCCCCGGCCTGAGTGAAGGCGCTGACGGAAACGTTCGGATGGTTGGCGTTGTCGTTCTGGCCCTGGACCGGGCCGTACGACCACTTGAAGCTCTTCTGCGTGTCCGCTCCGGGCAGACCGATCGCCAGCGTCTTCACATCGAGGCTCGCCTTGGCGCCGGCCTCGCCGCGCGTGTACGTGAGAGTGAAGGTGGCGGCCGTGCCCTTGGCCAGGGTCAGCTTCGTGGCCTTCGCGCCTTTCGCGGGGGAGACGCTCGCCGACGAGTCCGTGGCGTTCAGGTCGATGCCGGCGAAGCCGTCCAGGGTGCACTGGGCGCTCTGGTTGGTGAGCGTGACGGGGATGTCGCCGGTGTCCCCGGCGGCGGGGGCCACGCTGGCGGGTCCCACCTCCACGTCCATATGACCGATCCGGCACGTGGTGCCGTTGCTCGGGCTCGCGGTGGCGCTGTCGCCGCCGGAGCTGTCGCCGTCACCGGAGCAGCCGGTCAGCAGCAGGGCGGCGGCGAGGGCGGTGACGGCGAGGGGGGCGGCGCGCATGTGAAGTCCTCTGGTGTGAGCGATCCGGTGCAAGGATCATCACGCATGCCAGAACCCCACGTACGTCCACCCCCACAAAGCCCTCCGGCTACGAGCGGCGCCCCGGCCACGAACCCGAGGCCCGTCCACGGCCCGAGAGCTGCCCATGACCGGAGGCCCGGCTATGGCCCGAGGACCCACCTACGAACCCGAGGCCCGGCTACGACCGGAGGCCCGGCTATGGCCCGAGGGCACGCCTACGAACTCTAGGCCCGGCTACGACCGGAGGCCCGGCTATGGCCCGAGGGCTCGCCTATGACCGGAAGTCCGGCTCGACCCAGGCCTCGCCTATGACCCGAGCGCCGCCCACGGCCCGAGACCCGCCCAACGCACCGAGCCCCGCCCAACGCACCGAGCCCCGCCCACGGCCCGAGACCCCCAACGCCCCGAGACCCGCCAACGAGAACCCGAGGCCGCTCACGAACCCGAGGCCCCCTACGACCCGAGCCCCGCCGTCGGCAGTCCGCTGGGCAGCTTGCCGCCCTCGGCCCGGGTGTACGTCTCGGTGCCGATTCCGCCAGACCACTTCACCTTGAGCGTCGTCCTGCTCACCGACTCGACCGTCCCGTCGGCCCGGTCCGTGCTGCCGTCCGTGCACTTGAGGCGGATCGTGTCCGCGCTCGCGGTACCGCTGCACACCGCTCCGCCCGTGGCGAAGAGCCCGGCCTGGTCGCCGTTGACCAAGAGGGCCACCGCCTTGCCGCGGCTGGTGGCCAGCCAGTTGCCCGCGACCTCGCCGGACGCCGAGGACGACGTACCGCCGGTGCCGCCGGAAGGGGAGGCCGAGGGCGACACCGGCGCGTTGGAGCTGGGCGACGTGTCGTCGTCCGAGCCCCCGTCGCTGCACGCGGTCAGTACGAGCGCGCCCACCAGCGCCGCGGCCGCGAGCCCGGCCCGCCGACCCGACACAGTGCGCGAGAAGATCGCCGAAGTCACTGGAAGCTCCCAAGCTGTAGTGGTCGGCCAGACGATCGCAGCAAGCTACCAGCGGGTACCCGTGAGAGCTACCAGGACGATTTGCGGACACCTGGCAGATATCCCGCGTGCGCCTGCTCCCGCAGTCCCACCCGGGACAGTCCGAAGGCCCGGAAGTAGCCGCGCGGCCGCCCGTCCACCTGGTCCCGGTTACGCACGCGCGTGGCGCTCGCGTCCCGCGGCTGCCGCCGCAACTCCTCCCGCGCCGCGAGCCGTTCGGCGTCCGTGGACGACGGCCTGCGGATGATCTCCTTCAGCTCGGCCCGCCGTACGGCGTACCGCGCGACGATCTCCTGGCGCTTCCCGTTCTTCGCGATCTTGCTCTTCTTCGCCATGCCGGTGCTCCCTTCAGATCCGCACACCGCGCGCGCGGATCCGCGCCACGGCCGCCTCGACGCCGAGCGAGTCGACGGTCTTGATGCCCTTGGTGCTCAGCCGCAGCCGCACGTACCGGCCCTCGCTCGGCAGCCAGTAGCGCTTGGACTGGATGTTGGGGTCGAAGCGGCGCGAGGTGCGCCGGTGGGAGTGGGAGATGCGGTTGCCGAAGCCCGGCTGGGCGCCGGTCAGCATGCAGTGGGCGGACAAGGGTGATGCACCTCTCTCGGAGCGGGGATGTAAATGGAATTCATTTTCAGTAAGATACCAGCATGGCACGCAACGAACTCCGCCCGGTCATCAAGCTCCGGTCCACCGCCGGGACCGGCTTCACCTATGTCACCCGCAAGAACCGCCGCAACGACCCGGACCGTATGACCCTGCGGAAGTACGACCCGGTCGCCGCCCGCCACGTCGACTTCCGAGAGGAGCGCTGACCATGCGCGAGGGAATCCACCCGTCCTACGGCCCGGTCGTCTTCCGTGACCGCGCCGCGAACCACGCCTTCCTCACCCGCTCGACCCTTTCGGCGACGGCGGGCGGGAAGACGATCGAGTGGGAGGACGGTCACACCTACCCGGTCGTGGACGTCGAGATCTCCAACGTCAGCCACCCCTTCTACACCGGCACGGCCCGCGTCCTGGACACCGCAGGCCGCGTGGAGCGCTTCGAGCGCCGGTACGGAAAGCAGGGCTGATGCTCTCCGTCGTGATCGTCGGCGGGCTGCACGCCGACGCGCGCAAGGCTGCCGTCGGGCAGCTGCTCGCCGACGTGCCGGGCAGCGTCGTACTCCACCACGACCTGGCGACGGCGGCGGCCGGCACCGTCGTACGGACGATCCGCGACGCCACCGGCATCCGGTCCGCAGGCGAGGCGCCGCTGGTCAACGACTGCGCCTGCTGCGCGCTCCGGGAGGACCTGGTCCCGGAGCTGCGCCGCCTGGACGGGGCCGGGACGCTCCGCCTCGCGGTCGTCGAACTGTGGGACTCCGTCGAGCCCAAGGCGATGGCCGAGGTGGTCGCGGCCGCCGGCCTCACGGTCACCGGCGTGATCACCGCGGTCGACCCGGCCCTTGTCCTGCCCTTCCTCGGCAACGGCGACGACCTCGCCGACCGCGGCCTCGCCGCCGCGGCCACCGACCAGCGCACGGTCGCCGACACCTTCGCCCGCCAGCTGGAGTACGCCCCCGTCCTCGCCGTCCTCGACTCCCCGGAGGCCGACGAGGAGGACCACGAACTCCTCGCCCAGCTCCACCCGACGGCCCACCGGGTGCCGATCCGTGTCGGCGAACCGACCGACGGGGCGGGCACCCGCTATCCGGTACGGCACTCCGCTCCCGGAGCGCACTCACCCCTCGCCCGCGCCGCCCTGGCCGGGTTCGACGTGGAGGCCGCCGCGGCCGCCCAGCATCCCGCCTGCGCCCTGCTGCCCGCCGAGGCCGACGCGCACGGTGTCGCCACGCTGGTATGGCACCGTCACCGGCCCTTCCACCCGGAGCGGCTGTACCAGGCGCTGGAGGACATCACCTGCGCGGCCGCCCGCAGCCGGGGCCGGTTCTGGCTCGCCGACAGGCCGGACGTGCTGCTGCACTGGGACGCGGCCGGCGGTGCCCTGTGCGTGGAGAGCGCGGGTCCGTGGCTGGCCTCGCTCCCGGACGCGGCCTGGGACATGGTCCCGCCGGTACGGCGAGCTGCCGCCGCGATGGACTGGCACCCCGAGCACGGTGACTGCTGCCAGCACCTCGTCTTCACCTCGCCCGGCCTCGACCGCGACGGACTCGAACGGCTTCTGGAGTCCTGCCTGCTGACGGATGCCGAGTACTCCGCGGGGCGCGACGCCTGGAGACAGCTCCCGCCCGCTTTCGACACCCTCCTGGAGGTCTGATGCCGCGCAAACCCGACCGCAAGCCCGCCAAGGACCGCCCCAACCCGCTGGACCAAGCCAAGATCACCTACATCGACTACAAGGACACCGACCTGCTGCGGAAGTTCATCTCCGACCGCGGCAAGATCCGCAGCCGCCGCGTCACCCGCGTGTCGGCCCAGCAGCAACGACAGCTCGCCCGCGCGGTCAAGAACGCCCGCGAGATGGCACTGCTGCCGTACTCCAGCAGGTAGGGGGCTACAGGCAGGAGATTCCCCACGGTTGACGGGTGGGGAATCTCCCGGCTCGGTACGGAGGATCACGGAGGCGGTCTTCCTGCTGCTGACGGAGGCACACCGGCAGGAAGACCGGCACGACCGCACCCGGTCCACCGAGACCGACGCGGACCGCGTCCTCGCCGGTCTCGCGAGCGCCGTTCGCCGCGAGGTGCCGCGGCTGCAGCGCGCCGGCGGGCTCGGTCAGGGCGCGCCGGACCTTGGCGGGCGGGTGCGGGAAGAACTGGTCGACGGGGATGAGGGTGGGGTCGGCGTCGGGCGCCTCGCTCAGGTCACCTCATCGTCGGGCATACGGTCGAGCAGCGCGCCCAGGTCCATCAGCCGGCCGCGCCAGAACCGTGCGCCCGTCGGCCCGAGCGCTGCTCGCCCCTCGCCGTCCGCGCCGCCACCTGCCAGACCCTGCTCGCCCGGCGCCCGGCGCCCGGCGCTCGGTACACGCGCGTGTGTCGGCTACCACGGCACCCGTCGCCGTCGTAGGCGGCCGGCTCGTGCAGCGGCAGATGCAGGAGGCGGAGGCGTTCCGGCTCCAGGTCGGACACCGATTCACCATGACCTCCGTCCCGCGGCCCGACGCGAACGTCCCGGGCACCGCCGACGTGGAGGTTCTCGCCTTCGAGCCGCACCGGACGCCGAGCCTCCGGTGGACCGACGCCGATCCGGTCAACTCCGCGCACCGGACCGTCACATGGAAGGTGGAACAGGAAGGGCCCGGGACGCGTCTCTTCCTAGTGCACGGGGGATTCGATCCCGACGGTCCCGCTCGGCCGATGGCCCGGACGATCATGGACGGGGGCGGGCGGACACATGTGACGCGGGCACGGGGGCACACAATGGAACGTATCAAGCGCCCCAAGCGTCACATCTGTAACCACGGGAACACCCCGCGTGCACGTGCATCTGCTCATGCGTCTGCACGTGAACAGAGCTATGATCCGGACCAGTTGACCACTGCATCACTGGCCACAAGGGCCACCGCACCACCGGGGAGCGACCTGTGGACCTCGACGTGTACAACGGCATGACGGCCACGGATCTGCGCGGGGTGGCCTGGCAGAAGAGCCGGCACAGCAACTCGCAGGGTTCCTGTGTGGAGTTCGCGCGCCTGCCGGACGGCGGAGTTGCAGTTCGCAACTCCCGCTTCCCCGACGGCCCCGCGCTCGTCTACACCCGCGCGGAGATCGAGGCGATGCTTCTCGGCATCAAGGACGGCGAGTTCGACCACCTCGTAGCAGGCTGAACTCCGGTCACCGGTAGGTGACCGGAGGTAACCGCTGCAGCGCACCGTGTAACGCGCGTAGAATCGTGGCCTCGTAAAAAGCCGCGGTGTATCACTCGGTGGAAGCCGCGGACGGGCCCGCGTGCGGCTGGACCCGGAACAGCGCCCAGACCATCTTGCCGCCCAGCGTCCCGGCCAGCGGATGCCATCCCCAGCTGTCGCTGAAGGAGTCGACGAGGAACAGCCCGCGCCCCGACTCCGCCGAGAAGTCCTCGGAGTCGCGTGCGACCGGACTGTCCTGGCTGGGATCGCGCACCGCGCACACCAGTCGCCCGGTCCACCGCATCAAGTGCAGCCGCACAGGCGGATGGTGCTCCCCGGTGTGCACGCTGTTCGCCGGCATCGCGTGCCGCAGTGCGTTGGTGACCAGTTCGGAGACGACGAGACAGATGTCGTCGAAGTGGTCGCCCAGTTCCCACTGGTCGAGGGTTCTGCGGGTGAACCTCCGTGCGTCGCCCACCGCTTCGTAGCGGGCGGGCAGGGAACAGGAGGCGGCGTCGGACGCGGCCGCGGGATCAAGCGGCGGAAGGCCCTGCCGTAACGGCTCGAGCATGGTCGATCCATTCATCCCCATGCGAGGCACTCCCGGGAACTCGCGGTCGTTGCGATGCAGCGGTTGCGCGGGACCATGGTTTCGGATGAGCGATGCAGATGCAAGGTGCAGATGCACGTGCACGTGACCGAATTACCCCACCCATACCGCTTGTTGGCCATTTTTTCCGCCAACTTCTCTACGGCTTCTTGTCTCTTCCTCCCCTCTACCTGTCTCCGCCCTGTGCGGAATCTTTGGCTTCTTTCCATATCTGTAATCGGACGAGTACTGCTCGGAGTGTTTTAGTGGCAGACTTCGGCCCCTGGAGACGTTGGGGAGGCTGGCGAACGTGAGCGCGGGAGAGCCCGGATCGGTGGTGCGGCGGATGCTGCTCGGCTCGCAACTCAGGCGGCTGCGTGAGGCCCGGGGCATCACGCGCGAGGCGGCGGGCTACTCGATCCGCGCGTCCGAGTCGAAGATCAGCCGGATGGAGTTGGGCCGGGTGAGCTTCAAGACGCGTGACGTGGAAGACCTGTTGACGCTGTACGGCATCACGGACGAGCAGGAGCGGGCCTCGCTCCTCTCCCTCGCCCGCGAGGCCAACGTCGCGGGCTGGTGGCACAGTTACTCCGACGTCCTGCCGAGCTGGTTCCCCACCTATGTGGGCCTGGAGGGCGCTGCCTCCCTCATTCGCGTCTACGAAGTCCAGTTCATCCACGGTCTGTTGCAGACCGAGGCGTATGCACGTGCGGTGGTGCGGCGCGGGATGAAGGGCGCGAGCGCGGCGGACGTCGAGAAGCGGGTGGCGCTGCGCCTGGAGCGGCAGAAGTACCTGGCCGACGACGGGGGTCCCGAGTTCCACGTGGTGCTCGACGAGGCGTCCCTGCGCCGCCCGTACGGCGACCGCCAGGTGATGCGCGGGCAGCTCCAGCACCTCATCGACATCTCCGAACGCCCCAACGTGCGGCTGCAGATCATGCCGTTCGGCTTCGGCGGGCACTCCGGCGAGAGCGGCGCCTTCACGATCCTCAGCTTCACCGAGTCCGACCTGACGGACGTCGTCTACCTGGAGCAGCTCACCAGCGCGCTCTATCTGGACAAGCGCGAGGACGTCACGCAGTACGAGAAGGCGATGAAGGAGCTCCAGCAGGACAGCCCGGGCCCGGGCGAGAGCCGGGACCTGCTGCGTGGCCTCCTCCAGCTCTCCTGAGCGCAACTCTCCTGAGCGCGCGGGATCTCCACCGACTCCCCGAGGGTTCTCCCCAGAAGTTCGCTCAGCGTGCCCAACTGGCGTGCCACGCACGTACGATGACGTGAGATCAGACCGTGACGTTGATCGTGTGTCTGCTAGTGATTTGGGGATCACATGTCGTCGTACTTCACCGACCTGGCCCAGCAGTACATCGACGGTGAGTGGCGCCCGGGCACCGGCTCCTGGGACATCATCGACTTCAACCCGTACGACGACGAGAAGCTGGCGTCGATCACGATAGCCACGGTCGACGAGGTCGACGAGGCGTACCGGGCCGCCGCCCGTGCGCAGAAGAAGTGGGCCGCGACCAACCCCTACGCCCGCCGCGCGGTGTTCGAGAAGGCGCTCCGGCTGATCGAGGAGCGCGAGGGGGAGATCGCCGAGGCGATCATCGCGGAGCTCGGCGGCACCCGCCTGAAGGCCGGTTTCGAACTCCACCTCGCCAAGGAGTTCCTGCGCGAGGCGATCCAGCTGTCGCTGCGCCCCGAGGGCAAGATCCTCCCCTCGCCGGTGGACGGCAAGGAGAACCGCGTCTACCGCGTCCCGGTCGGCGTCGTAGGCGTGATCAGCCCCTTCAACTTCCCCTTCCTGCTGTCGCTCAAGTCGGTCGCCCCCGCGCTCGCTCTCGGCAACGCCGTCGTCCTCAAGCCGCACCAGAACACGCCGATCGTCGGCGGCTCCCTGGTCGCGAAGATCTTCGAGGACGCGGGGCTGCCCGGCGGTCTGCTCAACGTCGTCATCACCGACATCGCCGAGATCGGGGACGCCTTCCTGGAGCACCCGGTGCCGAAGGTCATCTCCTTCACCGGCTCCGACAAGGTCGGCCGCCACGTGGCCACCGTCTGCGCCTCGCACTTCAAGCGCTCGGTCCTCGAACTGGGCGGCAACAGCGCCCTGGTGGTCCTCGACGACGCCGACCTCGACTACGCGGTCGACGCCGCCGTCTTCAGCCGGTACGTCCACCAGGGCCAGGTCTGCATGGCCGCCAACCGCGTTCTCGTGGACCGTACGGTCGCCGAGGAGTTCACCGAGAAGTTCGTCGCCAAGGTGCGGACGCTGAAGGCCGGCGACCCGCGCGACCCCGAGACGGTCATCGGCCCGGTCATCAACTCCTCGCAGGCGGAGGCCATTTCGGGCGCTGTCGAGCAGGCGATCGCCGAGGGCGCGACCGCGCTGATCCACGGCACCAGGACGGACAACCTGGTCGAGCCCTCCGTCCTCACCGACCTGTCCCCGAACTCGCCCCTCCTCAAGCAGGAGCTCTTCGGCCCGGTCGCCCTCCTCGTCACCTTCGACGGCGAGGAGGAGGCCGTCCGCCTGGTCAACGACACCCCGTACGGTCTCAGCGGCGCCGTCCACACCGCGAACATCGAGCGCGGAGTCGCCTTCGCCAAGCAGATCGACACCGGCATGTTCCACGTCAACGACGGCACCGTCCACGACGAGCCGATCGTCCCCTTCGGCGGCGAGAAGCACTCCGGCATCGGCCGCCTGAACGGCGACACCATGCTGGACTCCTTCACCACCACCAAGTGGATCTCGGTCCAGCACGGCCGCAGCGCCTTCCCCTTCTGACGTGCCGAGAACGTCCGCCGTCGCGGTCCCTTCAGGACAGAACCTGTCCTGAAGGGACCGTAGCTTCGTGGGTGTCGGGGGAAGGCCCCCGGCGTCCGACGAAAGGCGGCTGTCATGGTCACTCACGTTCTCGCGGAGAAGTACGGCGACGAGCGCGGAGCGCTTCTGGCCTTCCTTCAGGAGCAGCGCGGCGGGATCCGGCGCGCTGTGCTCGGGCTGACGCACGAGCAGGCCGTGAGCCGGCCGAGCGCGAGCGAACTGTCCCTCGCCGGGCTGGTCAAACACGTCGCCGAGACCGAGCAGGGCTGGATCGCCCGCGCCCGGGGCGAGGAGCCTGCCGTGCGGCGGGACCCGTCGAACTGGCACGAGTGTTTCGCCCTGGTCGGGGACGAGACCGTCGCCTCGCAGCTGGCGTACTGGGAGAAGGTGGCCGCCGAGACGGAGGCGTTCGCCCGTTCGGTGCCGAGCCTCGACGACACCTTCCCGCTCCCGGACCAGCCCTGGTTCCCGCCCGAGGGCCGGGTCTCCGTGCGCTGGGCGCTGCTGCACCTGATCCGGGAGACGGCCCGCCATTCGGGGCACGCCGACATCATCCGCGAGTCCCTCGACGGAAAGACCGCGTTCGAGCTGGTGGCGCTCGCCGAAAAGTGAAGCCATAACCTGGACCGCATGTCAGCGATCCGTCTCCTCGTGCTCGGCGCGGTCCGCCAGCACGGGCGGGCCCACGGCTACCAGGTGCGCAACGACCTGGAGTACTGGGGCGCGCACGAGTGGTCCAACGCCAAACCCGGCTCGATCTACCACGCCCTGAAACAGATGGCGAAGCAGGGACTGCTGATCGAGCACGAGACGGCTCCGTCCACCGCGGGCGGTCCGCCGCGCACGGAGTACGAGATCACCGAGGCCGGCACCGAGGAGTGCTTCCGGCTGGTGCGCGAGGCGCTGACCTCGTACGACCAGAAGACGGACGTCAAGTCGGCGGCCATCGGCTTCATCGTGGAACTGCCGCGCGCCGAGGCCGTGGCGCTGCTGAAGGAGCGGATCCGCGGGATCGAGGCGTGGCGTTCCTCGGTCACCGAGCACTACGTGCCCGAGGCCGGCCCCGAACAACTCGGGCACATCGGCGAGATCATGAACCTCTGGATCCACACGGCCGACGCCGAGGCCGAATGGACCCAGGGGCTCATCGCCCGCATCGAGGGCGGGGCGTACACCTTCGCGGGGGAGGGCAACCCGTTCGTCGGCGTCCTGGCCGAAGGCGAGGAGAACCCGTACGCGACGGGGGAGCGGCATCCGGGGGATGCCGACTAATCAAGTTTGATGAACGTAGTCGGCCCTGGACGGGCTCGACCTGAGGGTCGCGCGCGGCAGCGTCCACGGCGTGCTCGGCCCCAACGGCGCGGGAAAGACCACCCTGGTCCGCGTCGGGTCCGCCCTGTTGCGCCCGGACGAGGGCCGCGCCGAGGTGGCGGGCCACGACGTGGAGCGCGATGCCTACGACGTACGGCTGCGTATCGGCCTGCGCGAGCCTCTCGGCCGGGCGACCGCACAGAGACTGTGGCGTGCGCGAAGAGGCCCCCGTCACCCCCCCCGGCCGGCGCGGCCGACCCGAGTCGCGCCTTCCCGTCGGCCGGTCCCGGCCCAATGGAAGAAGCCCGTCCCCGACTAATGGTGGAAGCCGGTCGCCGCCTCCTTGTTCCTGGTGAACGGGTGCGACTGCCAGCGCAGTTCGGGCAGCAACTGCTCCAGGTCCGCCACGAACAGCTCGGCGAGGTCGGCGGAGAAGCCGTTGCGGCACACCACCCGCAGTACCGACAGGTCCTCCCTGTTCGGCGGGAAGGTGTACGCCGGCACGAGCCAGCCCCGCTCGCGCAGCCGCCGGGAGACGTCGAAGACGTCGTACGCCTGGACGTCCGGGGCCGTGGTGAAGGCGAACACGGGGAGTTCGTCGCCGCGGGTCAGCAGCCGGAAGTCGCCGAGCGCCTCCACGCGGTCGGCGACACTCCGGGCCACGTCCCGCGTGGACTGCTGCACGGCCCGGTAGCCCTCGCGGCCCAGCCGCAGGAAGGTGTAGTACTGCGCGACGACCTGGGCCCCGGGGCGCGAGAAGTTCAGCGCGAAGGTCGGCATGTCGCCGCCCAGGTAGTTCACGCGGAACACGAGCTCCTCGGGCAGGGCCTCGGTGTCCCGCCACAGCGCCCAGCCGACCCCGGGATAGACCAGCCCGTACTTGTGCCCGGAGGTGTTGATCGAGGCGACCCTGGGCAGCCGGAAGTCCCACACCAGGTCCTCGTCGAGGAAGGGCGCGACCATGGCGCCGGACGCCCCGTCGACGTGCACGGGGATGTCCAGACCGGTGCGCTCCTGGAGGGCGTCCAGGGCCGAGCAGAGGTCCGCGATGGGCTCGTAGGAGCCGTCGAAGGTGGAGCCGAGGATGCCGACGACCCCGATGGTGTTCTCGTCGCACAACTCGGCGGCGGCCTGCGGGTCGAGGTGGAAGCGGTCGCCCTCCATGGGCACCAGACGGGCCTCGACCTCCCAGAAGTTGCAGAACTTGTCCCAGCAGACCTGGACATTGACCCCCATGACGAGATTGGGCCGCGCTGCTGGGTACCGGTCTGCATTGCGCTGCGTCCAGCGCCGCTTCAGCGCCATGCCCGCGAGCATGCACGCCTCACTGGACCCGGTCGTCGAACAGCCCACCGCCGCCGAGGGGTCCGGCGCGTTCCACAGATCGGCGAGCATCGCCACACAGCGGCGCTCCAGCTCGGCGGTGCGCGGGTACTCATCCTTGTCGATCATGTTCTTGTCCCGGCACTCACCCATCAGGACCCCGGCCTGCGGTTCCATCCAGGTCGTGACGAAGGTGGCGAGGTTCAGCCGGGAGTTGCCGTCGAGCATCAGCTCGTCGTGGACCACCTGGTAGGCGGTCGACGGCGGCAGGGGAGCGGTGGGGAGCCGGTGCTTGGGCGGGGCCTCGGTCATGCCGCCGACCGGATCGGCCTCGCCGTAGAAGGGATTGACGGACAGCGGGCGCTCGTCGGGCTTCTCGGGTCCTTTGTGCAGTGGCATGGGCGTGCCTCCTGAAGGGATCAACGTCGGTCAGCGGACGGGGGTTCCGTCCTGGTGCAACTGCATCTGCGCCCGCCCCGTCACCAGCAGCCAGGCCGCCAGCGAGCCGATGCACAGCAGCGCGAGGATCGATGGCGAGGCCACCAGCACGGCGGCGACGAACAGACTCACCCAGGCCTGCCGGGTGACGGCGAGCAACACGCCCAGCACCCCGGCCGCCACACCGACGGCCGGGTGTACGGCGTCCACGAGCGCGTGCGCGCACAGCCCGAAGGCGACGCCCACGAACACGGCCGGGAAGATCCGCCCGCCCCGGAAGCCGCAGGAGGTGGCGACGAGCAGCGCGGCCAGCTTCACGACCGTCATGGTGGCGAACTGCCCGGCCGACCAGCCCTCCGGATCGGCGGCCAGCTCCCCGATCTCGTCGAGCCCCTTGAAGAGCGTCAGATGGCCGCCCACGGCCGCGAGCAGCCCCAGGACGAGCCCGCCCACCGGCAGCGTCAGCATCGGGTGCCGCAACCGCGCGAACGCGCCGTGGACGTACGGGAGGGCGAGCACGGCCGTCATGCCGAGCAGCGCGGCGGCCGACGCGATCACCAGCATCGCCAGCAGGTCGCCCCAGCCGGGCCGCCCGAACGCGGGCAGATGGAGGTCGAAACTCGGCTCGGCCACCAGAGTGGTCGTCAGCGCACCGGCCGTGGCCGCCACCAACGGCGCGAAGACGCTGTCCCACAGGGCGCCCCTGAGCTGCCGCCCGGCCAGCGCCTCGGAGATCACCAGCGCCGCCGCCACCGGCGTCCCGAACAGTGCGCCGATCGTCGCCGCCTCCGCCAGCATCGGCCACAGTGCGCGCGGCATCCGCGGGATCAGCCGGCGCCCCAGGCAGAAGGCGAGCCCCACGTTCACCGCGATGATCGGGTTCTCGGGCCCCAGGCTCGGCCCGCCCGCGAGCATCAGCGCGGTCGCCAGCAGGAGCCCCGGCAGCACGGCGGGCGGCAGTACGGGAGCGTCCAGACCGGTGGTCGCCGGATCGGGACCGGCGTGCCCGGGGACCTTCCACACCACCAGACCTACGGCCACTCCGGTCGCGGTGAGCATGACCAGCATCCACAGCACCGAGTACCGGCCCACCCCGAGCGCGTCCGGCAGATTCCGCCACAGCACGTGCTGGAGCTGCTCGGCCGCCGCGCTCACCCCGACGAACAGAAGGCTCGCGCCCACCCCGACGACGAGAGCGGGGAGGATCAACGGCAGCAGGGTGCGCGCCGGGGTCGCCGGGGCGGCGGATGCCTGCTGCGCGGTGTCCTGGGCCACGGGCTCACGATAAGCGGACAAAACGGTCGTGACATCCGGAGGCGTCCGTGCCGGGCTTGCACCTCACGCGGCGTGAGGGGCCACCGTGGAGCGCGTACCGAGAAGGGAGCGGACGAAGTGAGCTACTCCGTGGGACAGGTCGCGGGCTTCGCCGGCGTCACGGTGCGCACGCTGCACCACTACGACGACATCGGCCTGCTCGTGCCCAGCGAGCGCAGCCACGCGGGCCACCGGCGCTACAGCGACGCCGACCTCGACCGGCTGCAGCAGATCCTGTTCTACCGCGAGCTCGGCTTCCCGCTCGACGAGGTCGCCGCCCTGCTCGACGACCCGGACGCGGACCCGCGCGCGCATCTGCGCCGCCAGCACGAACTGCTGACCGCCCGGATCGAGAAGCTGCAGAAGATGGCGGCGGCCGTGGAGCACGCCATGGAGGCACGCACGATGGGAATCGATCTCACGCCGGAGGAGAAGTTCGAGGTGTTCGGGGACAAGGACCCCGAGCAGTACGCCGAGGAGGCCGAGCAGCGCTGGGGCGGCACGGAGATCTACGCCGAGTCGCAGCGCCGCGCGGCCCGCTACACCAAGGACGACTGGAAGCGCATCACCGCCGCGGTGAACGACTGGGAGGAGCGCTACAAGACCCTGATGGCCGCCGGTGAGCCCCCGACCGGCGAGCGCGCCATGGACCTGGCCGAGGAACACCGTCGGCACATCAGCACCTGGTACTTCGAGTGCCCGTACGAGATGCACACGTGTCTCGCCGAGATGTACGTCTCCGACGAGCGTTTCAAGGCGTACTACGACTCGATGCACGAGGGCCTGGCCGCGCACCTCAAGGACGCGATCCTCGCCAACGCCGCCCGGCACACCGCGTGAGCGTCCTGGCCCGGGATCCCGTACGGGTCACTCCCGGGCCAGGACCACCGCCGTGCCGTAGGCGCACACCTCCGTGCCGAGGTCCGCCGCCTCGGTCACGTCGAAGCGGAACATCAGTACGGCGTTCGCCCCACGCGCGCGTGCCTGCGCGACGAGCCGCTCCATGGCCTGGTTGCGGGTCTGCACCAGAGTCTTCGTGAGCCCCTTGAGCTCGCCGCCGACCATCGACTTCAGCCCGGCACCGATCTGGCTGCCGAGGTGCCGGGAGCGCACGGTCAGCCCGAAGACCTCGCCGAGCACCTCCTGGACCCGGTGGCCGGGTACGTCGTTCGTCGTCACCACGAGCACGTCTGGCTGGGGCCCCTGGCCGCCGCCGTATTCGTCAATACCCATGGCTCACAGCTTTGTCCCGGACGGGGCACAGTGCATCCTGAGGGCGCCCGTGGAACCTGGGCCACCGTGGCTGCGTTGATACTTGAGGGCAGCCAGTCCCCCCGATCCCCACACGCAGGAGCCACAATCCCGTGACCACGCTCGCGCTCGGCCCCGAGTGGATCAGCCCCGACTATCTGATCCAGACCTTCAGCCTTCCGGGCATCCTGCTGATCGTCTTCGCCGAGTCGGGTCTCTTCGCGTTCCTGCCGGGTGACTCCCTGCTGTTCACGGCGGGTCTCTTCGTGGCCGAGGGGAACTTCATCAGCCAGCCGCTGTGGCTGGTGTGCGCGCTCATCGTGCTGGCCGCCGTCCTCGGTGACCAGGTCGGTTACATGATCGGCAAGTTCTTCGGTCCGAGGCTCTTCAGCCGGCCCAACTCCAAGCTCTTCAAGCAGGAGAACCTGGAGAAGGCGCACGAGTTCATGGAGAAGTTCGGCCCCAAGGCGATCGTCCTGGCCCGCTTCGTGCCGATCGTGCGGACCTTCGCCCCCATCGTGGCGGGCGCCGGCCGCATGAAATACCGCACCTTCCTGACGTACAACGTGATCGGCGGCGCGGCCTGGGGCACGGGCGTCACCCTCGCCGGCTACTGGCTCGGCCAGATCGACGCCATCAAGAAGAACGTCGAGGCGATCCTCGTCCTGATCGTCCTGGTCTCGGTGGTCCCGATCCTCATCGAGTACCTGCGGGAGCGCTCCAAGAAGAAGGCGGCGGCCCAGGCCCCGCCCCAGCAGCCGTACCAGCCCATGGACGACGCGACGACCCAGCTCCGCCGCATCCCGTCCGAGCACGAGCAGCAGCCCCCGCAGCAGCAGTACAACGGCTACGACCAGTACTACGGCCAGCAGCAACAGCAGCCCTACGGTCAGCCGCAGCCGCAGCCGCAGCAACAGCAGCCGCAGCCCTACGCCCAGCAGTACCCGCAGGGCTACGGCGACCAGCAGCACTATGGGCAGCAGAACGAGCAGCACCAGCAGAACCCGTACAACCAGGGGTACTGAGAGCTGCCGGCGCGGGTCAGAACCCCCGCGTCCTCTTCGCGGCCCGCCGCTTCCCCGCGGAACCGACCCTCAGGAACAGCCGGGAGATCTCCGACCCCAGGTTGACCCCGATGGCGATGGCCATGGCCAGCGCCGCCGCCTTCGACAGGGACACCAGCCCTTCGTCGACCCGGCTCCCGGCGATCGACAACAGCCCGAAGTACGTGGCGGAACCCGGCAGCAGGGGCCCGATCGCGGCGGTCGTGTACGGCAGCGCGGACGCGAACCGGTACCGGGACAGCAACTGCCCGAACAGCCCGACCAGCCCGGCCGCCACGGCGGTGGAGGCGACCGGGGAGAACTCGCCGGTGTAGCGCATCGCGCCGTACACACACCACGCGACACCGCCGTTCAGTGTGACGGCCAGCACGGTGGATCGTTCCTGCTGCAACAGCACCGCGAACGTCAGCGACAGCAGCATCGACGCTGCGATCTGCCACAGCGGCCGCGAAACCGTCGACAGCGCCTCGTCGGGGTTGAGATGCGCCCCCAGCTGCACCCCGACGTAGAGCATCACGAGCACGCCCGCCACGATGCCCACGAAGAAGTACATGACCTCCAGGAGCCGGGCCGAGGCGGTGATGTAGAAGCCGGTCAGGCCGTCCTGGACGCCCGCCACCAGAGCCCGTCCGGGCAGCAGCGCGAACAGCCCACCGGTGATGACCGCGGACGCCTTCACGTCCACATGGGCCAGCGTCAGCGCGATCCCGATCGCGGCGGGCGGCATCGCGGCGACCGTGAACTGGTAGAACTCCGGCAGCCCGCGCCCCGCGCACAGCCACGCCAGCCGGTCGCCGAGCATCGCGCCCAGCATGGCCGCGACGAACACCAGCAGGTCACCGCCGACCAGGATCGAGGCCGCGCCCGCGAGCAGCCCGCTCGCCGAGGTGAGCACCCAGGTCGGGTACGGGTGCCGGTTGCGGCGGATCTCCGCGAGCCGCCGGTAGGCGTCCTCCAGGGAGATGGCCGTCTCGGGGTCGCTGAGGTCGTCCACGAGCCGGAACACGGCCGCGAGGCGCGTGTAGTCGGTGCCGCGCCGCCGCACCGTCCTGGAGGCCGTCACGGGGTCGTCCACGAGCGACGGCTGGTACGTGATCGACAGCAGCGTGAAGGTGACGTTGGGCTCGCAGCGGTCCAGGCCGTAGGACCGGCAGACGGCGAACATCGCCGCCTCCACGTCCTCAGCGCCCTCACCGCCCGCGAGCAGCAACTCGCCGATCCGCAGGGTCAGGTCGAGCACGCGCGGGACGGCCGGGCCGGCGTCGTCCTCGGTCTTCTGGGCCGGCTCCGGGGCGGGCCGCTCGGCCACCGGCATCCGCAGCATCGTGCGCATCCGGTCCTGCCAGGGCACGTCCTTGGTGAGACTGACCACCGGTATGCCGGCCGGCGGGGTGAACGCGGGCGGCGCGTCCTTCGCGCTGTAGGTGCGGGGCGTACTGAACGCCGACCCCTCCGGCTCCGCCGCCGACGGCTGCGGAACGTCCAGTCCCTTCGGGACCGCGAACTCCGACGTGGTCTCCGGTTCGCCGCCGGCGACGGTTCTCGGTACCGCGAGCCCGTCGGGAAGGGCGAACTCGGACGTGATCTCGGAGTCGTAGAAACTCCTGGCCTCGTCCGACTGCGGTTTGCGGTGCTCCGCCTCCGTCACTGAGTAACGCTCCCTGAACGACACATTCCGTAGGCCTCAGTATGCGCGGGCATGCGAACGGGCCGCACGCGTGCGCGTGCGGCCCGTCCGTGACCCGGGCTCAGTGGCCGCCCGAGTCCTTGAAGCGCTTGTAGGACCGCTCGATCTCGGCCTCCGCGTCGACGCGGCCGACCCAGTCGGCGCCCTCGACGGACTTGCCGGGCTCCAGGTCCTTGTAGACCTCGAAGAAGTGCTGGATCTCCAGGCGGTCGAACTCGGAGACGTGGTGGATGTCGCGCAGGTGCTCGACACGCGGGTCCGTCGCCGGGACACACAGCAGCTTGTCGTCGCCGCCCGCCTCGTCCGTCATGCGGAACATGCCGATCGCACGGCACTTGATGAGGCAGCCCGGGAACGTCGGCTCGTCAAGGATGACCAGCGCGTCCAGCGGGTCGCCGTCCTCGCCGAGGGTGTTCTCGACGAAGCCGTAGTCGGTCGGGTAGGCGGTCGAGGTGAAGAGTCGACGGTCCAGGCGGATCCGACCGGTCTCGTGGTCCACCTCGTACTTGTTCCGCGAACCCTTCGGGATCTCGATCGTGACGTCGAACTCCACCGGTGACTCCTCCATGATCAACACATAGTTCTGGTGGTTAAGTGTCCCTCACGCAGGTGTGTGATCGCGAAAGGGGCTGTTGGTCGTGCCTGAACTGAGGCCTTGGCGGGCCGCGAGACCGCATGTGGTGCGGGCCGCGAACGCCATACGACCGCGTCTGGCACGCGCCGCGGACGCCGTACGTCCAGGACTGACCCGGGCCACGGACACCGTACGGCCGTATCTCACACGGACCGCCCAAGTGGTGAAACCGCAGGTCACACGGCTTGCCGGGGTGAGCAGGCCGAAGACCGCCAAGACCTGGCAGTACACCGCCGGTGCCGCAGGCGCCGGTCTGGCGCTGGCCGCCACCGTGGCGACCGCCGCCGGTCCGTGGGACTCCTCGGGTCAGCGTACGGCCGAGCGGGACCGGGCGGTCGCACTGGAGCAACCGGGTGGCGCAGATCACGGCGGTGATTCCGGTACGACGGCCACGGCCCCGCGTCCCGCCCCGAGCGCCGCGCCCGTCCTCACCGGTCTGAGCGCCGCCGCCGTCACCGTGAAGTCCGCGCCGACCGGCAAGGCCCTCGCCGGCGTCCTGGGGCCGCTCCTCGGCAACACGGCCCTGGGCACCCGCCACACGGCCGTCGTCGTGGACGTCGCCGACGGCAAGCGGCTCTACGGCACGGGCGCCGACACGGCGCTGACCCCCGCCTCCACCACGAAGATCGCCACCGCCGTCGCCTCACTCTCCGCCCTCGGCGCCGACCACCGCCTCACCACGCGCGCGATGCTGGAACCCGACACCAGGGAACTCGTCCTCGTCGGCGGCGGCGACCCCACGCTCACCGCCCACCAGGACACCGCCGACGGCTGGGCGAGCCTGCGCGAGCTGGCCCACCGGACCGCCGCGGCCCTCAAGAAGCGGCACATCACGACCGTCACGCTCTCCTACGACAAGACCCTCTACGCGGGCCCCGAGATCCACCCGATCGGGGTCAACGACAACCTGGCCCCCGTCAGCGCCCTGATGGTGGACGAGGCCCGCACCGACGACTCCGCGAGCGGCCCCGTGGCACGCGTGAGCGACCCGGCGACGGACGCGACCCGCACCTTCGCGCGGTTCCTCGCGGACGACGGCGTCAGGACGACGTCCCCCGGCCCCTCCAAGGCGACCGGCCGCGCCGAGGACCTCGCCGAGGTCTCCTCACCGCCCCTGTCCGCCCTGGTCGAACGCATGCTGACCAACAGCGACAACGACATCGCCGAGGCCCTCGCCCGCCAGACCGCCGTGGCGGACAACAAGCGCGCCGACTTCGAGGGCGGCGGCAAGGCCATCCGCGACCGGCTGCGGAAACTCGGACTCCCGCTCGCCGGCGCCGACTTCCACGACGGCAGCGGACTGAACCGCGCCGACCGGCTCACGGCGAACCTGCTGACGTCCCTCCTGGTGAAGGCGGGCGATCCGGCCCACCCGGAGCTGCGCCCCGTCCTCACCGGCCTCCCGGTGGCCGGGTTCACCGGCACTCTGAGCAGCCGTTACACCGACGGGGCGGCAGGCGTCGTACGGGCGAAGACGGGCACCCTGACCGGGGTCAACACCCTGGCGGGGACGGTCGTGGACCGGGACGGCCGGCTGCTGGCCTTCGCCTTCCTGGCCTCGGACACGACGGACCCGGGGGCGGCGCAGAGCGCGCTGGACCGCACGGCCTCCGCGCTGGCCGCCTGCGGCTGCGGCTGACCCCGCGTCCGCTTCCCCGCCCGCGCGGCCTGCCCCAAGCGGGACCGCTCACGTACGGTTGACGCATGACGAGCATCGGTGGTGCCGAGATGGTCGACTGGAATCTCGCGGTGGCGACCGCGACCCGACTCGTACGGCCGGGCCCCGACGTGAGCCGCGACGAGGCCCGGGCCGTCGTCGCGGAACTGCGCCGGCACGCCAAGGCCTCGGAGGAACACGTCCGTGGCTTCACCCGGATGGGGACGGAAGGCGTCCACGACACTCCCGTCCTCGTCGTCGACCGTCCCGGCTGGGTGCGGGCGAACGTCGCCGGGTTCAGGGAGATCCTCAAACCGCTCCTGGAGAAGATGCAGGAGCGGCGCGGCAACACCCCCGGCGGCGCGGTCCTCGGCGCCGTCGGCGGCAAGGTGACCGGCGTCGAACTCGGCATGCTGCTGTCGTTCCTGTCGTCCCGCGTCCTCGGCCAGTACGAGACCTTCGCCCCGGCCACCCGCGAACTCCCGGCCGGGGGCCCCTCTGATTCACCGAATGGCGGCGGCCGACTCCTCCTGGTCGCCCCGAACATCGTCCACGTGGAGCGCGAACTCGACGTCCAGCCCCACGACTTCCGCCTGTGGGTGTGTCTGCACGAGGAGACGCACCGCACCCAGTTCACGGGCGTGCCCTGGCTGCGCGACCACCTGGAGGGCGAAATCCAGTCGTTCCTGGGGGAGACCGAGGTCGACCCCATGACCGTCCTGGAGCGCATCCGGGAGGCCGCCCAGTCGCTGGCCGGCGGACGGCCCGAGGGCGAGGAGGACGACGACGGCGGGCGCTCGCTCGTGGAGATCGTGCAGACGCCGGCCCAGCGAGAGATCCTCGGCCGCCTCACCGCGGTGATGTCCCTCCTGGAGGGCCACGCCGACTTCGTCATGGACGGAGTGGGCCCGGCCGTCGTGCCGAGCGTCGCCGAGATCCGCGAGAAGTTCCAGCAACGGCGGGCCAAGGGCGCCTCCCGCCTGGACATGGCCCTGCGCAAGCTGCTCGGCCTGGACGCCAAGCTCCGGCAGTACCGCGACGGCGAACGCTTCGTGCGGGCCGTCGTCGACGAGGTCGGCATGGACGGCTTCAACCGCGTGTGGACCTCCCCGAACACCCTGCCGACCAAGACGGAGATCGCCAAACCGGCGGACTGGGTCGCGCGGGTGCACCGCAAGGCCGAGTCGTGAACCGTGTACGGACGTCGTGAGAGGAATCCGGCCGACGGCAGGCGAACGCCCCTTCAATCACCCGTCCGAGGGACCGTGAGCGATGGGTAGGCGTGCAATGCTCGGGGAACGCCCCGGTTCTGTCACCATCTACACACTCTGAGTGACCGAACCTCGGGCTCACCCCCCGAAAACTTCATGAAGGGAACCGGACATGGGTCCCCATCCTGCGGTCGCGGCGATACGCCTGGCGGTCCGCCGCGTCCTCCACGACCTCCTCAACGACCATCACGCCTCTGACGCCCATCACGCCTCTGACGCCCATCATGCTTCTGCCGGCCGGCGCCCGCCGGCGCCGCTCGTGCTCGTGGCCTGCTCCGGCGGCGCCGACTCCATGGGCCTCGCCTCCGCCCTCGCCTTCGAGGCTCCCAAGCTCGGCATCCGCGCCGGCGGCGTCACCGTAGACCACGGCCTCCAGCCCGGCTCCGACCTGCGCGCCGAGGAAGTCGTCCTCAGACTGCGCGAACTCGGCCTGGACCCCGTCGAGTCCACCGCCGTGAGCGTCGGCCGCGAAGGCGGACCCGAGGCCGCCGCGCGGGACGCCCGCTACGCCGCCCTCGACGCCGCGGCCGAACGCCATGGCGCGATCGCCGTCCTGCTCGGCCACACCCGCGACGACCAGGCCGAAACCGTCCTGCTCGGCCTCGCCCGCGGCTCCGGCATCCGCTCCCTGTCCGGCATGGCCGCGGTCTCGGGGGCCGACGGCCGTTACCGCCGCCCCTTCCTGGAGCTCGACCGGCAGACCGCCCGCAAGGCCTGCATGGTCCAGTCGCTGCCCGTGTGGGACGACCCGCACAACACCGACCCCGCCTACACGCGCTCCCGGCTGCGCCACGAAGGCCTGCCCGCCCTGGAGAAGGCCCTCGGCAAAGGAGTCGTCGAGGCCCTCGCCCGTACGGCTCAGCTCTCCCGCGACGACGCCGACGCCCTCGACAGCTGGGCCCGCCAGGCCGAGGCCTCCGTACGCGACGCCGCCGGCCTCCTGGAGTGCGCCAAGCTCTACGCGCTGCCGCCCGCCGTACGCCGCCGCATCCTGCGCCGGGCGGCCATCGAGGCGGGCGCCCCGGCCGGATCGCTGTTCGCCCGCCACATCGAGGAAGTCGACCGGCTGATCACCGGCTGGCGCGGCCAGGGAGCCATCAATCTCCCGGGCAAGGTCGTCGCCCAGCGGCAGGGTGGCAGACTGGTGATTCGGCAAGGCTGAATCCCTGCCTCCTGCGGGGGGCGACGGGCGGCGCTGGTGGGACGACCGAAAGTGATGCGGGTGGACGCGAAAGACATGGGTGCCGACCTCAAAGAGGTACTCATCACCAAGGAAGAGATCGACGCGAAGCTCGTGGAGCTCGCCGCGAAGATCGACGCGGAGTACGCGGGCAAGGACCTCCTGATCGTCGGCGTCCTCAAGGGCGCGGTCATGGTCATGGCCGACCTCGCCCGGGCGCTGTCCACCCCCGTCACCATGGACTGGATGGCCGTGTCGTCCTACGGCGCGGGCACCCAGTCCTCCGGCGTGGTGCGGATCCTCAAGGACCTCGACACCGACATCAAGGGCCGGCACGTCCTGATCGTCGAGGACATCATCGACTCCGGCCTGACCCTGTCCTGGCTGCTGTCGAACCTGGGCTCGCGCGAGCCGGAGTCGCTCAAGGTGTGCACCCTGCTGCGCAAGCCGGACGCCGCCAAGGTGGCCATCGACGTCGAGTGGGTCGGCTTCGACATCCCCAACGAGTTCGTCGTCGGCTACGGTCTCGACTACGCCGAGAAGTACCGCAACCTCCCGTTCGTGGGTACGCTCGCGCCCCACGTCTACGGCGGCTGAGCCAGATGGCCCAAGCCCTGTAGGACGATCGGGAACCCCAGCGGGTTTCGCGCCGTTGGAGGGAGCAGACGGGTTCGTCAGCCACTCCCGTGCGGCTTCGGCCCACAATGCTGGGGTACCGTCAGAAGAACTGTCTTATCAAACTCACTATGGCAGGAGGGACGGGGCGACACCGCTCCGTATGGATGGACGTGAAGCGATACTTCCGTGGGCCGGTCATGTGGATCGTGCTGGCCGTCCTTGCCGTGGTCGTGTTGATGCAGGTCGTCGGCTCGTCCGGCGGCTACAAGACGGTGGACACCGGCCAGGTCGTCCAGGCGATCAATGACAACAAGGCCGAATCAGCCAAACTGACCACCGGCGACGAGCAGACCATCAAGGTCCAGCTCAAGGACGGCGAAAAGGTCGAGGGCAGCTCGAAGATCCAGGCGAGCTACATCGGCGACCAGGGCATGACCATCGCCAACACCCTGCAGACCAAGTTCCAGGACAAGCAGATCCCCGACGGGTACACCGTCTCTCCGACGAAGCAGAACGCCTTCGTCGGGATCCTGCTCTCCCTGCTCCCCTTCGTTCTCATCGTGGTCGTCTTCCTGTTCCTGATGAATCAGATGCAGGGCGGCGGCTCCCGGGTCATGAACTTCGGGAAGTCCAAGGCGAAGCTCATCACCAAGGACACCCCGAAGACGACGTTCTCGGACGTCGCCGGCTCGGACGAGGCCGTCGAGGAGCTCCAGGAGATCAAGGAGTTCCTCCAGGAACCGGCGAAGTTCCAGGCGGTCGGGGCCAAGATCCCCAAGGGCGTACTGCTGTACGGCCCCCCCGGCACCGGCAAGACCCTGCTCGCGCGCGCCGTCGCGGGCGAGGCCGGTGTCCCCTTCTACTCGATCTCGGGTTCCGACTTCGTCGAGATGTTCGTCGGTGTCGGTGCCTCCCGAGTCCGTGACCTGTTCGAGCAGGCCAAGGCGAACGCCCCGGCGATCGTCTTCGTCGACGAGATCGACGCGGTCGGCCGCCATCGCGGCGCCGGCCTCGGCGGCGGTCACGACGAGCGCGAGCAGACGCTGAACCAGCTGCTCGTCGAGATGGACGGCTTCGACGTCAAGGGCGGCGTGATCCTCATCGCCGCGACGAACCGGCCCGACATCCTCGACCCGGCCCTCCTGCGCCCCGGCCGCTTCGACCGCCAGATCGCGGTCGACCGCCCGGACATGCAGGGCCGTCTGGAGATCCTCAAGGTCCACCAGAAGGGCAAGCCGGTCGCGCCGGACGTCGACCTGTCGGCCGTCGCGCGTCGCACGCCGGGCTTCACCGGCGCGGACCTGAGCAACGTCCTCAACGAGGCCGCCCTGCTCACCGCCCGCAGCGACAAGAAGCTGATCGACAACTCGATGCTCGACGAGGCGATCGACCGTGTGGTGGCGGGCCCGCAGAAGCGGACCCGGATCATGTCGGACAAGGAGAAGAAGATCACCGCGTACCACGAGGGCGGACACGCCCTGGTCGCGGCGGCCTCCCCGAACTCCGACCCGGTCCACAAGATCACGATCCTCTCCCGAGGCCGTGCTCTGGGCTACACCATGGTCCTGCCGGACGAGGACAAGTACTCGACCACCCGCAACGAGATGCTCGACCAGCTCGCCTACATGCTGGGCGGTCGCGCTGCCGAGGAACTGGTCTTCCACGACCCGACCACCGGCGCCGCGAACGACATCGAGAAGGCCACGGCAACGGCCCGCGCGATGGTCACCCAGTACGGCATGACCGAGCGTCTCGGCGCCATCAAGTTCGGTGGCGACAACACCGAGCCGTTCCTCGGCCGCGAGATGTCGCACCCGCGCGACTACTCGGAAGAGGTCGCCGCGCTGGTCGACGAAGAGGTCAAGAAGCTCATCGAGACGGCGCACAACGAGGCCTGGGAGATCCTGGTCGAGAACCGCGACGTCCTCGACCAGCTGGTGCTCCAGCTGCTGGAGAAGGAGACGCTGAACAAGGAGCAGATCGCCGAGATCTTCGCTCCCATCGTCAAGCGTCCGCCGCGGCCGGCCTGGACCGGTTCGTCCCGGCGTACGCCCTCCACCCGTCCGCCGGTGCTCTCCCCCAGGGAGCTCGCACTGACGAACGGCGCCAATGGCGCGACCCCGGCGATCAGCACCGCCAAGGCCACCGCGTCGGAGCAGGCCACGGATGCCGTTCCCGAGGAGCGCCCCGAGAGCTGACGCTCACCCCTTTCGCGCCGGTGACCTCGCCGGGCCCGGAATGGATGCCGCGCCCCCCAGGTTTTAGCCTGGGGGGCTGCGGCGTTTTTCGGCCGTGAGGACTCTAGGAGATCGAGGCACCAGATGACCGACCCCGTGACGCTCGACGGCGAGGGCTCCATCGGCGAGTTCGACGAGAAGCGCGCCGAGAACGCCGTTCGCGAGCTCCTGATCGCGGTCGGCGAGGATCCGGACCGCGAGGGGCTCCGGGAGACGCCGGGGCGGGTGGCGCGGGCCTACCGGGAGATATTCGCGGGGCTGTGGCAGAAGCCCGAGGACGTGCTGACCACGACGTTCGACCTGGGGCACGACGAGATGGTGCTGGTGAAGGACATCGAGGTGTACTCGACCTGTGAGCATCACCTCGTGCCGTTCCGGGGCGTCGCTCACGTCGGATACATTCCGGCCACCACCGGCAAGATCACGGGACTGTCCAAGCTGGCCCGGCTCGTGGACGTCTACGCCCGCCGGCCGCAGGTGCAGGAACGACTCACCACGCAGATCGCGGACTCCCTGATGGAGATCCTGGAGCCGCGCGGCGTGATCGTCGTCGTGGAGTGCGAGCACATGTGCATGTCGATGCGGGGCATCCGCAAGCCCGGCGCCAAGACGCTCACCTCGGCCGTACGCGGTCAGCTGCGGGACGCGGCGACGCGGAACGAGGCGATGAGCCTCATACTGGCGCGCTGACGCTCGGCCTGTCAGGCCGCCGACGGGGCCCCGGTGTTGTGGTCGTCGTCCTCCGGCAGCTTGCACACGCGCTCCAGGAAGATCGCCGCCGCTATCACCGCGATGCCCGCGAGGACCGAGAAGCCGGCGTAGATGGCCTGGTCGCGGCGGGCGGGGATGTCGAGGGATTCCAGGAGGAAGACGCCGGTGCCGCCGTACATGCCGGAGACGAGAGCGGCGACCAGGGCGCTGGCCTGGCCGAAGACGACCGCGCGGGCCGCCATCAGGGGGTCGACGCCCTTGGCCTCGGGGACGCGCTCGCGCTGGGCCTTCAGGCGGGCGCGCAGGGAGAGCGCCGTGGCCATCAGGACCACGGCGATCAGGGCGAGGACGATGGGGGCGGCCAGCGGGACGCTGGGCAGGGTCCCGACCGAGTTCCACAGGCGGGCGCCCGCCCAGGACAGGAGCCCGGCCACGACGAACACGCCGGCCAGCAGCCTGATGCGCAGCTCTTTCACGGTGCCCCTTCAGCTCCCCCGAGGTCCTTGGGCGGTCCCACGGACTGTGGTCGTCTTGACCTTAACGGCTATTCGGGCAGCCGGAGTTCCAGGTCCTCGCGGGGTTCCACGCCGTTTCGCGTGACGGTGCCGAGGAGTGCGGCGACCGGGCCGCGGCCGGGCAGTTGTGCCTCGGGATCCACGTCGTGCCAGGGGGCGAGCACGAACGCGCGCTCGTGGGCGCGGGGGTGCGGCAGGGTGAGGACCGGATCGTCGGAGACCACCTCGGCGTACGTGACGATGTCGACGTCGAGGGTGCGCGGGCCCCAGCGCTCGTCCCGCACCCGGTTGAAGGCCTCCTCCACCGCGTGCGCCCGCTCCAGCAGGGAGGACGGGGGGAGTGTGGTCTTCAGCACCACGACCGCGTTGAAGTACGACGGCTGGCTGTCGGCGGCCACGCCCCACGGCTCGGTCTCGTAGACCGGGGAGACGGCCTTGACGCGGACACCGGGTGTGTCCTCCAGGGCGTCGACGGCCCCCTGGAGGGTCTCCAGACGGTTGCCGAGGTTGGAACCGAGGGAGAGCACGGCGCGCTTGGGGTTGTGGAGAGTGACGTCGGCGGCGTCCACCCGCTGCACGACGGAGGCGGGCACCGGCTGTACGGTCGGGTCGCTGTGACCCGCGGCGAAGGACGCGGTCATACTCGGCTCCGGGTGATGGTGACGGTCACGTCGTCGAAGGGCACGGTGATCGGTGCGTCGGGTTTGTGGACCCTGACCTCGACCTCCTCTACCCGCTGGTGCTTCAGACAGACCTGGGCGATGCGCTCGGCGAGCGTCTCGACGAGGTTCACGGGCTCGCCCTGGACGACGGCCACGACCTCCTCCGCCACGATGCCGTAGTGCACGGTCTTCGTCAGGTCGTCGTCGGCGGCGGCCGGCCGGGTGTCCAGCCCGAGGACGACATCCACGACGAAGGTCTGGCCCTCCTCGCGCTCCTCGGGGAACACCCCGTGGTGCCCGCGGGCCTTGAGGCCGCGCAGCGCGACACGATCCACGCGAATCACTCCTGCAATCGTCGGTGACGGCCGGTCCGTACCGTGTGCGGGCGGTACCCCGGCCTCGAACGAATCTACCTGCGAGCACTGACAGGCCCGGTCCACGGGGGCGCTGCTCACGGGCTGGTAGCCGCCCATACCCGGGGGTCGGTGATCCCAACCACTTCTTGGTCCGGACGGGTCAGGAAGGCGGGTCAGGAAGGCGGTTCAGGAGTCGGCTCAGGAAGGCGGCTCAGGAAGGAGCTTCCTCGTCCTCGTCCTCGCCGTTCTCGGCCAGCACCGGGGAGGCGTGGTGGGACCACATCTTCCAGCCCTCAGAGGTGCGGCGGAACACGTTCGTGGCGACCACCAGCTGGCCGACGAGCGGGCCGAGCTCCTCGCCGCCCTCGGGCGCCGGGCCGCCGCTGAGGATGTTCTCGGTGCAGGTCACCAGGGCGGTGTCGCCGGTCACCGAGACGTGTACGTCCGTGAGGAAGAACTGGATGTAGTCCGTGTTCGCCATGATCAGCGCGTACGACCGCAGGACCTCGCCGCGCCCGGTCAGCACGGGCCAGCCGGGGTGCACGCAGGAGACCACGCCGACGTCCGCCGGGTCGTGGTAGCTCTCGTCGACGCCCAGGTCGGCAGGGGTGAGCCAGAACGAGGACAGCTCCTCGAAGTCGCCGCGCTCCAGAGCCTCGTAGAAGGCGGTGTTGGCGGCTTCCACCTGCTCCACGTCGGTGTGGGGGGCGCTCACCGGGCTCCCTCCACGGCACGGGCGACCCGTACCGCGTCGGCCGTGGCGCGCACCTCGTGCACGCGCACCGCCCACGCGCCGGCGTACGCCGCGAGGGCGGAGACGGCGGCCGTGGCGGCGTCGCGCTCCCGCGCGGGCGGCGGGGCGGCCCCCGGGCCGGCGAGGACACGGCCGAGGAAGCGCTTGCGGGAGGCGGCGACGAGGAGGGGGTGGCCGAGGCCGAGGAGGCGGTCGAGGTGCGAGAGGAGGACCAGGTCGTGCTCGGCGTCCTTGGAGAAGCCGAGGCCCGGGTCGACGATCACCCGGTCGGGAGAGATGCCGCCCGCGAGGACGGCGTCCACACGCGCGTGGAGCTCGTCGACGACCTCGGCGACGACGTCGGCGTAGACGCCCCTGACGTTGCCGCCCTCCAGGAAGCCGCGCCAGTGCATGACGACGAAGGGGGCGCCCGCGTCGGCGACGACCGGGATCATCGCGGGATCGGCGAGGCCGCCGCTGACGTCGTTGACGAGGGCCGCGCCGGCGGCGAGGGCCTGTTCGGCGACGCGCGCGCGCATGGTGTCGACGGAGACGGTGACGCCCTCGGCGGCGAGACCGCGGACGACGGGGATGACGCGCCGCAGCTCCTCGGCCTCGTCGACGCGGGTGGCGCCCGGGCGGGTGGACTCGCCGCCGACGTCGACGAGGTCGGCGCCCTCCTCGGCGAGGGCGAGGCCGTGCTTGACGGCGGCCGCCGTGTCGAACCAGCGGCCGCCGTCGGAGAAGGAGTCGGGGGTGACGTTCACGACTCCCATGACCGCGCAGCGGTCCCGTTCCGGAAGGCCGGCGACGCGCCCGCGTCCGCTCTGCTTGCTCATGCGTTCAGCCTAGGCCCCGCGTGGAGCGGCGGGGCCGCGCGGCCGGTGGGTCAGGCCGCTCTGACGTCCCGTTCCGCGACCGCGTGGGCACACGCGCGTGCGGTGTGCGTGCGGCGGCGCAGGAAGCGCGGCAGCGGGAGGGCGAGGTTGACGAAGCCCTCGGCCTGCATGGCGGCGAAGCCGATGCGCGGCAGATCGCCGGAGGCCCGGTACACGACGAAGCGGGGCTCCCAGCGGGGCTGGAACTTCGCGTTGAACTTGTACAGGGACTCGATCTGGAACCAGCGGGACAGGAAGACCAGCAGGCCCCGCCAGGCGCGCAGCACCGGGCCCGCGCCGATCTTCTCGCCGCGTGCCAGCGCCGCGCGGAACATCGCGAAGTTGAGTGACACGCGCGTGATGCCGAGCTTCGGGGCCGCCTGGAGGGCCGCCACGATCAGCAGTTCGTTCATGCCGGGGTCCGCCGACCGGTCCCGCCGCATCAGGTCCAGGGAGACGCCGTCCGTGCCCCACGGAACGAAGTGCAGGATCGCCTTGAGATCGCCGTAGAGACCGGGCTGGTCGTCGGCCTTGTGGGCGGTGGCGATGAGGCAGTCGCCGTCGGCCAGGTCGCCGATGCGGCCCAGGGCCATCGAGAAGCCGCGCTCGGTGTCGGTGCCGCGCCAGTCGTCGGCGGCCTGCCGGATCCGCTCCAGCTCGGTCTCCCCGAGGTCACGGACGCGCCGTACGCGGGTCTCGTAACCGGCCCGCTCGATGCGCTTGACCATCTGGCGGACATTGCGCATCGCGCGGCCGGCGAGCGAGAAATCCGCGACGTCGACCACCGCCTCGTCGCCCAGTTCGAGGGCGTCCAGGCCGGTCTCCCGGGTCCAGACCTCGCCGCCGGTCTCCGAGCAGCCCATGACGGCGGGCGTCCAGGAGTGCGCCCTGGCCTCGTCCATGAAGCGCTCGATGGCGCCGGGCCAGGCCTCCACGTCACCGATCGGGTCGCCGCTGGCGAGCATCACGCCGGAGACGACGCGGTAGGTCACCGCCGCCTTGCCGCTGGGGGAGAAGACGACGGCTTTGTCGCGGCGCAGCGCGAAGTGGCCGAGGGAGTCGCGGCCGCCGTGCTTGGCCAACAGCGCCCTGAGACGGGACTCGTCCTCCTCGGTGAGCTGTGCGGCGGGGTGCTCGGGACGGAAGGCGAGGTAGATCGTCGTGATCGCCGTGAGCAGGCCCAGGGCGCCCAGGGAGGCGCCGACGGTCCACGAGGTGTCGCCCTGGTAGTCGACCGGCCCCTCGAAGCCGAACAGGCCGTACAGGACGTGCGTAAGGCGATCGGCCAGGCTCGGGTCGCCGACCAGGCGGTTCGGGTGGACGCTGACGATGATCAGCCCGAGGACGAGGGAACCGGCGCCCATGAGGACGAAGTTGGCGAGTGCGCGCCAGCGGCTGCGCGGGTCGGGCAGCGCCCTGAACTGGTCGCGGTGGCGCAGCAGCGGGGCGAGCAGGGCGAGCGAGATGGCCGCCCCGACGAGGGAGTGACGGTACGTGAACTGCGCCAGCGCGCCCGCCGGCAGCAGCACCACGGCCGCCCGCCAGGCCCGGCGCTTGTGGCGCCTGAGGCCGTGGGCGAGCAGCAGCAACAGCACGCCGGTGCTGAGCGAGAGCGCGGCCGCGAACGGGCCGAGCGCACCGGGCAGTACCTCGGCCATGGTGTGCATACGGCTGTGCCGGAAGCGCGGGAAGACGCCGGCGGCGACGTCCAGCAGGCCTACGAGCGCGCAGGCTCTGGCGACGAGGACGGGGACGGCCTCGGGGCGCGGCCCGTGCAGTGCACGCCGCAGCCGTGTTGATCGGATCGGAACCCCGCCCGACATTTCCTCATCTGTCCTGACAGACATCGCATCCCATGGTTCTGCGAGTGACTCTGGATCCGGAGCTCCGATTCGGGCATCCGGCGACATTGCGCCCTCTAGGACGGTGTCTCGGGGGGAGAGGTTCACTCACCTCCTCAAAGCCGTTTCAAAGGCAGAGGAAAGCGGAAGCAAGCAATGGGTCTCACGAACAACAACACGCTGGTGGCAGCGGTTTTGACCGCCATGGCGCTGTTCGCCGGCACGGTGTGGTTCTGGCCACGACTGGCGCGCCGCGGCTGGCGGACCGTCGGCGGCCGCATCGGGCTGCTGCTCGCGACGCAGTTCATGCTCTTCGTCTCGGCGGGCCTCGCCGCCAACCACGCCTTCGGGTTCTACGCCTCCTGGGCCGACCTGTTCGGCCGGGAGACCGACCAGGGTGTGGTGGTCGACCACACCCCGGGTATCCGGTCGAGCGGGCCCCTGAGAGTGACCGAGGTCGGGGACGTGCCCGGCAGGGGCGGCTTTCGGCCGTCGTCGGTCGGGCAGATACAGAAGGTCGACATCGTCGGCCCCACGAGCCACATCGCCAGTCCCGCGTACGTCTATCTGCCGCCGGAGTATTTCCAGGCGCGCTATCGGACGCGCACCTTCCCGGCAGCCGTCGTGCTCACCGGTTATCCGGGCACCGCGAGAGCGCTGGTGGACAAACTCCACTATCCGCGCACGGCTCTGGAACTCGCCAAGGACGGCCGTATGCAGCCGATGATCCTGGTGATGCTGCGGCCGACGGTGGCGCCGCCGCGCGACACCGAGTGCGCGGACGTTCCGGACGGTCCGCAGACCGAGTCGTTCTTCGCGAAGGACCTCCCCGAAGCGGTGACCGAGCACTACCGGGTGGGCAGGGAACCGGGGAGCTGGGGAATCATCGGGGACTCCACGGGCGGGTACTGCGCGCTCAAGCTGGCCATGCACCACCCCAAGGTATACGCCGCGGGGGCGGGCCTGTCCCCGTACTACAAGGCGCCCGTCGACCCCACCACGGGCGACCTCTTCCACGGCGACAAGGTGCTGCGCGGCCGGGCCGATCTGTGGTGGTGCCTCACACACCTGCCCGCGCCCGACACCTCACTGCTCGTCAGCAGCAGCAAGGTGGGCGAGGCGAACTACAAGGACACGTTGAAGTTCATAGAGCGGGTGAAGGCGACGGAAACGACCCGGATCTCGTCGATCATCCTCGAAAGCGGCGGGCACAACTTCAACACCTGGCGGCGGGAGATCCCGGCGACCTTGGAGTGGGTCGGCGAACGGCTGAGTGGCCGATCGGCGAGCGACGAGTGAGCGGTGAGTGATCGAGGTGAGTGATCAATACGCCGAATTCGGCGGCTCTTCCGATTCCTGTGTCGTGTGAAGGCAGCGGGGTGGCGGCGTTTTTACGGGGCGGGGCACCACGGTTCGCCTACTCGCGGTAAGTTTCTGGCCATGCCACGTGGACGTCACCGCCATTCCCCGCCTCTGCACAGGCTGCTGCCTCCGTCGGCGATCGCAGGCGTCTCCCTCGTCTGCGCCTTCGGCCCCTGGGTGTTCTCGCAACAGGCCGTGCTGCGCGTCATAGCCGCGTTCGCCGCGGCGGTCGCGGTCGTCGGGGCGGCCGTCATGCGCCGTTGGGACGCGCAGGCGGGCAAGCAGGTCGCCGACCTCACGCGCGCGCGTGCGAGCGACGAGTGGCGGCACGAGGAGCGCGTCGCCGAACTCGAGACCGACCTCGAGGAGTCGCGGGAGCTGCGCGTCAAGCTGGAGCAGCGGCTGCGGGCCAAGCGCGCGGAGCTGGCGGGCCTGCGCAACGAACACGCGGCGCTGCTGCGGCGGTACGCCACGGCGGAGACCGAGCGGGCGAGCGCCCTGGAGGGCCGCCGGCTGCTGGAGATAGAGGCCGCCCCGGCACGTGCGCTGCCGTCGGCGGAGCGGGCCGACGCGCAGACCGTGGCGGTGGCTGCCGAGGACGGGCCCGAGACGGAAGCTTCGGATGCCGCGGAGGCCGCGGACGGAGCGGAAGCTTCAGAGACCGCGGAGGTTTCGAAGGCTTCGGAGGCCCCGGAGGTTTCGGAGGCCCCGGATGTTTCGGAGGAGAAGCCGGAGCGGCCCGCGATCTTCTCCCCGGAGGGCTCCCGGCTGTTCCTGCGGGCGAACGAGGCGCTGAGGCGGCTCGACGAGGGCGGCGACGGGGCCGTCAGGACGAAGGCCAAGGACGACGCCGATCCCGAGGTCGACCAGGGACAGCCGGCGAACGCCGGTTCCGTACCGGCGGACACCGCCGGTACCGGGGCGGAGGCCGCGCAGGAGGACGAGGCGCGGGGGAAGCCCGAGGCGGCCGACGTGCATGAGCGTGCGGCCGCCACCACCACGGCGAGAGCCGCCGCCCAGCCGCAGCAGCGGCCCGCCGGGCACTTCATCGCGCCGACCGCCGTGGCGGTCGCACCCGCGGCTCCCGTGCGACGCCCGCGCGTCGAGGGCGGGTTCGACTTCTTCGGCACGAAGTCGGGGGCCTCGCGGGACGCCCTGGAGGCCGTGCAGAACGAGGACCTCGCCGACGTCGTCGGCCAGGAGGCCCTCGCCCTGCACAAGGCCGAGGCGGAGGCGGAGTTCAAGCCGGCCGGCGAGGAGTCGCGGGGCGTCGGCCAGGTCATCGACCTGACGGCCCACGACGAGACGGAACAGATCGACGTACAGGGACTGCGCAGCGCGGTCTCCTGACGGACCCGCAGATGCTCTCGGGGCACGGTCAGACCATCCAGCGGTCGGGCCGTGCCCCTCTGCGTCCCGTCCGTGACCGCTCCGCCTGCGCCCCGAGGAGCTCCGCGGCCTCCTGAGCGTCCCTCAGACGGGCCGTGACGGTCTTGTTCGCTCCCGTGTCCACCTGCACGTCGGCGACCCGCCACAGCCGCTCCCAGGGCCCCTGCGTGAGCCGTACGCTCTGGACCTTCGCGTGCGGGACGAGCGACAGGCGCCGACGCAGCAGCCCCTGACGGGAGGCGAACACCGCGTCGGTGACGGTGAGTCCGTGGCCGCGCCACCACAGCGGCACGCACCGGCGGGCCCGCCGCGGGGGCCGTGACAGCGCCTGCAGCGGCGGCACGGTCACCCCGGGCAGCACGCGCGCGACGACCGCCTCGGCGACCTCGCGCGGGGCGACCGGCACCAGCACGGAGTTGGACGACCCGGCGACGTCCAGTTCGACGCGCACCCAGCCGCGCCGCCGCCACAGCAGCGGCTCCACGATCCGTACGGTCTGCACGCGCCCCGGCGGCACCGTCTCGTGGGTGCGGTCCAGGAGGCCGTGGTCGATGCGCAGCCCGTCAGGGGACTCGCCCACCGTCCAGTCGTACTCGGTGACGAACCGCCCCACGCTGCTCGCCCCCGCCGCGCCGAGCAGCGGTACGGCGGTCGCGAGGACCGTCCACAGGCTGTGGGTGGCCATCCAGAGCAGCGACGGTACGACGAGGGTGGCGACCAGCGTGCCCCAGGTGGCGCCCGTCAGCACGAGGGAGAGCGCGAGATCGCGCGGAGGCGTGCGCATCAGCTCGCGCGCCGGAGCCTCACCGACCTCGTGCGCGGTCTCGGGGGCGAACCCGGCGGCGCGCGCGAGGAGTTCCGCGCGCAGGTCCCGCGCCTCGCGCTCCCCGAGGAAGGCCAGTTCGTCCTTCTTGTCGGTGCCGACGACGTCCAGCCGGAGCTTGGCGACACCCGCCACGCGCGCGAGGAGCGGCTGGGTGACGTCGATCGCCTGAATCCGCTCAAGCCGGATGTGCGCGGTGCGCCGGAACAACAGCCCGGTCCTTATGCGCAGTTCGCTGTCGGTCACCGCGAAGTGGGTGAACCACCAGGTGAGGAAGCCGTACAGGGCGGCGGCCGGGATGATGACGGCGAGGGCGATCAGCAGCGCGGTGGTCGTCAGCCGGGTCAGCTGGCGCTGCGCCTGGTCGGGGTCGTGCACGGCCCACCCGATGACGACGGCGACCGGTGCCCACGCCCGCCTGAGCGGCGTTATGGGATGCAGCCGCCGCTCGGCGACAGGTTCCCTCTCCGGCTTCTCCGCTACGGCGTCGTCGACGCCCAGCGCCGTCACAGCCCCGCCGATCGGGCCTCGCCGAGTTCGGTGAGCCGGTCGCGCAGCCGCTCCGCCTCGGCCGGGACGAGGCCGGGGATGGTCGCGTCGGTCGCCGCGGCGGCGGTGTGCAGCTGGACGCTGGCCAGCCCGAAGTGCCGCTCCACCGGCCCCGAGGTGACCTCCACCAGCTGCATGCGGCCGTAGGGCACGACGGTCTCCTCGCGCCACAGCACGCCCCGGCTGATCAGCAGGTCGTCGGCGCGCTCGGCGTAGCGCCAGGAACGCCAGTTGCGGCCGAGCAGCACCCAGCCCCAGCCCATGAGGGCGAGCGGCAGCAGCGCGAAGCCCGCCCAGAGGGGCCCGCACAGCAGCCCGAGCAGCAGCCCCAGGGCCACCGCGAGCAGTCCCAGCCACACCACCAGCAACAGCCGCCGCATCCGCAGCAGCCCCCGCGGCAGCCCGGTCCACACCGGTTCGTCGCCGGCGACCTCCGTGTCGTGCCCGCTCCCCGTCTCCATGGGGCCAGCGTACGTAGGAGAGACTGTGTCCATGACTCCTACGACGGAGACCACGGTCGGCATCGGCGGCGCCGCGGAGAGCACCGACATGGTGCTCAACATCGGACCGCAGCACCCGTCCACCCATGGCGTACTGCGCCTGAGGCTGGTCCTGGACGGCGAGCGCATCATGAGCGCGGAGCCGGTGATCGGCTACATGCACCGCGGCGCCGAGAAGCTCTTCGAGGCGCGCGACTACCGCCAGATCATCATGCTCGCCAACCGCCACGACTGGCTGTCGGCCTTCTCCAACGAGCTGGGCGTGGTCCTCGCCGTGGAGCGCATGCTCGGCATGGAGGTCCCCACGCGCGCGGTGTGGACGCGCACGCTGCTCGCCGAGCTCAACCGGGTGCTGAACCACCTGATGTTCCTGGGCTCGTATCCGCTGGAACTCGGCGGCATCACCCCGGTCTTCTACGCGTTCCGGGAGCGGGAGGTCCTCCAGAACGTCATGGAGGAGGTCTCCGGCGGCCGGATGCACTACATGTTCAACCGCGTCGGCGGCCTCAAGGAGGACCTGCCGGCCGGCTGGAGCACACGCGCGCGTGCCGCGGTCTCCGCCGTGCGCTCGCGCATGGACCGCTTCGACGACCTGGTGCTCGGCAACGAGATCTTCCGGGGGCGCACCAGGGACGTGGGCGTCCTCGCCCCGGGGACCGTCCACGCGTACGGCGTCAGCGGGCCCGTCGCGCGCGCCTCGGGCGTCGACCTCGACCTGCGCCGCGACGAGCCGTACCTGGCCTACGGGGAGCTCCAGGACACCCTGAAGGTGGTGACCCGCGAGGAGGGCGACTGCCTGGCCCGCTTCGAGGTCCTCCTGGAGCAGACCCACAACGCCCTCGACCTCGCCGACGCCTGCCTGGACCGGCTCGCCGAGCTGCCGCCCGGGCCGATCAACCAGCGCCTGCCCAAGGTCCTCAAGGCGCCCGAGGGGCACACGTACGCGTGGACCGAGAACCCGCTCGGCATCAACGGCTACTACCTCGTCAGCAAGGGCGAGAAGACCCCGTACCGGCTGAAGCTGCGCTCGGCGTCGTACAACAACATCCAGGCGCTGGTCGAGCTGCTGCCGGGCACGCTGGTCGCGGACATGGTGGCGATCCTGGGGTCACTGTTCTTCGTGGTCGGGGACATCGACAAGTAGCTCCGCGAGCGGGTCGCGCGGGGGTGCGTCCGGAAATCCGACGCGCAGATCCACCGGCTGGAGCAGCCAGCCGAAGTCGCCGAGCCCGCCCGCCGCGGTGAGCTCGGCGGCCTGTCCGGCGCGCGCGAGGGCACGTACGTACTCCGCGGGTTGCGTGGTCGCCAGTGAGAGCGGGGGGCGTGCGCCTTCGATGCCCAGGGCGCGCAGGGCATCGCGCTGGGTCCGCACGCGCCCTCCGGCCAGCGCGCACGCGTCCAGCGCCACATGGGCGGTGAGGTCGCACGACCCGTCCGGTACGGGTGCCGTCTCGCGCCCCTCGCGGAAGCCGGTGAGCGTCCCGAAGAGGGGGCGCGAGGACACCGTGTGCGCGTAGTCGACGGCGACCGCCAGCCCCCGCTCCACCGTGGCGCTCGCCGACGCCCACGCCTCGTCCCGGGGCAGGCCGATCTCGGCCCGCAGGCCCTCCTCGGCCGGCAGCGGCCACCACCGGTCCAGCCACTCGGCCTCCGCACCGGCCACCGGTTCCCCCAGACGTTCGCGGCCGTCGCGTCGTACGAGCACCCGTCGCGGTACGCCTGAGGCGTCCGTCTCGGCGATCTCCACGGGTACGTTGTCCAGCCATTCGTTGGCGAACAGCAGCCCGGTGATGTTCTCCGGCGGTTCGGACAGCCACTCGATCCGGTGATCGAGGGCGGCCGGGCGGTCGGTGACCTCGACGGCGCACACGCGCGTGCGGGCGTTCACCTCCGCGGGCAGCGCGGCGAGGACACCGGTGGCCAACTCGCCCCGCCCCGCGGCCATGTCGACGAGGTCGAGCCGGGCGGGCCGGCCCAGCGCCTCGTCGAGGCGGCACAGCAGCCGGGCCACGGCATCCGCGAACAACGGGGAGGCGTGCACGGACGTACGGAAGTGTCCGGCGGGCCCCTCCGGCCTGCGGTAGAAGCCGTCCGGGCCGTAGAGCGCGGCCTCGGTGGCGGCCCGCCAGCCGGTCCAGTCGCCCGTCGTGTCATCGGTCACGTCGTCAGGCTAGGCGCACAGGGGAACGGGGCCTCCACCTTGGGGAGTACGCACGGGCGGTAGGGATCGGTCCTCCGGTTGACCCCTGCACACACCACGCTTCCCTACGCTGGGTTACGTGCAACGCCTCTATGACTTCCTCCGCAGGCACCCGACAGGGGTCGACGTCTTCTGGGCCGTCTTCCTGCTCGGGATCTCGCTCGCGAGCGAAACCACCCGTGGGGAGTCCCGGGGGACCGAGTCCCCCCTGGCGATCGTTCCCATCGTTCTGCTGCTGTGCCTGGTGACAGCGCTGCGCAGACGCATGCCGGAGCGGATGCTGCTGCTGGCCATCGGGCTCGGTGTCGCACAGATCGCGCTGGACGTGGAGACCACGTCCGCCGACTTCGCCTTCCTGGTGATCGTCTACACCGTGGCCGCCACGGGGGCCCGCTGGGCCTCCCGGCTGGCGCTGACGATCGGCCTGTGCGCGGCTCCCGTGGCGCAGCTGCGCTGGTGGAACGACAACACCAGCGCCCTCGGCAACGTCGCCCTCATGATCTTCCAGACCGTGCCCTTCGCCCTCGCCTGGGTCCTCGGCGACTCGATCCGCACCCGCCGCGCCTACTTCGCGCAGCTCGAGGAGCGCAACGCCCGCCTGGAGAAGGAGCGCGAGGCACAGGCCAAGGTCGCCGTCGCCGCCGAGCGCGCCCGGATCGCCCGCGAACTGCACGACGTCGTCGCGCACAACGTGTCCGTCATGGTCGTCCAGGCCGACGGCGCCGCCTATGTCCTCGACGCCGCGCCCGACCAGGCCAAGAAGGCCCTGGAGACCATCTCCTCGACCGGCCGCCAGGCGCTCGCCGAGATGCGCCGCCTGCTGGGCGTACTGCGCACCGGCGAGCACCAGGAGGGCGGTGAGTACGTCCCGCAGCCCGACGTCGAGCAGATCGAGGACCTCGTCGACCAGTGCCGCGGCTCCGGGCTCCCCGTCGACTTCAAGGTCGAGGGCACCCCGCGCCCGCTGCCCAGCGGCGTCGAGCTCACCGCGTACCGCATCGTGCAGGAGGCGCTCACCAACACGCGCAAGCACGGCGGCCCGAACGCGGGCGCGAGCGTGCGCCTGGTCTACTTCGACGACGGTCTCGGCCTGCTCGTCGAGGACGACGGCAAGGGCGCCCCGCACGAGCTGTACGAGGAGGGCGGCGCCGACGGAGCCGGCCACGGCCTGATCGGCATGCGCGAGCGGGTCGGCATGGTCGGCGGCACCCTGGACGCGGGCCCCCGCCCCGGCGGAGGATTCCGCATCAGTGCGCTGCTGCCGCTCAAACCGGCGCATTGACGCCCACGCACGCCCCCTGTTGACACCTGTCACGCCCCCTGGCGACCTGCCGAACGACCCCGAGGAAACGGAAGAGGCCCGATGACGATCCGCGTGATGCTCGTCGACGACCAGGTGCTGCTGCGCACCGGGTTCCGGATGGTGCTCGCAGCCCAGCCGGACATGGAGGTCGTCGCGGAGGCGGGGGACGGTGTGGAGGCCCTCCAGGTGCTGCGCTCGACCGCCGTGGACGTGGTCCTGATGGACGTCCGCATGCCGAAGCTCGACGGTGTGGAGGCCACCCGCCGCATCTGCTCGGAGCCCGACCCGCCGAAGGTGCTGATCCTGACCACCTTCGACCTCGACGAGTACGCCTTCTCCGGGCTGAAGGCGGGTGCCTCCGGCTTCATGCTCAAGGACGTGCCCCCCGGCGAACTGCTCACCGCGATCCGCTCGGTGCACAGCGGTGACGCCGTGGTCGCCCCCTCGACGACCCGGCGCCTGCTCGACCGGTTCGCACCCATGCTGCCCACCACCGGCAAGGAGCCCCAGCACAAGGAACTGGAGCGGCTCACCGGCCGCGAACGCGAGGTCATGGTGCTCGTCGCGCAGGGGCTGTCCAACGGCGAGATCGCGGCCCGGCTGGTGCTGTCCGAGGCGACGGTGAAGACGCATGTCGGCCGCATCCTGACCAAGCTCGGCCTCAGGGACCGGGTACAGGTGGTGGTCCTCGCCTACGAGACGGGGCTGGTGCGCGCGGGAGGGCAGGGCTGAGAGACGGCCGCCGACTCTCTAGCTGCCGACTCGCCGGCCGCCGACTTCCTGGCCGCCGACCTCCCGCAGCCGGGCGACGAAGTCGGCGACCGCCGCCTTCACATCGGCCGCCGTCCACACCAGGGCGGCGGCACGGACGTAGACCTCGGTCATGGACAGGCCCGGGCCCTTCTCGTCCCAGGCGTTCATGAACAGGGCCGTCCCCGTCTCCTCCGACTGCCGGATCGCCGCCTCGGAGAGCTCGTCGACGCCGTACGGCAGCCAGACCTGGAAGTCGAACGTGTGCGGCACCTCGGGGTGGACCCGCGCCCATGGAACCCCGGCCTGCGCGAACCCCTCACGCAGCGCGGCGGCCACCACACGCGCGTGGGTCACGTACTCCGGCAGCCTGGGCAGTTCGTGTTCCAGTCCGGCGAAGGCCGACAGGACGGTCGGGAACTGCTGGAAGACCGCGCCGCCGTACCGGTGCCGCCAGGTCCTCGCCTCGTCGATCAGGGTCTTCGGGCCGGCGAGCGCGGCCCCGCCGAAGGCCTGGAAGGACTTGTAGAACGACACGTAGACGCTGTCCGCGAGGTCCGCGATCTCGGCCAGGGGGCGGTCGAAGTGGACAGTGGTCTCCCACAGGCGTGCCCCGTCGAAATGCACCACCGCGTCCCGCTCCCGCGCCGCCTCCACGACCTCGGTGAGCTCCTCCCAGGTGGGCAGCACGAAACCGGCGTCCCTCAGGGGCAGTTCCAGCAGCAGCGCCCCGAAGGGCTCCTCGAAGCCGCGTATCTCGTCGGCCGTGGGCTGGCGCGGTTCGCTCGTCACAGGGACCGGGCGCAGACCGGAGACCTCCCTGAAGGCGTCGCGCTCGTGCACCTCGGGGTGGGCCAGGGCGTGCAGGGCGACGGTGGGGTTGCCGGTACGGCCCGCCCAGCAGCGCAGCGCCACCTGCTGGGCCATCGTGCCGGTCGGGAAGAAGGCGGCGGCCTCCTTGCCGAGCAGCGTCGCCACCTTCTCCTCCAGGGCCGCGACCACGCCGTTGCCGTAGAGGTCGCCCGGCTCGTCCAGGTCGTAGAGCGTGTGCGCGTCGTCGAGCAGCGCCAGGCGCTCGCGGAGGGGCGCGAGCAGTCCCAGACGCGCCAGCGTGCGCTCCGCGCTCTGGTAGGCGCTGAGGCGCCGCGCGCGGCGGCGCAGGAGCCGTTCCTCCTCCGTGAGTCGCTCCGGCCGGGCCTCGTCCGCCGCCTGCTCCGCGCTCTGCTCCGCTGTGTCAGTCATGCCCGGATCATGTCGTGCGCCCCGGGCGCGGGCACCCGGATTTCCGTACGCCCCGGCCCACACGGAAACCCACAGCCTGTGGACAACCGGACGCCCCTCGGACCGATCGCGTTAACATGACGAGAAATCGTCCGGTACCCAGATGCGGACTGGAACGGGAAGGCCGTCGTCGCGTGAGTACAGCTCAACAGCCAGACAGCAAGGACCGCCCAGCGCGGCTCACCGTCGGCGTCGTCGGCGCCGGCCGGGTGGGGCCGACGCTCGCCGCGTCCCTCCAGCTCGCCGGGCACCGTCCGGTGGCCGTCTCCGGAGTCTCCGACGCCTCCAGGCGCAGGGCCGCGCTCTTGCTCCCGGACGTCCCGATGGTCACCCCCGCGGACGTCCTGCAGCGCGCCGACCTGGTGCTGCTGACCGTCCCCGACGACACCCTGCCCGGTCTCGTCGAGGGCCTCGCCGAGACCGGGGCCGTGCGGCCGGGGCAGCTGCTCGTGCACACCTCCGGGCGCTACGGCGCGAAGGTCCTGGACCCCGCCCGGCGCGCGGGAGCGCTGCCGCTGGCCCTGCACCCGGCGATGACCTTCACGGGCACTCCCGTGGACGTCCAGCGCCTCGCGGGCTGCTCCTTCGGCGTCACCGCCCCCGAGGAACTGAGGCTGGCCGCCGAGGCCCTCGTCATCGAGATGGGCGGCGAGCCCGAGTGGATCGACGAGGAGATGCGCCCGCTGTACCACGCGGCCCTCGCCCTCGGCGCCAACCACCTGGTCACGCTGGTCGCCCAGGCCATGGAGCTGCTGCGCTCGGCCGGCGTCGAGGCCCCCGACCGGATGCTCGGCCCGCTGCTCGGCGCCGCCCTCGACAACGCCCTGCGCTCCGGCGACGCGGCCCTGACCGGACCCGTCGCGCGCGGGGACGCCGGCACGGTTGCCGCGCACGTCACGGAACTGCGCAGGCACGCCCCGCAGACCGTCGCCGGCTATCTGGCGATGGCCCGCGCGACCGCCGACCGGGCGCTCGCCCACGGCCTGCTGAAGCCGGAGCTCGCCGAGGACCTCCTCGGGGTACTCGCCACCGGGACCGACGGCGCCGAGGGAGACGCCCGATGACCACGACCCTGCTGCGTACCGCCGGTGAACTGCACGCACGCACGCGCGTGGGCCGCCGGGCCGTCGTGATGACCATGGGCGCCCTGCACGAGGGCCACGCCACGCTGATCCGCACCGCGCGCGAGATCGCCGGACCGGACGGCGAGGTCGTCGTCACCGTCTTCGTGAACCCCCTCCAGTTCGGTGCGGGCGAGGACCTCGACCGCTATCCGCGCACCCTGGACGCCGACCTCAAGATCGCCGAGGACTCCGGCGCGGACGCCGTCTTCGCGCCCTCCGTGGACGAGGTCTACCCCGGCGGCGAGCCCCAGGTGCGCATCAGCGCGGGCCCGATGGGGGAGCTCCTGGAGGGCGCCGCGCGCCCCGGCCACTTCGACGGCATGCTGACCGTCGTCGCCAAACTGCTCCACCTCACCCGCCCCGACATCGCTCTGTACGGCCAGAAGGACGCCCAGCAGCTCGCCCTGATCCGCCGGATGGTGCGCGACCTGAACTTCGGTGTCGAGATCGTCGGCGTGCCCACCGTGCGCGAGGACGACGGCCTGGCCCTCTCCAGCCGCAACCGCTACCTCGGCCCGACGGAACGGCGTACGGCACTCGCGCTCTCCCGCGCGCTGTTCGCGGGCCGCGACCGGCACGCGGCACAGGAGGCGCTGCGCGCGCGGGCCCGCGAAGTGCCGGCCTCACACGCGCGTGCCGAGGCCCTGAGCGCCCTCGGCGAGTCCCGCGCGGCCGCCGACGCGCACGCGGTCGCGAAGGCCCTGCCCGGAGCCCCCTCGGCCGTCCGCGCGGCAGCCCGACTGATCCTCGACGACGCCGCGCGCCAGGACCCGCCGCTCGCCCTGGACTACCTCGCGCTCGTCGACCCGTCCGACTTCACCGAGATCGAGGACGACTTCACCGGCGAGGCCGTCCTCGCCGTCGCCGCCCGGGTCGGGACGACCCGGCTGATCGACAACATCCCCCTGACCTTCGGAGCCGCCTCGTGACCAGCACAGGCATACGACTGCACGCGCCCGCGCCCGGGTGGTCCATCACCGCGGACGTCGTGGTCGTCGGCTCCGGGGTCGCCGGGCTCACCGCCGCCCTGCGCTGCGAGGCCGAGGGCCTGCGGACCGTCGTCGTCACCAAGGCCCGTCTGGACGACGGCTCCACCCGCTGGGCGCAGGGCGGCATCGCCGCGGCCCTCGGCGAGGGCGACACCCCCGAACAGCACCTGGACGACACGCTGGTCGCGGGCGTGGGCCTGTGCGACGAGGAGGCCGTCCGCATCCTCGTCACCGAGGGACCCGACGCCGTACGCCGCCTGATCGAGACCGGCGCGCACTTCGACGAGTCCGAGGCGGGCGACCTGGAGCTCACCCGCGAGGGCGGCCACCACCGCCGCCGCATCGCGCACGCGGGCGGTGACGCGACCGGCGCCGAGATCTCCCGTGCGCTCGTCGAGGCCGTACGCGCGCGGGGACTGCGCACGGTCGAGAACGCGCTCGTGCTCGACCTGCTGACCGACGCCGACGGCCGTACGGCGGGCGTCACCCTGCACGTCATGGGCGAGGGCCAGCACGACGGCGTGGGGGCCGTGCACGCCCCCGCGGTCGTCCTCGCGACCGGCGGCATGGGCCAGGTGTTCTCCGCGACCACCAACCCGTCCGTGTCCACCGGCGACGGCGTCGCGCTCGCCCTGCGCGCGGGCGCCGAGGTCAGCGACCTGGAGTTCGTGCAGTTCCACCCCACCGTGCTGTTCCTCGGCCCGGACGCCGAGGGCCAGCAGCCGCTCGTCTCCGAGGCCGTGCGCGGCGAGGGCGCCCACCTGGTCGACGCCGACGGCGTGCGCTTCATGGCCGGGCAGCACGAACTGGCCGAGCTGGCGCCCCGCGACATCGTCGCCAAGGGCATCACCCGCCGCATGCAGGAGCGGGACGCCGAGCACATGTTCCTCGACGCCCGGCACTTCGGCGCCGACATGTGGGAGCACCGCTTCCCGACGATCCTCGCCGCCTGCCGCGCCCACGGCATCGACCCGGTCACCGCGCCCATCCCGATCGCGCCGGCCGCCCACTACGCCTCCGGCGGCGTGCGCACCGACTCCCGGGGCCGTACGACCGTCCCGGGCCTGTACGCGTGCGGCGAGGTCGCCTGCACCGGTGTGCACGGGGCGAACCGGCTGGCCTCCAACTCCCTCCTGGAGGGCCTGGTCTACGCCGAGCGCATCTCCGCCGACATCGTGGCGAGCCGGGCAGGCCTCCACGCGCGTGTGCCCGCCCCCGTCGAGCGGACCGAGCGGCCCGCACACCCGCTGCTCGCCCCCGAGGCACGGTTCGCGATCCAGCGGATCATGACCCAGGGCGCGGGCGTGCTGCGCTCCGCCCAGTCCCTCTCCACGGCCGCCGACCAGCTGCAGCGACTGCACGCCGACGCCCGCGACGCCCTCGCCGAGAACGGCAAGACGGCCGAGCCCGGCGTCGACACCTGGGAGGCCACCAACCTCCTGTGCGTGGCCCGGGTCCTGACCGCCGCGGCCCTGCAGCGCGAGGAGACGCGCGGCTGCCACTGGCGCGAGGACAAGCCCGACCGGGACGACACGGCATGGCGCCGCCACATCGTCGTACGGCTGAATCCCGACCGGACCCTCGCCGTGCACACCACCGATACCGCAGACTTCCCCCCGACCCGGCAGCACCCTCAGGAGCAGTGACACCAGTGAGCACCGACGACCTTCCCCTCGCCTCGTCCGGCGGCTGCGGCGACGGCTGTGCCTGCGGCACCGCCGACGGCGGCGACGAGGAGTACCTGGAGTGCGGGCTCGACCCCGCGCTCGCGCAGCTCCTGGCCGACGCCGGGCTCGACCCCGTGGAGGTCGAGGACATCGCCAACGTCGCCATCCAGGAGGACCTCGACCACGGCGTGGACGTGACGACCGTCGCGACCATCCCCGAGGACGCCGTCTCCACCGCCGACTTCGTCGCGCGCGAGGCGGGCGTCGTGGCCGGCCTCAGGGTCGCCGAGGCGGTCGTCTCGGTGGTCTGCGAGGACGAGTTCGAGGTCGAGCGGCACGTCGAGGACGGCGACCGGGTGGAGGCCGGCCAGAAGCTCCTGTCGGTCACCACGCGCACGCGTGACCTCCTCACCGCCGAGCGCAGCGCCCTGAACCTGCTGTGCCGGCTCTCCGGCATCGCGACCGCCACGCGCGCGTGGGCGGACGCCCTGGAGGGCACCAAGGCGCGCGTGCGGGACACCCGCAAGACGACTCCCGGGCTCCGGTCGCTGGAGAAGTTCGCGGTGCGGTGCGGGGGCGGGGTCAACCACCGGATGTCGCTGTCCGACGCGGCGCTGGTCAAGGACAACCACGTGGTCGCCGCCGGTGGCGTGGCGCAGGCCTTCAAGGCCGTCAGGGAAGCCTTCCCGGACCTGCCGATCGAGGTCGAGGTCGACACCCTGCACCAGCTGCGGGAGGTCGTGGACGCGGGCGCCGACCTGATCCTGCTGGACAACTTCACGCCCGGCGAGTGCGGGGAGGCCGTCGCGCTCGTGGACGGGCGGGCCGCGCTGGAGGCCTCCGGACGGCTGACGCTGGCCAACGCGCGCGCGTACGCCGACACCGGTGTCGACTACCTCGCCGTCGGGGCGCTCACCCACTCCTCGCCGATCCTCGACATCGGTCTCGATCTGCGCGAGGCGGAGTAGTCGCGATGCTCCTCACGATCGACGTAGGCAACACGCACACCGTCCTCGGGCTGTTCGACGGCGAGGACATCGTCGAGCACTGGCGGATCTCCACGGACGCGCGCCGGACGGCGGACGAGCTGGCAGTGCTGCTGCAGGGCCTGATGGGCATGCATCCGCTCCTGGGGGACGAACTGGGCGACGGCATCGACGGGATCGCGATCTGCGCGACCGTGCCGTCCGTGCTGCACGAGCTGCGCGAGGTGACGCGGCGCTACTACGGCGACGTGCCGGCCGTGCTGGTCGAGCCGGGGGTCAAGACGGGGGTGCCGATCCTCACCGACAACCCCAAGGAGGTCGGCGCCGACCGGATCATCAACGCGGTGGCGGCCGTCGAGCTGTACGGCGGGCCCGCGATCGTCGTGGACTTCGGTACGGCGACGACGTTCGACGCGGTGTCCGCGCGCGGGGAGTACGTCGGCGGGGTCATCGCCCCCGGCATCGAGATCTCCGTGGAGGCGCTCGGCGTGAAGGGGGCGCAGCTGCGGAAGATCGAGGTGGCCCGGCCGCGCAGCGTGATCGGCAAGAACACGGTCGAGGCGATGCAGTCCGGGATCGTGTACGGGTTCGCCGGACAGGTCGACGGCGTGGTGGGCCGGATGGCCCGGGAGCTGGCGCAGGACCCGGACGACGTGACGGTGATCGCCACGGGCGGGCTCGCGCCGATGGTGCTGGGGGAGTCCTCGGTGATCGACGAGCACGAGCCCTGGCTGACGCTGGTGGGGCTGCGGCTGGTGTACGAGCGCAACGTGTCGCGCATGTGACCGCCCGGCGGCCCGGCTGCCCGGCGGCCCGGCTGCCCGGGGACCCGAGGGCTCGGCGGCCTGGCGGTCCGGCTGTCCGACGGCTCGACCGCTCGGCTGCAACCGCCCGACGGTCCGACCGCCGGCGGCCCCGCGCCTCGGCCGCCGCAGGTCCGGGCGGGTGGCTCCTCACGCCACACCCGTCCGCTATGACGAGTTTGTCTGATTAGCGCGTACTGTCGCCGCATGCCCACGCCATACGGATCCCGCGGCGGCATGGTGTTCGGCGCAGAGGAGCTGCGTGTGCTCCGCCGCGCTCTCGCCCTCGCCCTTCACCCCGCCCCTGCCTCGGCCGAGGACATCAAGGACTGCCACCGCCTCGCCGAGTCCCTCGACGAGGCGGTGAGTGAGGGGGCCCGGCTGCGCGCCTTCCTGGTGGCCGACCTCGCCCGGTACCGCGCCGCACTGCCCGGCACAGCCGCCGGTTACCTCACCCTGCTGGAGGAGGCCCTGGGCGCCGGGTACCGGCCCGACCCCGACGACCTCGCCGCACTCCGGGCGCTGCGCGGCAACCCGGTCGCGGCGGCGCTGCTGATCCGCTGCCAGATGCTGGCCGAACGGGACGTACGAGCCCGTCTCGCGGGCGTCACGGGCGCCCGGCGCGCCCCGGTGGCCCCGGTGGTCCCCGCCTCCCGTACGCGCCTGTTGGCGCTGCCCGGGGGCCGGTCCGCAGGCCCTTCCGGCGACCCTCGCGGGAGCGTCCTGGGCGCTCCGGCGGACCAGGACGCCAAGGAGCCGCAGCGCGCACCGCGCAAGGAGCCGGCCAAGCCGCCGGTGAAGCCCGCGGAGAAACCGGCCCCCGCCGCCCCGAAGCCCTCCCGCCCCATCCCCACCCCGGGTGAGGTCTTCCCGCGCCGCAAGCCGGCCCCGCCCCCGTCGAACCCCCCGCAGCACCTGGCCGCGGGCTGACGCGGCACAGTCCGCACCCCGCCCGAGTTGTCCGTTCGCGCCTGGCTACCCTGGACGCATGGACTATGTCTCCGCGCTCGTGCCCCCGGTCGTCATGGCCGCGTTCTTCATCGGCCTGATCCGGGTGATCGTGAAGACCCAGGGCGGGGCCAACAAGGCCAAGGAGGACGCGGCCGTCGACGCGGCTCTCGCGCGCGCGGAGGCGACCAAGCAGGCCGACTGACCGACCGCGCCCTCGTCGGCGTACGACTCTCCGAGCCACCGCGCTTTCGGAGTCGTGCGCCCTTTTTGTTGCTGTTTGACGTCGAAAGAGCACGTCCGTCACGCCGAAAGCCGGATCTCCCACTATTGTGCTGAGCTGTGCCTCGCCCATTGGGAGAACTCGAAGACGCGGTCATGACGCGGGTGTGGAAGTGGAACCGCCCGGTCACCGTTCGAGAAGTCCTGGAAGACCTTCGGCAGGAACGGTCCATCGCCTACACCACGGTGATGACCGTTTTGGACAATCTCCATCAGAAGGGCTGGGTGCGCCGTGAGGCGGAAGGCCGGGCCTATCGATATGAGGCGGTCTCCACACGGGCCGCCTACGCCGCCGCACTGATGAACGACGCCTGGTCCCAGAGTGACAACCCCGCCGCCGCTCTCGTCGCCTTCTTCGGGATGATGAGCGAGGAACAGCGACTGGCACTCCAGGACGCGGTACGCATGGTCCAGGGACCGTCCGCGGAGAACCCCGGCTCGGCATCGCGGGGCGGCGGGCGATAGCGTCCGCTCATGTCCGCGAACAGCCCCTCCGCCGAGAACCCCGAAGTCACCGCAAAAGCCATCACGGTCCGGCGGGCCCGTACCAGCGATGTCGCCGGCATCCGTGGTCTCCTCGACACCTACGTCCGCGACCGCATCCTGCTCGACAAAGCGACGGTGACGCTTTACGAGGACATCCAGGAGTTCTGGGTCGCCGAGCGCGACGACAACGCCGAGCTGGTCGGCTTCGGCGCCCTGCATGTCATGTGGGAAGACCTCGCGGAAGTGCGCACTCTCGCCGTGAAGCCCGGGCTGAAGGGTGCCGGGGTCGGGCATCAGTTGCTGGAGAAGTTGTTGCAGACGGCCCGCTGGCTCGGTGTTCGCCGCGTTTTCTGTCTCACCTTCGAAGTGGACTTCTTCGGCAAGCACGGCTTCGTCGAGATCGGTGAGACGCCCGTTGACACCGATGTCTACGCGGAGCTGCTGCGTTCCTATGACGAAGGCGTGGCAGAGTTCCTCGGCCTCGAACGAGTGAAACCGAACACCTTGGGCAACAGCCGGATGCTTCTGCATCTGTGATCGCCAAGGATTCCGGCGCTCGGCCCTGCCCAGGTTCCCTATGTCCGAAACGCGCACGTTTCCGGACGAGGAGAGCCCTGTCGGTCTCTCCCGGGGGTTTGTGTTTTTCAGGCAAAAGCGGTTTGCTTTCCGACGTACTGCAGTACTGCATATAACAGGGGACGGCGAAACGGCGGACGCCGCAGACCCCCGGCCCTCAAGTATTGGATGAAAGGAAATCCGGTGGCACAGAAGGTTCAGGTCCTTCTTGTCGATGACATCGACGGCGGCGAGGCGGACGAGACCGTCACGTTCGCGTTGGACGGCAAGACGTACGAGATCGATCTCACGACCGCCAATGCGGACAAGCTTCGTGGCCTTCTCGAGCCCTACGTGAAGGGCGGTCGCCGCACCGGGGGCCGTGCTTCCGGCGGTCGCGGAAAGACGCGGGCCGCTTCCGGTGGCAGCCAGGACACCGCTCAGATCCGTGCCTGGGCGAAGGAGAACGGTTACGAGGTCAATGACCGCGGCCGTGTTCCGGCGAGCATTCGCGAGGCTTACGAGAAGGCCAACGCCTGATCGAAAGGTCACGAAGGCCGGGGCATGCGAAGGCTTATGGCCGGGTTTGCCGCAGCCGCAGCCGGTGGCATTGTGTCGCCACCGTGTTCACGACGCGCACGAGATCGGGGGCGCCCCCACCGCCCCCCAGCGCCGACATCGTCGGCAGCGAGGCCTCGACCTCGCACCCAGGCTCGGGGGGCCGCACCCACACGGCGGCCCCCTGCAGGGCGCCCTGGCGGCCCGGCAGTCGCCGACGGAGGCGATCGGGGTCACCGGACGGCCGGGGCAGGAGTCCGCCCGGTTCCGGGAGCGAGGGCGGGGCGAGGGATACGACCGCGCCGGGCCCCGGACGCACAGGCCGCCCCGACGGCACCTCCCCAGGTCCGCCCACCCCCGGCTCCGGCGGACAGGGTGCCCGCATCACACAGCCCCTGCCGATCGCCCGCAGGTCGAGCGCCAGCGTGCCCCACTCCAGCCAGTCCAGCAGGCCCGGCAGTTCCTCCGCGCTGCCCGCCGCCACCAGGAGCCGCATACGGTCGCCCCGCAGCGCCACCGGAGAGGCCTCGGCGAGATGGCGCAGGGCCGCCCGGCCCGCCTCCGCCGGAACGTCCAGGACGTCGAAGCGCAGCCCCAGGAGCAGTCGTACGGGAGATTCGGGGGCGCTCGCGGGCACCGTGGGCCAGCCCAGTTCGTTCTCGTACCAGCGGCGGACCTGATCGTCGCCGGAGACCGCCGCGTCGAGCGGTCGTCGGGGGAGCGGGACCGCGGTGAGATCCGTGGCCGGAGGGAGGTGGCTGGCGACCATGCCAAGTGCAACCGCCGAAAAGGCACGAGAGTTACGCTGGGTGTACCGGCATGCGCGAAGAGTGGCCGGAAAGGGGGCGCGCGGGGGTGCGGGGTGGCACAAGGTTGTTCGCCCGTAGCGGAGGGACGGGGGGCGTACGGCATGGACTGTCGGTCCGAGCGGGTAAGACATCCCTAGTGGGAGGGGTCGACACGCAGGAAAGGCCGTCTCACGTTCGCCATCGGCGTACTGGCGACTGGGGTAACTGCCTGGCCTGCGGGAACATCGTCTCGCACCATCGGGTTGGAGCAGATGTCGGCGTTCGGGGTCAGGAGGCCAAGGACGGTGTCGGCAGTTGGAATGAGCGGTCCCCGCTTGCGGGACTAAGCTGCGGAAGGACAGGGAGGGGAAGTTCCCCCCACTGCCTGACCGCTCTGAGGAGCGATTAACGATGTTCGAGAGGTTCACCGACCGCGCGCGGCGGGTTGTCGTCCTGGCTCAGGAAGAAGCCCGGATGCTCAACCACAACTACATCGGCACCGAGCACATCCTCCTGGGCCTGATCCACGAGGGTGAGGGTGTCGCCGCCAAGGCCCTTGAGAGCCTCGGGATTTCGCTCGAGGCGGTCCGCCAGCAGGTGGAGGAGATCATCGGGCAGGGGCAGCAGGCCCCGTCCGGGCACATCCCCTTCACCCCCCGTGCCAAGAAGGTCCTGGAGCTGTCGCTCCGCGAGGCCCTTCAGCTGGGCCACAACTACATCGGCACGGAGCACATCCTGCTCGGCCTGATCCGTGAGGGCGAGGGCGTCGCCGCCCAGGTCCTGGTCAAGCTGGGCGCAGATCTCAACCGGGTGCGGCAGCAGGTCATCCAGCTGCTCTCCGGTTACCAGGGCAAGGAGACCGCCACCGCCGGCGGGCCTGCCGAGGGCACCCCCTCGACGTCCCTGGTCCTCGACCAGTTCGGCCGGAACCTCACCCAGGCCGCTCGTGAGTCCAAGCTCGACCCGGTCATCGGGCGCGAGAAGGAGATCGAGCGGGTCATGCAGGTGCTGTCCCGCCGTACCAAGAACAACCCGGTGCTGATCGGTGAGCCCGGCGTCGGCAAGACCGCCGTCGTCGAGGGCCTCGCCCAGGCCATCGTCAAGGGCGAGGTGCCCGAGACGCTGAAGGACAAGCACCTCTACACGCTCGACCTCGGCGCGCTGGTCGCCGGCTCCCGCTACCGCGGTGACTTCGAGGAGCGCCTGAAGAAGGTCCTCAAGGAGATCCGCACCCGCGGCGACATCATCCTGTTCATCGACGAGCTGCACACGCTGGTCGGTGCGGGTGCCGCCGAGGGCGCCATCGACGCGGCTTCGATCCTGAAGCCGATGCTGGCCCGCGGTGAGCTGCAGACCATCGGTGCGACGACGCTGGACGAGTACCGCAAGCACCTGGAGAAGGACGCGGCCCTCGAGCGCCGCTTCCAGCCCATCCAGGTCGCGGAGCCGTCCCTGCCGCACACCATTGAGATCCTCAAGGGTCTGCGCGACCGGTACGAGGCCCACCACCGTGTCTCGATCACGGACGAGGCCCTCGTCCAGGCCGCGACGCTGGCCGACCGGTACATCTCGGACCGCTTCCTGCCGGACAAGGCGATCGACCTGATCGACGAGGCCGGTTCCCGGATGCGCATCCGCCGGATGACCGCGCCGCCGGACCTGCGCGAGTTCGACGAGAAGATCGCGGGCGTGCGCCGCGACAAGGAGTCCGCGATCGACTCGCAGGACTTCGAGAAGGCCGCCTCCCTGCGCGACAAGGAGAAGCAGCTCCTGGCCGCCAAGGCCAAGCGGGAGAAGGAGTGGAAGGCCGGCGACATGGACGTCGTCGCCGAGGTCGACGGCGAGCTGATCGCCGAGGTCCTCGCGACCGCCACCGGCATCCCGGTCTTCAAGCTGACCGAGGAGGAGTCCTCGCGTCTGCTGCGCATGGAGGACGAGCTCCACAAGCGGGTCATCGGCCAGGTCGACGCCGTCAAGGCGCTGTCGAAGGCGATCCGTCGTACGCGTGCGGGCCTCAAGGACCCGAAGCGTCCCGGTGGTTCGTTCATCTTCGCTGGCCCGTCCGGTGTCGGTAAGACCGAGCTGTCCAAGGCCCTCGCGGAGTTCCTCTTCGGTGACGAGGACGCGCTGATCTCCCTCGACATGTCGGAGTTCAGCGAGAAGCACACGGTCTCGCGGCTCTTCGGTTCGCCCCCCGGATACGTGGGCTACGAAGAGGGCGGCCAGCTGACGGAGAAGGTGCGGCGCAAGCCGTTCTCGGTGGTTCTCTTCGACGAGGTCGAGAAGGCCCACCCGGACATCTTCAACTCGCTGCTGCAGATCCTGGAGGACGGTCGCCTGACCGACTCCCAGGGCCGGGTCGTGGACTTCAAGAACACGGTCATCATCATGACGACCAACCTCGGCACCCGGGACATCTCCAAGGGCTTCAACCTGGGCTTCGCGGCCTCGGGCGATAAGAAGACCAACTACGAGCGCATGAAGAACAAGGTCTCGGACGAGCTCAAGCAGCACTTCCGGCCCGAGTTCCTCAACCGCGTCGACGACGTGGTCGTCTTCCCGCAGCTGACCCAGGCCGACATCCTCCAGATCGTCGACCTGATGATCGGCAAGGTGGACGAGCGTCTCCGGGACCGGGACATGGGCATCGAGCTCTCCCAGTCCGCCAAGGAGCTGCTGTCCACGAAGGGTTACGACCAGGTGCTGGGTGCGCGACCGCTGCGTCGCACGATCCAGCGCGAGATCGAGGACACGCTGTCGGAGAAGATCCTCTTCGGCGAGCTGCGTCCCGGTCACATCGTGGTCGTCGACACGGAGGGCGAGGGTGAGACCAAGACCTTCACCTTCCGCGGCGAGGAGAAGTCGGCGCTGCCGGACGTCCCGCCGATCGAGCAGGCGGCCGGCGGTGCCGGACCGAACCTGAGCAAGGAGGCTTAAGCCTCACGGCCGCAGGGCCGACAAGAGGGGCCGGTGCTCTCAGAGCACCGGCCCCTCTTGCGTGCCGTCAGGTCAGGACAACTGGCCGTTGTAGTCCGGAAGTTTGAAGGTCTTCTCGGCGTGGCCGCCTGACAGGTCGGTGGCGCTGTTGCCGATGTTCGCGATGATCGTGTAGCCCTTGTTCTCGATGTCGACGCGCTGGGCGGTCTTGTAGGCGGCGACGTCCTTGAACAGGTCGATGAAGTTGCGGACGTAGAGGCCGCCGACCTGGTAGCCGACGTACTTGAGGTTGTAGTTGGTCGCCGAGGCGATGATGTCGGGGCGGGCGGTCACGAAGAACAGGGAAACGCCGTGCTCCTGGGCGTACTTCGCGGCCTCCAGGACGGGCTTGTTGGCCGGCGAGGGGTAGCTGAAGCCGAAGTCGCTCTCCAGGGTGGTGTTGTCGATGTCGAAGACGATCGCCTGTTTCTCACCGGGCTTGGTGGCCGCGATACGCGTCTTCAGGTAGGGGAGGGCCTGGTTCATGACGGCCTGGCAGTCGGCCTGCCAGGTGGCGTAGTCGACGTCCGCGGCGGCGGCCGTGGCGGTCGTGGGGGCGCTTGCGGTGGCCGTCGCGGCCTCGGCCGGAATGGCCAGGGCGACGAGTGCGGCTGCGGAGACGGTGGTGACGGCTGTGCGGCGCGCCCAGGGGCGTCGGCTTCTCATTTTCGTGGGGGTCCTCTCACGTCCGTATGCCGTTGTCTGGTGCATGTTCGGGGACGAGGGTGGCGCGAGGGGAACCGTAGGGTTACCGGTTGGTAGGGCGCTAGAGGCGTGCGTCACATGGCGAGACTTTTGCATCGGGGTCGCCGGTGACTTGCCGCACAGGCGATTTGTCCATTACTAGTCGGAATAGTGGAAAGATGTGGGGCGGGTTTTAGGGCGATAGAGGTAAAGAGACGGACTTTACGGATGTCCGTTCTCGACCTATTACTACATTCAGTCGTAGTTGGGCTGTTTGGGGGTATTCGGGCTTCGGGGTTACCAAGGGATGCGCCATCCGGCCGCCGTCGTGCGCCGGGTGGTCTCCCTGTCCCCGGCTTCATGAGGTTCCGAATGTTCCAGCGCTTCTCCCGCCGCTCCTCCCGTACGTCCCTGCTCCGCACCCGTGTGGCCGTCATGGCCGCGTCCGTGGGGGCGACGGCCGTGTTGGGCGCCGGCGTTGCCTCGGCCGCGTCCTCCTCGGCGTCCTGGGTCGACCCGGTGAAGAAGTACACGCTCAGCGCGAGCTACGCCCAGGCCGGGAGCATGTGGCAGTCCACCCACAGCGGGCAGGACTTCGCGGTGCCGAGCGGTACGACCGTCGTCGCCGCGCACGGCGGGACCGTGGTCAAGGCGGGTCCGGGCGGTGCCGGTGACGGTCCCGCCTACGGCAACGCCATCGTGATCAAGCACGGCAACCGCACGTACTCGCAGTACGCCCACCTCTCCCGGATCAAGGTCAAGGTCGGCCAGATAGTCAGGACCGGTCAGCGCATCGCCCTGTCCGGCAACACCGGCAACACCAGCGGCCCGCACCTGCACTTCGAGATCCGCACGACCGCGAACTACGGCTCGGCCATCGACCCGGTCGCCTTCCTGCGCGGCAAGGGCGTCAAGGTCTGAGCCTGGCGGCGGGCGGCCGGGGTGCGGTTGGCCGGGTGAGCGGAGGGTTTGCGGGGGTGGGCGTGCGGAGGTTGGGCCGGCACATCCCTGACTCGAGTCCGTCGCCGGGCCACGCAACCCGCTCGGGGCGTCCTGTGCGTGCGGCCTCGGACTGCGGTGACGGCCCGCCGGGGGACTGCGCTCCCGGTCGGCGTCGGCTACCCGGCAGGCATCGACGTCGGGGTGGGTCGGGGGCGAGCCGTTGGGGCTGCCCCCAGGGGGCGGGCCGCAGGTGTCGGCCCATCGCACTGTCCCCGGCCGAACCGCAGGCCGGCCGGTCCGGCCCCTCTCGGAGAGGCCCGCGGGCGGTGGGCTCTTGTGTGGCGTCCGGATCGAACCGCGGAGTCGGCTCGTCGCGTCGCTCGCGGTCGAGCCGTAGGCCCTCCTGGTTTCCCGCGGCTCAGCGGCGGGCATCAGCGCCTCGCCGTTCTCCGGCTGCAACTGTGGGGGTTGGGCTCTTGTGTGGCCTCCGGGGTCGTCGAGGCGCCCTGGTCCGCCGCGGCGACCTCCCCAACCGCGGAGTCGGCTCGTCGCGTCGCCCTCGGTCGAACCGTAGGCCGTCCTGGTTGCCCGCGACTCAGTTGTGGCCCTCGGCCTCGCCCCTCTCGGCTCCAACCGGAGGCGGCAGCCCCTCGCGCCCCTCTCG
>NZ_JBHVYZ010000026.1:79375-109088 GCF_042880295.1 Streptomyces sp. NPDC058307
GGCGGCAGCCCCTCGCGCCCCTCTCCGCTCCAACTGCAGGCCTCAGCCCCTCGCCCCGCCCTCGACGAGAACCGCGTCCCCTACCCCTCCCCGCTCCCCCCGTGCGCCCGCGTCACCAGGTCTGTCGCGACCTCCAGGACCGCCTTGCGCTTGGCTTCCGGGTCGCCGGCGATGTCCTGGAGGAAGAACATCCCGGCGTGCAGGGTGAAGATCGCGCTGACGCAGCGGACCTGGTCGGTCAGGTCCGCCTCGGGGTCGACGATGATCTCGCGCAGCCCCTGCATGCGCTCCTTGAAGGTCTCGCCGACGCGCAGTTCACGGACCGTCGCCTGGTTCTCCTGCATGAAGCGGAACAGCGGCGTCGCGCCGGCCAGGATCTCGCTGTAGCGCCGTACGATCTCCTGCTTCGTCTCCAGCGTGTGCGGCTGCTTCCGGCCCCACTCGATGAGGTCGAGGATCGGCTGCGTCAGATCGTCGAAGATGCTGACGAGGATCTCTTCCTTGGTCTTGAAGTGGTAGTACAGCGCCGCCTTGGTGACGTCCAGGTGCTCGGCGATCTCCCGCAGGGACGTCTTCTCGTACCCCTGCTCCGCGAAGAGTCCGAGCGCCACGTCCTGGATGCGCTGGCGCGTGTTGCCGCGGCGCTGCTGCTTCGTGACGTCCATGGTGCCGCCCATCCTCGTACTCCTCGGCTTTCCCATAAAACTTACTTGACGCCCGGCTAGTTACGCGTCTACCTTCCCAGTGTAAACAGCTAGCCGGGCGGCAAGTAAGTACCCCGGCAGGGGCAGTACCGCGGGACCTCAGGGGAGTGGGAACAATGGCGGACACACAGACGGTCGAGACGGAACCGGACAAGAAACAGCGCAGTGTGCGGGTCGTCCTGCTCGCGCTGATGATCACCATGATGCTCGCGATGCTCGACAACATGATCGTGGGCACCGCGATGCCGACGATCGTCGGCGAACTCGGCGGACTCGAGCACCTGTCGTGGGTCGTGACGGCCTACACGCTGGCCACCGCGGCCGCCACTCCGCTCTGGGGCAAGCTCGGCGACATGTACGGCCGCAAGGGCGTCTTCATGACGTCGATCGTGCTCTTCCTGATCGGCTCCGCGCTCAGCGGAATGGCCCAGGACATGGGGCAGCTCATCGGTTTCCGGGCCGTGCAGGGCCTCGGCGCCGGCGGTCTGATGGTCGGCGTCATGGCGATCATCGGTGACCTGATCCCGCCCCGGGAGCGCGGCAAGTACCAGGGCATGATGGCCGGCGTCATGGCGCTCGCGATGATCGGCGGCCCGCTGGTCGGCGGCACCATCACCGACAACTGGGGCTGGCGCTGGTCCTTCTACATCAACCTGCCGCTCGGCGTGGTGGCGCTCGGCCTCATCAGCGTCGTACTTCACCTGCCGGCCAAGCGTGCGCAGGCGCGGATCGACTATCTCGGCGCCGCGCTGCTGACCATCGGCATCACCTCCATCGTGCTGGTGACCACCTGGGGCGGCACCGAGTACGCCTGGAGCTCCGCGCGGATCATGGAGCTGATCGGCATCGGAGTGGCCGCGCTCGTCGGGTTCGTGTTCTGGCAGACCAAGGCGACAGAGCCGGTGCTCCCGCTGCACATCTTCCGCAGCCGCAACTTCACGCTGATGTCGATCATCGGCTTCATCACCGGCTTCGTGATGTTCGGCGCCACCCTCTTCCTGCCGCTGTACCAGCAGTCCGTGCAGGGCGCCTCCGCGACCAACTCCGGGCTGTTGCTCCTGCCGATGCTCGGCGCGATGCTGGTGACCTCGATGGTCGCGGGCCGGATCACCACCAACAGCGGGCGGTACTACGTCTTCCCGGTCCTCGGCAGCGTCCTGATGGTGATCGGGCTGTACCTGCTGTCGACGATGGACACGGGGACCTCGCGGTTCACCTCCGGTGTCTTCATGGCCGTCGTCGGGTTCGGCATGGGCTGCCTGATGCAGATCACCATGCTGGTCGCGCAGAACAGCGTGGAGATGAAGGACATGGGCGTCGCGTCCTCGTCCACCACTCTCTTCCGGACCCTCGGCTCCTCCTTCGGTGTCGCCATCATGGGCGCGCTGTTCAACCACCGCGTCCAGGACACCATGGCCGCGCGGGGCGGGACGCTGGGCGCCAAGGTGACCGAGCAGTCCGCCCAGCTGGACAAGAAGGGCCTGGACAAGCTGCCGGCCGCGGTGCGCGAGGCGTACCAGTACGCGGTCTCCGCCGGCACGCACTCGGCGTTCCTGCTCGGCTCGATCGTCGCCGTGGTCGCGCTGGTGGCGGCGGTGTTCGTCAAGGAGGTGCCGCTGAAGGGAGCGGGCCCCCAGAAGTCGGCGGACGACCCGGCGCCGGCTCCGCTGGTCGAGGTCTGAGCCGACCCCGTCGACCGAGTCGACCCCGTTGAACCGAAGGCCCCCGGATGGTGTCCGCCCCGGGGGCCTTCTTCATGTGCGCCCGCTTCCTGTGCGCCCTCGGGGTCGATGTCAGTGCCGCGTGCCACCATCGGCCCATGGACAAAGTGCGGCAGATCAGGCTCGCCAAGGACGCCATGGACCGGGACTGGGCCGATCCGGGGCTCGACCTGGGCGCCGTCGCCGCGCACGCCGGGTACTCGCGGTTCCACTTCCTCCGGGCCTTCAAGGAGGCGTACGGCGAGACACCCGGGCAGTACCTCACGCACCGGCGAATCGAGCGGGCCGAGGAGATGCTGCGGGGCGCCGATCTGAGCGTGACCGAGATCTGCCACCTGGTCGGCTTCAGCAGCCTGGGCACCTTCTCCGCCCGCTTCAAGACGCGGACCGGGCTCACCCCGAGCGAGTACCGCACCAAGCACGTGGGCCGCGGGGCCGCCCTGATCCCCGGGTGCTACGCCATGCTCTGGGCCGGCGGCTTCCCCACCACGAGTGCCGCGGAGAGGGCCACGAAGAGAACCCCGCAGACACCCGCGCAGCGCCCCCCGAAGAGAACCGCAACTTTGGAGAAGCGGCCCGACCCTGCCCCTGCCTACGGTGACGGAGACGGAGACGAACCCCCTCACGACAGGAGAGCGCAGCCATGATCCAGGGCCTCGGCATCAGCACCGTATGGACCTTCGACCAGCAGCGCACCAAGGCCTTCTTCACCGAGAAGCTGGACTTCGAGGTGCGCAGCGAGGTCGCGATGGGCAAGATGACATGGGTCACCGTCGGCGCCAAGGAGCAGGAGGGCGTCGAGCTGGCCCTGATGAGCCTCGACGGCCCGGGCCTGGACCCCGAGTCCGCCGAGGCGCTGAAGAAACTCGTCGGCAAGGGCGTGATGGGCGCGGGAGCCTTCCGGACCGACGACTGCCGCGGTGACTACGAGACGTTCCGGGCGCGCGGGGTGGAGTTCGTCCAGGAGCCACAGGAACGGCCGTACGGCATCGAGGCGATCTTCCGCGACGACAACGGCAACTGGTACTCGTTGACCCAGCGCCGCGAGGAACTGGACTTCTCGAAGGACTGGGCGTGACCGGGGACGTGGCCGAGGCCGACCACACGGCCGTACGGGTCGCCCTCTGGCGGGCCCTGCACGTCCGCGCCGATCCGCCGCCGCATGTGCTGGAGGACGAGATCGGGCTCAGGCTCGCCGACCCGGACGACGGGTGGCGGGACCGCCCCGACATGGACGTGGCGGCCACGCGCCGCACCCGGGCGTCGATCGTGGCGCGGACCCGGTACGTCGAGGACCTCGTCGTCGAGCGGGGTGTGGAGCAGTACGTCGTCCTCGGCGCCGGTCTCGACACCTTCGCCCAGCGCAGACCGGAGGTGGCCGCGGCGGGCGGGCTGCGGGTCTTCGAGGTCGACCGGCCAGGGCCGCAGGCCTGGAAGCGCCGGCGGCTGCTGGACCTCGGGTTCGGTGTCCCGCAGTGGCTGCGTCTCGTGCCCGTCGACTTCGAGGGGGACTGGTGGGGGCGGCTGGCCGAGGCGGGGTTCGACCCCGGGCGCCCCACGGTGGTGGCCTCCACGGGCGTCACCATGTATCTCACCCGGGAGGCGGTCACGGCCATGTTCCGCCTGGTCGCCGGACTCGCTCCGGGGTCCATGTTCGTGACGACCTTCCTACGGCCGCCCGCGGACGTCGAGCCGGAACAGCGACCGCAGTTGGAGGCGGCGGTGGCGGGAGCCCGGGCGGCGGGCACACCGTTCCTGAGCTTCTTCCGGCCCGCCGAGATCCTGGCCCTGGCCCGCGAGTCCGGTTTCCGGGAGGCCCGGCATGTCCCGGCGGAGGAGCTGGACCGCCGGTACTTCACGGGCAGGACGGACGGCGTACGACCGTCCAGGGGGGAGGAGCTGATGGTGGCAACCACCTGACGGCGTCCCGCCCCACGCCGGACGGAGGACGGACACCTCCCACCCCGGCCCACCCAAGCCCCCACCCAAGCCCCCACCGGAGCCGCAACGGGCCGCCGCAGGCGCCCAGGGGCGCGGGGAACTGCGCACAACGCTCATCCCCACCGGCCCGCACTCGCACAGGCCGCCGCAGGCGTCACGCCCCGGCCGGCTCCACCTGCACACCGGCTCCACGGTCACGGCAGCAGCGGATAGCTCCCCGTCGCGGTCGGCGCGTGCTCCGGCAGCCACAGCACCGCCACCGCCCCCTCCGAGGGCACCCCGTCCGGTGTCCCCGCCGACCGTACGTTGCGGAAGGTCAGCCGCGCCCCCAGCACCCGCGCCTGACCGGCCGCGATCGTCAGCCCGAGGCCGTGTCCGTGTCCCGCGCGGTCCGCGCTGCCCGTGCGGAAGCGGCTCGGGCCGTCGGCGAGGAGGTCCTCGGGAAAGCCCGGGCCGTGGTCGCGGACGCGGATGACGCGGCCCTCGACGGTGACCTGGATGGGCGGCTTGCCGTGCCGGGCCGCGTTGGCGAGGAGGTTGAACAGCACGCGCTCCAGGCGCCGCGGATCGGTCATGACCTCCGACTCGTGCACCACGCGCACCTCGATCTCCGGGTCCTTGGCCGCCACCCGCCGGACGACGAAATCACCGAGCAGGATGTCCTGGAGCTCGGCCCGCTCGGAGGCGCCGTCGAGCCGGGCCACCTCCAGGACGTCCTCGACGAGGGTGCGCATGGCCTTCGCCCGGTCCAGGACCAGTTCCGTGGGCCGTCCCGGAGGCAGCAGTTCCGCGGCCGTCAGCAGGCCCGTCACCGGGGTCCGCAGCTCGTGCGCGATGTCCGCGGTGACCCGCCGTTCGGCCTCCAGCCGCTGCTGGAGCGCGTCCGCCAGGGCGTCCACCGCGCTCGCGAGGTCGTCGGTCTCGTCCCGTACGACCCCGCCGATCGCGTCCCGCACCCGTACGTCCGTCTCGCCCTTGGCCATCTGGTTCGCCGCGACCGCCGCCTTCCGCAGCCGCCGCGACAACTGCCCACCGATGAGGACGCCGAGCGCGCTGCCGCCGAGGACCACCGCGATCGAGCCGATCACCAGGGCCTGGTCGAGGTCTTTGAGGATGTTGGTGCTGCGGTCGGTGAACCCGGTGTGCAGCGACAGCACATGCCCGCCCTTGACCGGGACCGCGGCCCAGATGTCAGGACCCCGGTCGGGCCGGTCGGAGACGTACGTCGCCCGGCGGCCCTCCTCGACCTTCTCGCGCAGCGCGGGCGGCAGACGGCGGTCGTCGACCGCGATGCTGGGGAAGTTCGGCTTCCCGGTCAGTTCGTAGCTGCGCTGGGCGATCTGGATCCGCTCGTCCGCGAGATCGCGCGCGTTGTCCAGCATCGAGACGCGCGCCGCGTTGTGCACGACCAGGCTCAGCGCGACCGCGACGAGCGCGCCGACCAGCGCGATGGCCGCGCTGAGCTTCCACCTGAGCCCCGTCCGCACCACCACGCGCTCCGTCACCCGGCCCCGAAGGATCCCCCGCATGCTCCAGGTCCCCCTGCTCAGGCCTTCAACTTGTAACCGAAGCCACGGACCGTCTCGATCCGGTCCTGGCCGATCTTCGTCCGCAGCCGCTGCACATGGACGTCGACGACCCGGGTGTCACCGCCCCAGCCGTAGTCCCACACCCGCTCGAGGAGCTTGTCGCGCGACAGGACCGTACCCGGTGCGGAGGAGAACTCCAGGAGCAGCCGCATCTCGGTCGGCGTGAGCGCGACCGTCTGCCCGGCCCTGCGCACCTCCATGCCCTCGGTGTCGATCTCCAGCTCGCCGAAGGTCAGCACGCCACCGGCGGCCGCGGCAGCGCCCTCCTCGCCTCGGTCGGCACCGCCCGCGTGCCCGAAGCGGCGCAGCACCGCGCGGATCCGGGCGACCAGGACGGCCCCGTCGAACGGCTTGGTCACGTAGTCGTCGGCGCCGGCCTCCAGGCCGAGCACCACGTCGATCGAGTCGGCGCGCGCCGACAGCATGATCACCGGCACGGTGGACTCGTCGCGGATACGGCGGCACAGGCTGACCCCGTCCAGGCCCGGCACCATGACGTCCAGCAGGGCGATGTCGGGGCGGTCCGCCCGGAACGCCTCCAGGCCCGACAGGCCGTCGGGCATGGCGGTGACTGCGAAGCCGTCCCGCTCCAGGGCGAGTTGGGTGGCCTCGCGGATGACGTCGTCGTCCTCGACGAACAGCACGTGGGTCTGGTCTGCCATCCGGGTGCTCTCACTCTTCGGTGTCGTGGCGGTCACTGGGGGATCGTTCCGGGCGGCCCGAACGGTTCAGCTGTCGGGCACCGGCGTCGGATCCGTGCCGACGACGTCGTTGTAGTCGCTGTGCGTCCGGTACACCGCGGCGAACCTCCCCGAGGCCCAGCGGTACGTGATCACGTTCTCGCCGGACGGGTCCGACACCGGGTCGCCCTTCTCGTACACCTGCTTGGTCACCACCAGATCGCCGCGGTCGATCTCGGCGTAGACCGGAGGTTCCTCGGTCTGGAAGACATTCTGGTACGAACCGTCCTCCTCGCGATACACGTACGAGCCGACGCCCACCAGGTCCGCACAGGTCACGACGTTGACGACGACGTCGTCGGCCGAGCCGCCGGTCAGGTCGCCGTAGAACAGGTCGACGGGGTACTGGTCGGTGCCACAGGGCTCCAGATCGCGCTTGACCGCCTCGGAGACCTTCGGGTCCGACCTGAGCAGGGCGACCGCGCCCTTGCGGTCGAGGCGCGGAGAGGCCAGGGCGGACGGCAGGACGGAGGGCGAGGCGCCGTCGGCCGCGACCGCGTGCGCCGGACCCTCGTCACGGGTGCCGGTGCCGCCGGTGGCGCAGGCGGAGACGAAAAGGGCGAGGGCGGCCAGCACGACCACCGCCGTGCTCGCCGCCTGGAAGATCCCCCGGACCGGAGCGAGGTCCGGCCGGGTGGGCCCGGGTTCCGTCAGGCCGCCGCGCAACGCTCCCGCTCCTCACGCTCCAGCGCGCGTGCGTCCAGGTCGCGAGCCTCCAGCTCCTCGCGGAGCCGGGCGAGCGCCCGGTGCAGCGTGCTCTTGACCGTACCGGCCGACATGCCGAGGGCGGCGGCCGTCTCCTCCGTGGACATCTGCTCCCAGTGTCGCAGCACCACGACGCTGCGCTGCTTGGGGGCGAGGACCTTCATGACGTCCATCAGCAGGGCGCGGTCCGCGTGCTGCTCGGTGGAGTCGTCGACCGAGGCGTCCGGGAGCTGCTCGGTCGGCACCTCGTCCAGCTTGCGCGCCCGCCACCACTCCGTGCGGGTGTTGATCATCACCCGGCGCAGATAGGCGTCCGCGAGCCGCTTGTCCTCGATGGTCTCCCAGCGGCCGTACGTCCGTACGAGCGCCGTCTGGAGCAGGTCCTGCGCGTCGACCGGGTCCGGGACCAGACGGCGTGCGCTGCGCAGCAACGCGTCCTGCCGGGTGCGGACGTACTCCTCGAACTCGAGCACCTCGCCCTGCGCCATGTCGACCGCCTCCTGATCCCCGTTCCGGCAGTCCCTGCCGGTTCTCATCGCGTGTGCTGCCGCCTGGTGTGCGGCATGCCAACGAAGCTACGGAGCGGTTGTCACGGGGCTGTGCGGAGCAGCGCGCGGCTGGCAATCGGCTGTCCGTCGGTTGTGTAACGGAAGCCGAAAAAGGGTAAAGCGGCGCGGTCATACGCGCCGGTTCAGGGGGATTCGCCGGTTTGCGTCGTGCCGGCTATGTCAACGGCAGCCGATACAAACCACCCGGCAGGGGCTCGACAAGTCCGTCCGCGACCAGACCGTCCAGCGCCCGCGCCCGCTGCACCGGCTCGTGCCACACCCGGTCGAGCACCGGCTGCGGGACGGGCGCGTGGGCCTCCCGCAGCACGGCGAGCAGCCTGCCGCGCACCTGGCGGTCGGTACCGGCGTACGTCTGTCCGCGCCGCGGCGGCCCGTCGTGCTCGGGCTTGCCCGCGAGCCGCCACGCGCACTGGGCGGCGATCGGGCAGCGCTGACATGTCTCGTTCTTGGCCGTGCACACCAGCGCACCCAGCTCCATCGAGGCGGCGGCCCAGCGCGCGGCGGTCCTCTCGTCATCCGGCAGCAGCGCGCGGGCGAGCTTGCGCTCGGCGGCCGTGGTGGCGTTCGGCGGGTACCGCACACCGGTGACGGCCCGGGCGAACACCCGCCGCACGTTGGTGTCGAGCACGGCGTGCCGCTGCCCGTACGCGAAGGAGGCGACGGCGGCCGCCGTGTACTCGCCGATCCCGGGCAGCGCGAGCAGCTGCGCGTGGTCCGTCGGTACGTCACCGCCGTGCCGTTCCGTTATGGCGGCCGCGGCGCCGTGCAGCCGCAGCGCCCGGCGCGGATAGCCGAGTCGGCCCCACGCGCGCACGGCCTCGCCGGGCGCCTCCGCGGCCAGGTCGGCGGGCCGGGGCCACCGCGCGAGCCACTGCTCGTAGACCGGCAGCACCCGGCTCACGGGTGTCTGCTGGAGCATGAACTCGCTGACCATCACTCCCCACGGCCCGGCCTCGGGCCGCCGCCACGGCAGATCCCGGGCGTGCTCGTCGAACCAGTCGATGACGGGGGAGTGCAGGCCCGCTCCGAGAGGTGCGTCGGTGACGCCGTCGGCGGGGCTGCTGTGCGGGGGCTCGGGCAGGGGCTGGGGCTGGGGCTTCGTGGGCGCAGTCATGGCCTTCCGATCCTGCCATGGCCGAGGGCCCGCGCGGGCGCAGCGCCACCCGTGGGATCGACCGGACTTGTCCGCGCCCTGCGGTCGGCACCGTCCGGTGCCCGCACTCACGAGAGCCCACCTGGGACGTGACGAACCACAGCCCCTGTGGCAGTGGTTGACGCACGCCACAGCCGTGGCCAGAGGTGCAAGGGACGCGATCGCGAACAGTGCGTTCAGGAGCGGGTGTCGGGTCGTCGTCCATGTGCCGCCGCTGTGTTGTACCCGGATGGGGTGTGAAGTCCACCGTCACGCACTGTAGGCGCCGGATTCATACGGTCACACTCGGCGATCGTCACGTGTCGGCCTGACGAAAGGCAGGGGCGGGGCGGCCGTTTCCGGAATGATGATCCTGAAAAGTTGTGGCGCGTGGCGGCGGGTGAGGACGGTGAACTCGCCGATCTCTCGTACAGTTTGCGCCGTGGGATCTCTGCGCAATCCGGTCGGGCCGCTTCCCTCCTCCATCTACTGGCGACGGAGGGCCGTCATGCTGTCCGTCCTCGCCGTGCTGGCGCTGCTGATCGCATGGATCGTCAGCTCCGGCGGCGGAGGCGGCAGGAACGGCGCGGACGGCCCCAACGACAAGAATCCCTCCCCCTCCACGATCACCCCCGGACCCTCCGGTTCGGGGCCCGCGATCAGTCAAGCCCCGGGCGGCCGCGACGAGTCGACGACCGGTGGGGACACCGGCGGGGGCTCGGGACCGGGCTCCGGTTCGGCCGCCGGTGCCGGCGCGGGAGGCGGCTCGGGAGCCGGCGGCGGGACCGGTACGGGTGGCTCCGCCGGAGCGGGCGGGACTGGAAGCGCAGGAAGTGCAGGAAGCTCAGGGGGCGCAGGGAACGGCGGTACGGGCATCGGGGTCGGGCAGGGCGACACCCTCCCGGCCGGCTCCTCCCTCCCCAACTGCACCGCCGGTACCGTGAAGTTGAGCGTGCGGAGTCTGCACAACGCCTACGCCCCCGGCCAGACCCCCACGTTGCTGCTGACCGCGACGAACTCCTCCACCGGCGACTGCAAGGTCGATCTCGGGCCCAAGCGCGCGGTGTTGACGATCACTCAGGCCGGCTCGGACGACCCGTACTGGTCGTCCGCCGACTGCCCCAGGACCGCGGGGAACCTGGTCTACCGGGCTCCGGCCGGGAGCAGCATCACGTACACCGTGAAGTGGGACCGCAAGCCGAGTGCCCCGCAGTGCGCGACGCCTCCCGCGGGGTCGGCGGGTGACGGGACCTACCTCGTGGAGGTCAAGGCGCCCGGATACGCCACGGCCCAGGCTTCGTTCGTGCTGGAGAACGACTGACGAGGTGCCGTCGGCGCGACTGGGGCGCGGTTTCCGCGCCCCGGGGTGCCTACACGTACCGTTCCAGGATCGAGCTCTCCGCCAGCCTCGACAGGCCCTCCCTGACGCTCCGTGCCCTTGCCTCGCCCACTCCGTCCACCGTCTGGAGGTCGTCGACGCTGGCCGCCAGCAGCTTCTGGAGGCTGCCGAAGTGCTCCACCAGGCGGTCGATGATCGCGCCCGGCAGGCGGGGGACCTTGGCCAGCAGGCGGAAGCCACGGGGGGAGACACCCGAGTCGATCGCCTCGGGGGAGCCGGTGTAGCCCAGGGCGCGGGCCACGGCGGGGAGTTCGAGGAGCTCGGCGTGGGTCAGGGCGTCCAGTTCGGACAGCGCCTCCTCGACCGTGCGGGAGCGCTTCGCGGTGGGTTCGGGGACGTAGTCCCGGACGACCAGTTCGCGTTCCGGCTCCACGCCCGCGATCAGCTCGTCCAGCTGGAGGGAGAGGAGACGGCCGTCCGTGCCGAGTTCGAGCACGTACTCGGCGATCTCCGTGGCGATCCGGCGGACCATCTCCAGGCGCTGGGCCACGGCCGAGACGTCCCGGACCGTCACGAGGTCCTCGATCTCCAGCGCGGAGAGGGTGCCCGCGACCTCGTCCAGGCGGAGCTTGTAGCGCTCCAGGGTCGCCAGGGCCTGGTTCGCGCGGGACAGGATCGCCGCCGAGTCCTCCAGGACGCGGCGCTGGCCGTCGACGTACAGGGCGATGAGGCGCATCGACTGGGAGACCGAGACCACCGGGAAGCCGACCTGCTTGCTCACCCGGTCCGCGGTGCGGTGCCGGGTGCCCGTCTCCTCCGTCGGGATCGTCGCGTCGGGCACGAACTGCACGCCCGCCCGCAGGATCTTCGACAGGTCCGACGAGAGCACGATGCCGCCGTCCAGCTTGCACAGCTCACGCAGGCGCGTGGCCGCGAACTCGACGTCCAGGACGAAACCGCCCGTGCACATCGTCTCCACCGTCTTGTCGAAGCCGAGCACGATGAGTCCGCCGGTGTTGCCGCGCAGCACCCGCTCGAGGCCGTCGCGCAGGGGGGTGCCGGGGGCCACGGCGCTCAGGGAGGCGCGCATCAGGCCATCGGCACCGGCGCTCCCACCGGACTTTCCGGGAGCTGCTGCCCGGTCGTTGGCTGCCACTGCTCTCCTCCGGTCGCGGGGTCTTGGACGCTCCCGTGTCGCACATTCGGTTCGTACGGACGGGCGAGACCAGGGCAAAGTCTACCGGCGGTCCTCCTCGTCCCGGGGGGCCTCTCGGCGACGAGAGCGCGGAAGCACCCTCAGGGCGTCCCCTATGTCCGCGACTTCCAGGACCTTCATGCCGGCCGGGATCTTGCCGGGATCGCTCGGTACGAGCGCGTGCGTGAAGCCCAGACGGTGTGCCTCGGAGAGCCTGCGCTGGACGCCCGTGACCCGTCTGACCTCGCCCGCGAGGCCCACCTCGCCGATCGCGACGAGGTTCTTGGGCAGCGGGGTGTCGCTGGCCGCCGACGCCAGGGCGAGGGCGATCGCCAGGTCCGCGGCAGGTTCCGAAAGCTTTACCCCGCCGACCGTCGCGGAGTAGATGTCCCGCTTGCCGAGGGCGCTGATCCGGCCGCGCTGCTCCAGGACGGCGAGCATCATCGAGACACGGGAGGTCTCCAGACCCGAGGTGGTGCGCCGGGGCGAGGGGATCTGGGAGTCGACGGTGAGCGCCTGCACCTCGGCCACCAGGGGGCGGCGGCCCTCCAGGGTGACGGTGAGACAGGTACCGGGGACCGGTTCGTCACGACGTGTCAGGAAAAGTCCGCTTGGGTCCGTGAGGCCCGTGATGCCCTCGTCGTGCAGCTCGAAGCAGCCGACCTCGTCGGTGGCGCCGTAACGGTTCTTGACGCCCCGTACGAGCCTGAGGCGTGCGTGCCGGTCGCCCTCGAAGCTCAGGACCACATCCACCAGGTGCTCCAGCAGGCGCGGGCCGGCGATCGCGCCGTCCTTGGTGACATGGCCCACCAGGAGGGTCGACATCCCGCGCTCCTTGGAGACCCGGATCAGCGCCCCGGCGACCTCGCGCACCTGGGCCATGCCGCCGGGGGCGCCGTCGATCTCCGGGGAGGCCACCGTCTGCACCGAGTCGAGGATCAGCAGCGACGGCTTCACCGCGTCCAGATGTCCGAGGACCGCGGACAGGTCGGTCTCGGCGGCGAGATACAGGTGGTCGTCGATCGCGTGGATGCGGTCGGCGCGCATCCGGACCTGGCTCGCGGACTCCTCACCGGTCACGTAGAGCGTGCGGTGCTCGTCGCTCGCCGACTTGGCCGCCACGTCCAGCAGCAGCGTGGACTTGCCGACGCCGGGCTCGCCCGCCAGGAGCACCACCGCGCCGGGCACCAGGCCGCCGCCGAGCACCCGGTCCAGCTCGGGCACGCCGGTGGAGCGGGCGGTGGCCTGGCGGCCGTCGACCTGGCCGATGGGCACGGCGGAGGTGGTGACACGGCCGGGGGCCGTGGTACGCACCGCGGGCGCGCCGTACTCCTCGATCGTCCCCCAGGCCTGGCACTCGGGGCAGCGACCGAGCCACTTGGCCGTCTGCCAGCCGCACTCGGTGCAGCGGTAGGACGGGCGCTCCTTGGCGGACTTCGTACGGGCAGCCATGCACGAACCGTAACCGCCGCCACTGACAACGCGGCCGCCGCCCGCCGGGCGGCACGCGTCCCGGACCCGGACCGTCACGCGCCCCGGCACGTGAATCGGCCACGTCCCGACGGGAACGAGCCATGGAATCGGGGGTTCCGGTCCCCGATTGAGGGATCGTTTCACCCGTACGGAGTAAAAGTGCTCAAGGCGCAGGAAGGGGCCATCTTTCGCGCCCTACGGTCCACGGATGATGAGCAGCAGTCCGGAGACCTCGACCCGCACCACCGGCGCGCACCGGGCGCAACGGCAGGAGCGCGACCGCGCTGCGGCGCGCACGCTGGCGCAGCGGCCGCCCGCGCGCTACGAGCCGTACCTGGACGGCCTGTTCACCTACTGCATGTCCGTGCTGTGCGACCACGACGCGGCGACCGCCACCCTCGGTGACGTCCTCGCGCTCGCCGAGAGGCGCGGCGGCCCGGACGCGGCCGGCGACCGCAGGGCCTGGCTGTACGCGCTGGCCCGCTGGGCCTGTCTGCGGAAGCTGGCCGAGGCCAAGCAGAAACGTCAGGCCACGCACGCGGCGGGGCGTCACGGAGCTGCCCAGGACCCCGCCGAACCCCCGGTCGGCGCGGACGTCCTGGAGGCGCGGCGCCGCGAACTCTCCCTGCTGGCCTGGCCGGAGGCGGCCGGTACGACCCCCGAGCAGCGCGAGGCGCTCGAACTCGCCGTACGCCACCACCTCGCCGCCCACGAGGTCGCCGCCGTCCTCGGCATGGACCTCGCCGGCGCCCGCGAACTGCTCGCCTCCGCCGCCTGCGAGGTCGAACGCACCCGCGCGGCCCTCGCCGTCGTCGAGACCGGTGACTGTCCGAGCGTGGCGCGGCTCACCGGCGACAACCAGTTCGTGCTCAGCTCCGCCCTGCGCCGCGAACTCGTGCGCCATGTCGACGACTGCCCGCGCTGTCGCCGCAGTGCCGAGCGCGCGATCCCCGGCCGCTGGCCCGGCGCCATGACCACGCCCGCCGAGCTGCCCGTGCTCGAAGCGCCCCGCGCGGCCCTGCACAGGGCGTCGGCGCACCCGCCACGCGCGCGTGGCGCCGCCGTGCCCCGCTTCGACCGGCGCGGCTTCCCGATGGACCCCAAGGACCGGGCCGCCCGCCGCGACCGCCTCCGCGCGCGTGCCGTCACCACGACCGTCGTCGCCACCGTCGTCGCCGCCCCCGTGCTCGCCCTGTGGGCCGCCTACCGGGGCGGCCCCGGGGAGGGGGCCGACGGCCACTCCGCCAGCGCCAGCGAGGCGCACGGCCCCGACAGCCTGGACGGCGTGGCCGCGAGCGGCGGCTACCAGAACGCCGGCAACGCGAGCACCAGAGCCGGCAACCGTTTCGCCAAGGACGGCCGGCCCGACGTCTCCGTCGAGGTCGTCAGCGTCGCCGGCGCCGGCAAGAAGGGCGCCGGACACCTGGAGGTCGACGCCGGCAACAACGGCGACACCACGCTGATCACCCTCACCGCCACCGGCGACGCCCCGGTCCGCTGGTCGGCCACCACCGGTGCCTCCTGGCTCTACCTGAGCCGGTCCGCAGGAACACTGAAGCCCGGTGAGTCGTTGACGATCAAGGTGTACGTCGACCATCTGCGCGAGCCGTCCGGCCCCTGGAGCGCGCGCGTGGCGGTCGCACCGGCCGGCGCCGTGGTCACCATCCATGGCTACGGCACGGCCCCCGCGCCGTCCACCCCCGGCGAGCCGACGCCCCCCTCGCCGAGCCCCAGCCCCACGGCCTCGGCCCCCTCGGATCCCACCCCCAGCGATCCGCCGACCTCGTCCCCCTCCCCGACCCCGCCGGACCCCACCCCGTCCGATTCGGCGAGTCCGACATCCTCACCGATGGAGAGCGAGACCCCGAGCCCGTCCGCGTCGTAGCGGATGCGGCAGAGCCGGGGTGGGCGCGGGCGGGGGCCGTCGCAGCGCGTGCCGAGCCCGGCCCCCACCGTCCCGCCGATTTCCGCCGCTCAGCCGACCGGGTCCGCCGGATGCGGTGCCAGCAGGGGCAGTTGGGAGGCCAGGCGTTGCTCGCAGAGCTCGACCAGGCGGTCGTAGCCCGCCTTGCCCATCAGTTCGATCAGTTCGGGGCGGTAGGTGACGTACACCGGGTCACCGGCGCCGTGTGCCGAGGTCGCCGACGTGCACCACCAGTGCAGGTCGTGGCCGCCCGGACCCCAGCCGCGCCGGTCGTACTCGCCGATCGACACCTGGAGCACGCGCGTGTCGTCGGGCCGGTCGATCCAGTCGTACGTCCGCCGCACCGGAAGCTGCCAGCAGACGTCCGGCTTGGTCTCCAGCGGCTCGCGGCCCTCCCGCAGCGCCAGGATGTGCAGCGAGCAGCCCTGGCCGCCCGCGAAGCCGGGCCGGTTCTGGAAGATGCAGGAGCCCTGGAAGGGCCGGGTCTGGCGGTCGCCGTCCTCGTCCTCGGAGACCCAGCCGCCCGTCGTGCCCTCGGCGTGGTGCTGCCAGATGTCCGGAGTGAGACGCGCCACATGCTCGGCGACCCGCTTCTCGTCGTCCTCGTCGGAGAAGTGGGCACCCAGCGTGCAGCACCCGTCGTCCGCCCGGCCCGCCTGGATGCCCTGGCAGCCGCTGCCGAAGATGCAGTTCCACCGCGAGGTCAGCCAGGTCAGATCGCAGCGGAAGACCTGCTCGTCGTCCGCCGGATCCGGGAACTCCACCCACGCGCGCGCGAAGTCGAGCCCCTTCTCGTCGGCCTTCAGAGCCTTCATGGCCTTCCGTGAAGGCTTCGGCGGCTTCGGCGGCTTCACCCGCGAAGGACCGTCGGCAGAAGCGGCCGTTTTGTCGTCCTTCACCTTTTTCGTCTTTGGCACGCGTCCAGGGTAAGTCGCCCGAGCCCCCTCCGGAGACAGTCGAACGCCCAGCTGGCAGTAGCGTTCCCCCCATGAGACTCGGTGTCCTCGACGTGGGTTCGAACACGGTGCACCTGCTCGTGGTGGACGCGCACCACGGCGCACGCCCCCTGCCCGCGCACTCGCACAAGGTGGAACTGCGCCTTGCCGAACTCCTCGACGAGGCCGGGGCGATCAGTCCCGAAGGCGTCGAGAAGCTCGTCGCGGTCGTCAAGGACGCACTCCAGGCCGCCGAGGACAAGGGCGTCGAGGACCTCCTCCCGTTCGCCACCTCCGCCGTCCGCGAGGCCGGCAACGCCGACGACGTCCTCGCGCGCGTGCGGGCCGAGACCGGCGTCGAGCTCCAGGTCCTCACCGGCGCCGAGGAGGCCCGTCTCACCTTCCTGGCCGCCCGCCGCTGGTTCGGATGGTCGGCGGGCAAGCTCCTGGTCCTCGACATCGGCGGCGGCTCCCTGGAGATCGCCTACGGCATCGACGAGCAGCCGGACGCGGTGGCCTCCCTCCCGCTGGGCGCGGGCCGTCTCACGGCGGGCTGGCTCCCCGGCGACCCCCCGGACCCGGACGCCATCCGGGCCCTGCGACGGCATGTGCGCGCCCAGATCGCCCGTACGGTCGGCGAGTTCGCCCGCTTCGGCGCCCCCGACCACGTGGTCGCCACGTCCAAGACCTTCAAGCAGCTGGCCCGCCTGGCCGGCGCCGCCCGCTCCGCCGAGGGCCTCTACGTCCAGCGCGAACTCAAGCGCGAGTCCCTGGAGGCCTGGGTCCCGAGGCTGGCCGGCATGACGACGGACCAGCGGGCGGAACTCCCGGGCGTCTCCGAGGGCCGGGCGAACCAGCTCCTGGCGGGTGCCCTGGTGGCCGAGGGCGCGTTGGACCTGTTCGGGGTGGAAACGGTGGACATCTGCCCGTGGGCGCTCAGAGAAGGCGTCATCCTGCGCAGACTTGATCACATGGGTTCAGCGCAGGGTCTCTGAGCGCGCGAGCAACCGCACACCGGTCCCCACCCGCCTCGTGGCAATCACCACAACGGCGAAGAGGCACCCCACATCCACCCGAGCGAACCCTTTAGGCTGACGACCGTGGCAGAACCAGTCGTACGGATCCCGGATGCGAAGGTCGCCCTCTCGACGGCCTCGGTCTACCCGGAGTCGACGGCGACGGCCTTCGAGATCGCCGCACGCCTCGGATACGACGGCGTCGAGGTCATGGTGTGGACCGACCCGGTCAGCCAGGACATCGAGGCCCTGCGCCGCCTCTCCGACTACCACGGCATCCCCATACTCGCCGTGCACGCCCCCTGCCTGCTCATCACGCAGCGCGTGTGGTCCACGGACCCCTGGGTCAAGCTCCAGCGCGCCCGCGCGGCAGCCGAGAAGCTGGGCGCGAGCACGGTCGTCGTCCACCCGCCGTTCCGCTGGCAGCGCCAGTACGCCCGCGACTTCGTCAGCGGGATCTGGCGGATGGCGGACGAGACGGACGTACGGTTCGCCGTCGAGAACATGTACCCCTGGCGCTACCGCGACCGCGAGATGCTGGCGTACGCCCCCGACTGGGACGTCACCAAGGACGACTACCGGCACTTCACGATCGACCTCAGCCACGCGGCGACCTCCCGGACCGACGCGATGGAGATGGTCGACCGGATGGGGGACCGTCTCGGCCATGTCCATCTCGCCGACGGCAAGGGCTCCGCGAAGGACGAGCACCTCGTGCCCGGCCGCGGCGCCCAGCCCTGCGCCGAGCTCCTGGAGCGCCTCGCGCTGAGCGGCTTCGACGGCCATGTCGTCATCGAGGTCAACACCCGCCGCGCGATGTCCGGGGCCGAACGCGAGGCCGATCTCGCCGAGGCCCTGGCCTTCACCCGCCTCCACCTGGCCTCGCCGGTGAGGGTGCCGCGGGGATGAGCGGGCGAGCAGGCGTGAAGGCGCCTCCGGTGGCAGGGGATCGGGCAATCGTGACGGCGGCTCCGGGGGCGGGGGGCCAGGCAGTCACAAGGGTGCCTGTGGTGGCGACGAACCGAGCAGCCGTGACGGTGTCCCCGGCGACCGGGAACCGAGCGGCAGGGAAGGCGCCCCGGCCGTGAGTGACGTCACCGCCCGCAAACGCGGCCGACCCCGTCGTACGGAATCGGACGCGGCCGGCACCCGTGACCGGATCCTCGTCGCGGCCCGTGAGGAGTTCTCCGAGCGGGGCTACGAGAAGACGTCCGTGCGCGGGATCGCCAAGGCCGCGGGAGTCGACTCGGCCCTGGTCCACCACTACTTCGGCACCAAGGAACAGGTCTTCGAGGCGGCCGTGGAGGTCGCCGCCGCGCCCGCCCTGAACGCGCCCGACGCGCTCGCCGAGGGTCCGCTGGAGGACGTAGGAGAGCGCCTGACCCGCTTCATCTTCGGCGTCTGGGAGAACCCGGCGACACGCCTGCCGATCCTGGCGGTCGTCCGCTCCGCCGTGACCAACGAGACCGCGGCCACCGTCTTCCGCCGGCTCGTCGCCGCCCAGCTGCTGCGCCGCATCAGCGACCAGCTGGACCTGCCGGACGCCGAACTGCGGGCCGAACTGGCGGCCGCGCAGCTCGTGGGGACGGCCATGCTGCGGTACGTGATCAAGGTGGAGCCGCTGGCGTCGACCGACATCGAGCAGATCATCGCGCGGGTGGCGCCGGTGGTGCAGAGCCATCTCACCGGGCCCTGACCTGGTCCTGACCCGGTCCTGACCGTGCCCTGATCCGAGACGGGCGTCCCGCATTCCGGACACCTTGTCCCGACCCCTGGATGACGGGCGTACGCTCGTTAGCAGTCAGAAGTCTCGTACGACCGTCTCTGAAGTCTCTGACTACCGTCTCTGAAGGAGCGAGCGACGATGCCCGAGCTGAGGTCCCGCACAGTCACCCACGGCCGCAACATGGCGGGCGCCCGCGCCCTTATGCGCGCCTCCGGTGTACCCGGTGCGGACATCGGCCGCAAGCCGATCATCGCGGTCGCCAACTCCTTCACGGAGTTCGTGCCGGGCCACACCCATCTGCAGCCGGTCGGCCGGATCGTCTCCGAGGCGATCGTCGCGGCCGGCGGCATCCCGCGCGAGTTCAACACCATCGCCGTCGACGACGGCATCGCCATGGGCCACGGCGGCATGCTGTACTCCCTCCCCTCCCGCGACCTGATCGCGGACTCGGTCGAGTACATGGTCGAGGCCCACTGCGCCGACGCCCTGATCTGCATCTCCAACTGCGACAAGATCACCCCGGGCATGCTGAACGCCGCACTGCGGCTCAACATCCCCACGGTCTTCGTCTCGGGCGGCCCGATGGAGTCCGGCCGCGCGACCCTCGTGGACGGCACGGTCCGCACCCTCGACCTGGTCGACGCGATGTCCGAGGCCGTGAACGAGAAGATCTCGGACGCGGACATGCTCCGTATCGAGGAGAACGCCTGTCCGACCTGCGGCAGCTGTTCCGGCATGTTCACCGCCAACTCGATGAACTGCCTGACCGAGGCCATCGGCCTCTCCCTCCCCGGCAACGGCTCGGTCCTCGCCACGCACACGGCCCGCAAGCAGCTGTACGTCGACGCCGCCGACACCGTCATGGACATCACCCGGCGCTACTACGAGCAGGACGACGAGACGGTCCTGCCGCGCAACGTCGCCACCTTCGCGGCGTTCGAGAACGCCATGGCGCTCGACATCGCCATGGGCGGCTCCACCAACACGATCCTGCACCTGCTGGCGGCGGCCCAGGAGGCGGAGGTCCCCTTCGGCCTCGCCGAGATCGACGCGGTCTCCCGCCGCGTCCCCTGCCTCGCGAAGGTCGCCCCGAACGTGGCGAAGAACCGCACGTACTACATGGAGGACGTGCACCGCGCGGGCGGCATCCCGGCGCTGCTGGGCGAACTGCACCGCGCGGGCCTGCTGAACGAGGACGTGCACTCGGTCCACAGCCCGTCCCTGGCGGACTGGCTCAAGACCTGGGACGTCCGCGGCGGCTCACCGTCCCCGAAGGCTGTGGAACTGTGGCACGCGGCCCCGGGCTGTGTCCGCTCCGCCGAGGCATTCTCCCAGTCGGAGCGCTGGGAGGCGCTGGACGAGGACGCCGCCGAGGGCTGCATCCGCAGCGCCGAGCACGCGTACTCCAAGGACGGCGGCCTGGCGGTCCTCAAGGGCAACCTCGCGGTCGACGGCTGTGTCGTGAAGACGGCCGGCGTGGACGAGTCGATCTGGACGTTCGAGGGCCCGGCGGTGGTCTGCGAGTCGCAGGAGCAGGCCGTCGAGAAGATCCTGCTGAAGGAGATCAAGGAGGGCGACGTCGTCGTCATCCGCTACGAGGGCCCCAAGGGCGGCCCCGGCATGCAGGAGATGCTCTACCCGACCTCGTACCTGAAGGGCCGCGGCCTCGGCAAGGCCTGCGCCCTCATCACCGACGGCCGCTTCTCCGGCGGCACCTCCGGCCTGTCCATCGGCCACGCCTCCCCTGAGGCCGCGGCCGGCGGCACCATCGCCCTCGTCGAGGACGGCGACCGCATCCGCATCGACATCCCGGGCCGCACGATCGAGCTCCTGGTCGACGACGCCGAACTCGCGCGCCGCGAGGCCGCCCTGGGCGGCGCCTACGCCCCGAAGAACCGCGAGCGCAAGGTCTCGGCCGCGCTGCGGGCCTACGCGGCGATGGCCACCAGCGCGGACAAGGGCGCGGTGCGGGACGTGTCGAAGCTGGGCTGAGGTCTCCCCGACAGACCCCCGGAAGACCTGGGGCCGTCCCTTCGGGGGCGGCCCTCCCTTTTTGTGTGCGCTACCAGTCCGAGGGGGCGCGGGCGTCCACGGCGAAGACGGTGCCGTCGGGGGCGGTGGCGTAGACGTGGTGATCGGCGAGAGTGGCCGGGGGCAGCGTGGCGATCACATCGCCCGCGTCGGCGCCGAGCCGTGCCGGTGTCTGCCCGGCGAGCGTTCCCCTGCGCGCGTCCACGGCGAGCAGCCGCCCGTCGGAAGCGGTGACGAAGACGTACCTGCCGTCGGAGACCGGGACGGATCCCCGGCTCACCGACGTCTCCAGATGCCACAGTTGCCGGCCCGTGTCGACGCCGACGGCCTCCAGGGCTCCGGAAGCGGCCAGCACATAGACGACACCGCCGTGCACAGCGGCCTCGGCGCCCTGCCGGGGCACCGGCAAGGCCACCTTCCGGGTCGCTCCGGAGGCGGGGGTGAAGCGGACGACTGCTTTGGCGTGGTCGAAGACCTGGTCGACGGAGAGGAAGAAGACGGATCCGTTCTCGGAACCGACCGGGGTCAGGGCGCCGTCGAGGTGCTCTTCCCACCGCACATGACCCGTGGCCGCGTCCACGGCGGTGACCCGGGTGCTCGACTCGTCGACGGACGTGCCCGTCACGTACAGCAGCGGGTCACCGGGAAACGTGGAGAACGACGGTGTGGAGTGGCCCGGTATCTCCTTGCTCCACCTGGTGTCGCCGGACGCGCTGTCCACGCCGGTCACCGTCCCGTCCGCGCGGGTGACCAGGAGCATGCCACCGGCCGACCACATGCCGTCGTACGCCGGCACGTTCCGCTGCCAGCGCGTCCGGCCCGTGGCGGGATCGAGCGCCCGCAGGCGGTTGCCGTAATCCGCCAACGGCAGCAGAAGGCCACCGGACACGACGGGCGGAACGCTCCACCGGTCGGTGCCGGCCGACTGCCGCCACAGCAGGCGGCCGTCGGTCGGATCGAGCGCGAAGACCAGACCCGCCCGCACGCAGAAGAGCTTTCCCGTCCCGTACGAGCACCGGGGCGTGCCCTTGCCCCCGGCCACGGGCTTCGCCTCCCAGGCGTGCGACGCGGACGCCCCCGCTCGAGGCGTCGTGCGGTCCGTCGGCGTGAGCTGTCCGTCACCGAGCAGCTGGACCGAGGCGAACACTCCGCCTGCGACAAGGACAAGCGCGCCGGCGGCGAGCAGCACGTTCCTGCGCAGACGCCGTCCGGGCCGTCGTACCCGCTCCTCGGCCTCCTGCTCGAGGACCGGCACGTCACCCGTGCGCTGTGCCGGTATGAACGCCTGCGTGTCGTACGAGGCCGCGACCGACCGCAGCTCCCGCATCAACTCGTCCGGAGTGGGCCGGTCCTCGGGCTCCTTGGCGAGGCACCGCACGATGAGCGGCGCGAGGTTCTGCGGTACGCCCGTCAGGTCCGGCTCGTCGTGCACGACCTGGTAAGCGACGACGTACGGACTGTCGGAGTCGAACGGTCCGCGTCCGGTGGCCGCATGCACCATCACCGATCCGAGTGCGAAGATGTCGGCGGCGGGCCCCACCTCCCGCGGCCGCCGGAACTGCTCCGGCGCCATGAACGGCGGCGTTCCGATCAACTTCCCGGTCTCGGTGCGAAGTTCGCTGTCCTTTGGCCGAGAAATGCCGAAGTCGATGACCTTGGGACCGTCCTCGGCGAGCAGCACATTGCTCGGCTTGAGATCCCGGTGGACCACCCCGACCCGATGGATGTCGCGCAGCGCCTCGGCGAGCCCGGCCATCAGCCGGCGCAACTCGGAGGGCGCCATGGGCCCGTTCCGCTTCACCTCGTCCGAGAGGGTCGGACCGGGAATGAACAGCGTGGCCATCCAGGGCCGTTCGGCATCGGGATCGGCGTCGACGACGGACGCGGTGAACGCCCCGCTCACCTTCCGCGCGGCAGCCACCTCCTGCCGGAAACGCCCCCTGAACTCCGGGTCCTTGGCGAACTCGGAATGTACGACCTTCACCGCGAGCTTCATCCCCGAGGCGCTGCGCGCGATATGCACGACGCCCATCCCGCCGGACCCGAGGCATGACTCCAGCCGGTAGTGACCGGCGTACTCGGGAAGTTCCGCTTCCGCGCCCGCTCCGGTGTTGCCCTGTGGCGCCATGGAACCACCCCCGTGCTGATCGTCCGCGCGCGCGACGCACGGAGCCTAGTCGATGACTCGTACGGGACAGAGGCGGCTTGCTAGTCTCCGCGTGCGAGTTGCGTACATGTGTTTCATGGCGTGATTTAGGGGAATCAACGTGACCCCATGGCAGTCATGGGGAGCAACGGGGGAGGATTTTCATGTCTGTTGACCACGTGGAAGAAGTCGAGGACGGCGAGAGCAAGTCCGCCACAACAGCCGCTGCCGCGACCGCGGCCGCCCACTACTACGCGGTCGCACCGGGTTACCGCCTCAACGTCCGCCGCGGCCCGGGCACGCAGTACGGCATCGTCCGCGTCCTCCCCGAGGGCGCACAGGTCGCGATCTACTGCCAGACGCCGGGGACGTCGGTTGTCGGCCCGTACGGCACCTCGAACATCTGGGACAACATCGCCAACGGCGAGTTCGTCGCGGACGCCTATGTACTCACCGGCAGCGACGGCTACGTCGCCTCGCGCTGCGGCTGACCTGGTCACCCGGATCCGTCATGCTCGCAGGCCTCACCGGCGCCCTCCTCATGGTGGGCGCCGCCACTGCCGAGGCCGCGACGGTCCAGAGATGCCCGGTGGCTCCCGGTTGTCAGCTGAACGTCCGCAGTGAGGCGTCCTGCCCGAGGACCAGTACGTCTCCAAGGCGTACCTGAACACGGGCGGCGACGGCTACGCGGCCGACCGCTGCTCCCGATCCCCGCAGGGAGCCCGCCCCCTCCCGGAGCCATAATCGTCCCGTGAGCGACGAATCCGGCACCCAGGACATCCCCGCGGGCCCCCCAGCGGGCGGCGGCCCCCGCCCCGAACCCCTCCGCCTCTTCGGCACGACCTGGGTGGACCACGACAACGGCTACGCCCTCCGCCGCGTCGGCGCGGCCACCGGCTCCCTCGCCGCCGCAGTCGCCTCCTGCCTGATCCTCCGCTTCGCCTACGAGGGTCTCCAGATCGCCGACACCGGCAGCTTCGTGACCGTCCTCGTCATCGCGATGTTCGCGATCTGCAGCGCGCTGGCCTTCCGCAACACCTGGGACAGCTTCGGCAACCGCCCCGACCCCGACCGCCAGGCCTCCCTCCGCGGCCTCCTGGCCATCGGGTTCGTCGGGTCCCTCCTCGCGTACTTCCTCCGCACCCTCACGGAGGCACCGGGCGAGAAACTGCACCGGCAGGAGTACGAGGCCGCACGCAGGGAGCACGAACAACGCGGTGCTCGCCGCACGGGAAACCCCTCGAAGAAGAAGCGCCGCCACTGAGAGCCGCCGCCGGCCCCGACGCCCCGGCGCCACCGGACAGCACGTCCGGCGGCACAGCCTCCGCCGCTGCAACTCCGGCCCCTGTCACGCCGGTTCTCTCACCGTAAGCTCACCGCCCCCTGATCCTCATCCGACCACCATGGCCTCATGACCGCTTCCTTCCACACCGCCCGAGCCCACTCCTTCAACGCCGCCGCAGCCCAGTACGCCGCCAACCGCCCCTCCTACCCGCCCGCCCTCTTCGACGCGATCGAGGAGCTCGCCGGACGCCCCCTCACCGGCGCCCGGGTCGCCGACGTCGGAGCCGGTACCGGGATAGCGACCGCGCTGCTGCACGCCCGGGGCGCCCAGGTCGTCGCGGTCGAACCCGGGGACGGCATGGCCGAGCAGTTCCGTCACGCCCACCCCGCCATCCCGATCATCAGGGGCGACGGCAACGACCTGCCCCTCCTCACGGACTCCGCCGACCTGCTCACCTACGCCCAGTCCTGGCACTGGACCGACCCCGCCCGCGCGGTCCCGGAAGCCTGCCGCGTGCTGCGGCCGGGCGGTGCGCTGGCCCTGTGGTGGAACACCGACGCCCTCGACGTCCCCTGGATCACCGGTCAGGCCGGCCGGCTCGTCGAGCACTTCAAGGACTACGGTGTCCCTCCGGCCGTCGAGGCGAACGGCAACGGAGGCCGGTCCGCCCTGGCCGACCCCAGCGGCCGCCTGGACTTCGGCCGCCGAGTGGTCCGCTGGAGCCGCCGCGTGCCCGTCGACACCCACCTCGCCAACATCGGCAGCCACTCGCTGTTCCTGGTCGCGGGTGAGGAACACGCGAGCGCCTTCCTCACCGAGGAGCGCAGGATCCTGCTCGAACAGTTCCCCGACGGAACCGTCGAGGAGACCTACGACGTCGAGCTGCTGGTCGCCTTCAACGCCTGACCCCGCGAAGGCCCACCCCCAGGGTGCTCGGGGTGATCCCGCACGCCCACCTCACCCCGCGCCCCAGCTTCCCCACCGAACCAACCCGCTTGACTGCCCGCACCCGCGAGGGGATTATTCATCGTATGATGAATAAAGCGTCCGGGTCACCCACCGACCGCACGCACGAAGAGCCCGCCACCCCCGCCGTCCACGCCGACGGCCTCACCGCCGTCCGAGGCCCCCGCACCGTCCTGCGCGGCCTCGCCTTCGACGTCCCACGCGGCCAGATCACCGGCCTCCTCGGCCCCTCGGGCTGCGGCAAGTCCACCCTGATGCGCTCGATCGTCGGCACCCAGGCCAAGGCCACCGGCACCCTCGACGTCCTCGGCCGACCCGCGGGCCACCCCACCCTGCGCACCCGCATCGGCTACGTCACCCAGGCCCCCTCCGTCTACGACGACCTGACCGTCCGCCAGAACCTCGACTACTTCGCCGCGATCCTCGCCCCCGGCCGCGCCGCCGCCGACCGCCGCCACTCCGAGGTCACCCGGGTCATCGACGACGTCGACCTCGCCACCCACGCCGACTCCCTCGCCGGCAACCTCTCCGGCGGCCAGCGCAGCCGCGTCTCCCTCGCCGTCGCTCTCCTCGGCACCCCCGAACTCCTCGTCCTCGACGAACCCACCGTCGGTCTCGACCCCGTCCTGCGCCGCGACCTGTGGAACCTCTTCCACGACATCGCCCGCCGCGGCGCCACCCTCCTGATCTCCTCCCACGTCATGGACGAGGCCGAGCGCTGCCACCGCCTCCTCCTGATGCGCGAGGGCCAGATCCTCGCCGACGACACCCCCGAGGCCCTGCGCACCCGCACCCACTCCGACACGATCGAGGAGGCCTTCCTCCACCTGGTCGACCAGGCCGTCGAGGCAAGCCGCACCAAGGAGCCCACGCGATGACCACGACCACCACGGCCCCGCCCGCTCTCGCGCCGGTCCCTACCAGCGCCCTGAGCCTCTCCCGCACCACCGCCACCGCGGCCCGGGTCCTGCGCCAGCTCCGCCACGACCCCCGCACCATCGCGATGATGATCCTGATCCCGTGTCTGATGCTGCTCCTGCTGCGCTATGTCTTCGACGGCAGCCCGCGCACCTTCGACAGCATCGGCGCCTCCCTCCTCGGGATCTTCCCGCTGATCACGATGTTCCTGGTCACCTCCATCGCCACCCTGCGCGAACGCACCTCCGGCACCCTCGAACGCCTCCTCGCCATGCCGCTCGGCAAAGGCGACCTCATCGCCGGCTACGCCCTCGCCTTCGGCGCTCTCGCGATCATCCAGTCCGTCCTCGCCACCGGCCTCGCCGTCTGGCTCCTCGGCCTCGACGTCACCGGCAGCCCCTGGCTCCTGCTGCTGGTCGCCCTGCTCGACGCCCTGCTCGGCACCGCCCTCGGCCTGTTCGTCTCGGCTTTCGCGGCCTCCGAATTCCAGGCCGTCCAGTTCATGCCGGCCGTGATCTTCCCCCAACTCCTCCTCTGCGGCCTCTTCACCCCGCGCGACAACATGCACCCCGTCCTGGAGACCATCTCCGACGTGCTGCCCATGTCCTACGCCGTCGACGGCATGAACGAGGTCCTCAGGCACACGGACATGACAGCGACCTTCGTCCGCGACGCACTGATCGTGGCGGGCTGCGCACTGCTGGTCCTGGGACTGGGAGCGGCGACACTGAGGCGCAGGACCGAATAGGACCGGGACCGAACAGGACCGGGGCCGAACAGGACCGCCCCGCAAAGGACAGCCGCCCCTCCCGCACAGTGCGGCCACCACCGCACCCATGTCCCGCCCACCGGACACCCACCCTGCACGCCCCGACCCGGTGCCAGACTGAACCGCATGAGCCAGAAAGTCGCAGTCCTCGGCACCGGCAAGATCGGCGAAGCCCTGCTCAGCGGAATGATCCGCGCCGGCTGGGCCCCGGCCGACCTCCTGGTCACCGCCCGCCGCCCCGAGCGAGCCGAAGAACTCCGCAACCGCTACGGAGTCGCCCCGGTCACCAACCCGGAAGCCGCGAAGACCGCCGACACCCTGATCCTCACGGTCAAACCGCAGGACATGGGCGCCCTCCTCGACGAACTCGCCCCGCACGTCCCGGCCGACCGCCTGGTCATCAGCGGTGCCGCCGGCATCCTCACCTCCTTCTTCGAGGAGCGCCTCGCCCCCGGCACCCCGGTCGTCCGTGTCATGACCAACACGCCCGCCCTGGTCGACGAGGCCATGTCCGTCATCTCCGCCGGCACCCACGCCACCGCCGACCACCTCGCCCACACCGAGGAGATCTTCGGCGCCGTCGGCAAGACGCTCCGCGTTCCCGAGTCCCAGCAGGACGCCTGCACCGCCCTCTCCGGCTCCGGACCGGCCTACTTCTTCTACCTGGTCGAAGCCATGACCGACGCCGGCATCCTGCTCGGCCTGCCCCGCGACAAGGCCCACGACCTGATCGTCCAGTCCGCGATCGGCGCCGCCACAATGCTCCGCGACAGCGGCGAACACCCGGTGAAGCTCCGCGAGAACGTGACGTCCCCCGCGGGCACCACCATCAACGCCATCCGCGAACTCGAGAACCACGGCGTACGCGCCGCCCTCATCGCGGCCCTCGAAGCCGCCCGCGACCGCAGCCGTGCCCTGGCCTCCGGCAAGAAGGACTGACACCCACCGGGGACGGTCATCCCGCCAAGCCCACCACGTCCTTCGTGGCCACCAGGCGAGCGAAGCCGCCCCCGTACAACGAGACCGCCGACGCCTGCGCCCCCGTACGCGAGCACGCCCCGCGTCACCTGCACGAACCGCTCCGGTCGCCGATCCGGCCGCCGCGCGGGCATGTCCGCCCCGAGCTCCGCCCGCCACACCGGCTTCGGCAGCGAGGTCACGATGCGCCAGCACACGCATCGCGCCTCGCCACCCGACCACGTGCCTACCGAGCAGCGTTCAGCACGACACCCTTGTCGAGCGCGCCGGTATCCACAGCAGCCCTGTCGGAAGCCGAAGCGGCCGGAAGCAACCCGATCGCGCGATAAGCGGCATCCACGGTCGGCCGGGCCATCGCCCGTGCCCTCTCCGCGCCATCCCGCAGCACCCCCTCCACATAGCCAGGATCCGCGCACAACTCCTTGTGCCTCTCCTGCACGGGCCTCAAGACCTCGACCACGGCCTCGGCGGTGTCCTTCTTCAAGGCGCCGTACGACTCATATACACCGCTCAGCTCCGATGGGTTCCCACCCGTGCACGACGCGAGGATCTCCAGCAGATTCGCCAGGCCCGGCCGGGCCTCCCGGTCGTACACGACGTCCCGCCCGCTGTCGGTCACGGCCCGCATGACCTTCCTCCGCACGACGTCCGGCTCGTCGAGCAGATAGACGATCCCCGGCCCGGAGTCGTCGGACTTCCCCATCTTCGACGTCGGCTCCTGGAGGTTCATGACCCGCGCGCCCACCTTCGGCACGCTGGCCCGGGGCACCACGAACGTGTATCCGTACCGCTGGTTGAACCGCACCGCCAGATCGCGCGTCAGCTCGACATGCTGCGCCTGGTCGTCCCCGACGGGCACCTCGTCGGCCCCGTACGCCAGGATGTCCGCGGCCATCAGCACCGGATACGTGAGCAGCGACAGCCGCACACTCCCGCCCCGCGCCCGCTCCCGAGCGGCCTTCTCCCGGTACTGGATCATGCGCCGCATCTCACCGTCCGTGGCCACGCACTCCAGCACGTACGACAGCCGCGCGTGCTCGTCCACATGACTCTGTACGAAGACGGTGCACACCTCGGGATCCAGCCCCGACGCGAGCAACAGCGTCGCTGCCTGCCGACTCAGCCGCCGCACCCGCGCCGGATCATGGTCGACGGTCAGGGCGTGCAGGTCGACGATGCAGAACAGCGACTCCGCCCGGTGCTGGTCGACCGTGGCCCACTGCCGCATGGCTCCCAGGTAGTTCCCCAGCGTCAGATGCCCCGTCGGCTTGACCCCGCTGAAGACCCGCGTCATCTCTCCACCTCCTGGTCGAGACCGCCGTCCCGGCGGCCGACCCTCAGGAGTCCTGGAGGGAGATACGCGAACGGCCGCCGAGGCGGCGGCCGTTGAGTGCATACGTGCTCACGGCCGCCGTCAGGCGGCCCACCACTGCTGGGTGCACGTACGCGTTGTCATGCCTGCCAGCGTACGCCTCCGAGGGTCGATCCAGGCTGGGTTGACACTCCCCAGCCCGGTACGTAGTGTTCTCCGAGTTGTCCGACGTGAGCGCCGACCCCGGTCGGTCCCCGGACAGCCATTCCGCAGGTACCAGCCAACAAACGACGACAGCCGATCTGTCTGCCGTCGCTGCATTGGCGTGCTGTATTCGCGAAATGAGGAATCCACGTTCGAAAGGACGGCGGCCCCGATTAGCTCGGGAGCCGGGAATCCGCTAAAGTCTCACTCGTCGGAACGGCCCAACGGCCGGGAAGACAAGCCCCCTGACTGGGAATCAGGCCCGAAAGGATCTGATAGAGTCGGAACCGCCGGAAAGGGAAACGCGAGAGCGGGAACCTGGAAAGCACCGAGGAAATCGGAACCGGAAACGGTCTGATAGAGTCGGAAACGCAAGACCGAAGGGAAACTGCCCG
>NZ_JBHVYZ010000027.1:0-107519 GCF_042880295.1 Streptomyces sp. NPDC058307
TTCTCAAGGAACGGACGCTTCCTTTGTACTCACCCTCTCGGGCTTTCCTCCGGGCAGTTTCCCTTCGGTCTTGCGTTTCCGACTCTATCAGACCGTTTCCGGTTCTGATTTCCTCGGTGCTTTCCAGGTTCCCGCTCTCGCGTTTCCCTTTCCGGCGCTCCCAACATTATCAGAAGTTTCGGGCCGGACTGACAGGCCATCTGTTTCCGATTTATCGGGAAGTAGCTTCTTCGAAATCAAGATTTCCAGAAGCAGACAGACACTCACCGCTGCCGAGCGGGATGAACCCGGCTCCAGGCAACTGTTCGAATCTACCTCCCCGCAGCTTCCGTGTCAACGGCTCCTGTGGGGCGAAGGAGACAGTAGCAGCTCGGTACGGCCCCTCGCACATCAGGCAGCAGTAGGCACGGTGGCGCTGCGTTCGGCCGCCTCGACGTCGCCCGTGTCACCCGCACGCGCCGCTCGTCCGCCCAGGACGAAGACGTAGGCGAGGAAGGTCAGCTCGGCGACGATCCCGATGGCTATGCGGGCCCAGGTGGGCAGGCCCGAGGGCGTGACGAAGCCTTCTATGGCGCCCGAGACGAACAGGACCATGGCGAGGCCTATCGCCATGCCGACGGCGGCTCGGCCCTCCTCCGCCAGTGCGGTGCGCCGGGAGCGGGGCCCCGGATCGATCAGGGTCCAGCCGAGACGCAGACCTGTGCCGGCGGCGACGAAGACTGCGGTGAGTTCGAGGAGTCCGTGAGGGAGTACGAGGCCGAGGAAGGTGTCGAGGCGGCCGGCCGAGGACATGAGGCCGACGCCCACACCGAGGTTGAGCATGTTCTCGAACAGGATCCAGAGGACCGGGAGGCCCAGAAAGATGCCCAGGACGAGGCACGTGGCAGCGGCCTGTGCGTTGTTCGTCCAGACCTGGGCGGCGAAGGACGCGGCGGGATGGCTGGAGTAGTACGTCTCGTACTGGCCGCCGGGGCGTGTGAGCTCGCGCAGTTCGCTGGGGGCCGCAATGGAGGACTGCACCTCGGGATGGGTGCCGATCCACCAGCCGAGGAGGGCTGCGACGACCGTGGAGAGCAGCGCGGTGGGCACCCACCAGTGGCGCGATCGGTAGACCGCGGCGGGGAAGCCGTATGCCAGGAAGCGTGTGACGTCGCGCCAAGAGGCGCGGCGGGTTCCTGTGACGGCACTACGCGCGCGTGCCACGAGTTGGCTGAGCCGGCCGGTGAGCTGTGGGTCGGGGGCGCTGGACTGGATCAGGGAGAGGTGCGTGGCGGTGCGCTGGTAGAGGGTGACGAGCTCGTCCGTCTCGGCGCCGTTGAGGCGGCGCTGGCGCCGGAGCAGGGCGTCGAGGCGGTCCCACTCGGCTCGGTGGGCGGTGACGAAGACGTCGAGGTCCATCGGTGTGCCTGCTCCTCGGCTTCGTCGGCGGTCCGTCGTGGATGTCAGCTTGTCGTACTGCGGCGCGATGCGCCCTCAGCTTGGCAGACTGGCGGTTCACGAGGCGGGTCAGGGGAAGGACGGCAGGCGTGAGTGAGCTGGTGACGGGCGAGGCGGTGGCGCTTGAGTTGCGCCCTGCGAGGCTGCCCAGCAGGGCGTTGGCCGTGCTGGTCGATCTGGTCGTAGCAGTGGTCGTGTACATCGCCGTGACCGTCGCGGTAGTGGCCGCTTCCGCGTCGTTGGACGACGCGGCCCAGGTGGCGCTGTCGATCGCCGCGTTCCTGCTCGTCCTGGTGGGCGGGCCCATCGCGGTCGAGACGCTCAGCCATGGTCGGTCGCTGGGGAAGCTCGCTGTGGGGCTTCGCGTGGTGCGGGACGACGGCGGGCCCATCCGGTTCCGGCATGCGCTGGTGCGTGGTGCGATCGGTGTGGTCGAGATTCTGATGACGTTCGGGGTCGTGGCCTGTATCGCCTCGCTCGTCTCCGCGCGTGGGCGTCGGCTCGGTGACGTGTTCGCGGGGACGCTGGTCGTGCGGGAACGGATTCCCGTGGCGCCCAGCGGATTCGTGCCGCCGCCTCCGCCCTGGCTGGCCGGCCGGTTCTCCCAGCTCGATCTGTCGGCGGTTCCCGATGGCCTGTGGCTTGCCATCCGTCAGTACCTGACGCGGATGCACCAACTCGATCCGCAGGTCGGCTGGGCCATGGCGGAGCGGCTGGCGTCCGATCTCGCGGCGCGTACGGGGGCTCCGGCGCCGCGGGATGTGCCGCCGGGTGCGTATCTGGCGGCGGTGGTGCAGGAGCGGCAGGCCCGCGAGTCCCGGCGGGCCTTCGGCGGCGTTGCGGTGGGAGCCGGGGCCCCTACTGGCGTGGTGCCCGGCCCTGCGTTCGGGATGCAGGGCGGCTATCCGTATCCGGGGGCGCGACCCTTCGGTCCCTCCTCTCCTCAGTCGCCCGTCTCGTACGGCGTCGAGGCGAATCCGGTCGTGGAGCGTCCTGGGGTTCCGGTCGAGGAGTCCTCCGACGGACCCCCGCCCGCAGTGCCGTCGGAGGGCAGGCCAGCTTCCGGGTTCGTCCCGCCGGCGTGATCCCGCGGGTGCCCGCGGCCCCACTGGTGTCGAGTGCCGGAGCGGGCATCCGCCGAGGTCGGTTCAGTCGAGCGGTGTTCCGGGGAACGTCGACGGCGGTGATTCGAGGTCCTCCAGCTCGATTCCGGGGGCTGCGAGGACCACGTCCCCGGCGATGTGCACGGTGTGCTGCTCGCCCGTGTCCAGCGCTGTGACCTGGTATTCCTCCACGATCAGCGGGCCGTTGTCAGTGGCGTGTGCTTCTCTTTTCAGCAAGGTCCAGGACTGGTCCACGGTGCGCGGGGCGAGGACGGGGTCCGTGAAGGCCACGAGGCGTACGCGAGTTGCTGATGCGGAGGGGGTGAGGCGCAGGAGACGGGTGGTGGCGACGAGGAACGCGGGGGATGTGCCGGTGAAGGCGTGGGCGGGGACATTGCCTTCCGTGGCGTGGGACCCGGTGGGGTCCGTGCGGACCCAGGTGACGCCGTCGAGCGCGGCACCGCGGACCTGCCAGCTCGCGGCGTGCAGTTCGAGGCGGATGGGGCGGCCGAGTTCGTCGAGGGTGAGGTCGACCGAGCCGCTGTGATCGCCCGCGGGGGTGGTCAGTTGAGAGACGTAGCGCCAGCCGGACGGGCCGGGGGCGCACTGGAAGTGTTCTTCCGCGAGGGGGGTGTGATCGTGCGGATCGTGGAGCGAATAACGGCCGCGGGGCATGGGAGTCCTGGGTTCTGACGGGCTGTCCGGCCTGACGGTCACATGGCGCGGGAGCAGGGCCGAAGAAGGGTCCACAAGGCCAACGGGGCAGGCCCCCGACACGGGGGTGCGGGGGCCTGCCTCGGAGGTACTACTGCTGTGCCGTACGGCTCAGTAGCGGTAGTGGTCCGGCTTGTACGGGCCGTCGACCTCGACGCCGATGTACGCCGCCTGCTCGGGGCGCAGCTGGGTCAGCTTCACGCCGAGCGCCTCCAGGTGGAGGCGGGCGACCTTCTCGTCGAGGTGCTTGGGCAGCACGTAGACGTCGGTCGGGTACTCGTCGGGCTTGGTGAACAGCTCGATCTGGGCCAGGGTCTGGTCCGCGAAGGAGTTGGACATCACGAACGACGGGTGGCCGGTGGCGTTGCCCAGGTTCAGCAGGCGGCCCTCCGACAGGACGATGAGCACCTTGCCGTCGGGGAACTTCCAGGTGTGGACCTGCGGCTTGACCTCGTCCTTGACGATGCCGGGGATCTGGGCGAGGCCGGCCATGTCGATCTCGTTGTCGAAGTGGCCGATGTTGCCGACGATGGCCTGGTGCTTCATCTTGGCCATGTCCGAGGCCATGATGATGTCCTTGTTGCCAGTCGTGGTGATGAAGATGTCGGCCTTGTCGACGACCTCGTCGAGGGTCGTGACCTGGTAGCCGTCCATCGCCGCCTGGAGGGCGCAGATCGGGTCGATCTCGGTGACGATGACGCGGGCGCCCTGGCCGCGCAGGGACTCCGCGCAGCCCTTGCCCACGTCGCCGTAGCCGCAGACCACCGCGGTCTTGCCGCCGATGAGGACGTCGGTGGCGCGGTTGATGCCGTCGATCAGGGAGTGACGGCAGCCGTACTTGTTGTCGAACTTCGACTTGGTGACGGCGTCGTTGACGTTGATCGCCGGGAACAGGAGGGTGCCGTCGCGGTGCATCTCGTACAGGCGGTGGACACCGGTCGTGGTCTCCTCGGTCACGCCGCGGATCTCCGAGGCGAGCTGGGTCCACTTCTGGGAGCCGTCGGTGATGGTGCGGTTCAGGAGTTCCAGGATGACCCGGTGCTCCTCGTTCTCGGCGGTGTCGACCGAGGGGACCTTGCCGGCCTTCTCGTACTCGACGCCCTTGTGGACGAGGAGGGTGGCGTCACCGCCGTCGTCCAGGATCATGTTCGGGCCGCCGGTGGGGGTGTTCGGCCAGGTCAGCGCCTGCTCCGTGCACCACCAGTACTCCTCCAGGGTCTCGCCCTTCCAGGCGAACACCGGGATGCCCTGGGGGTTGTCGGGCGTGCCGTTCGGGCCGACGGCGATGGCGGCGGCCGCGTGGTCCTGGGTGGAGAAGATGTTGCAGGACGCCCAGCGGACCTCGGCGCCCAGGGCGGCCAGGGTCTCGATGAGGACGGCGGTCTGCACGGTCATGTGCAGGGAGCCGGTGACGCGGGCGCCGGCGAGCGGCTGCGCCTCGGCGTACTCCTTGCGGATCGACATCAGGCCGGGCATCTCGTGCTCGGCGAGGGTGATCTCCTTGCGGCCGAACTCGGCCAGGGAGAGGTCGGCGACCTTGAAGTCCTGTCGGTTGTCGACAGTCGTCATTGCGAGGTGCTCCTCGGGGTTGGGGCGAGGTGGGTACGGCTGGTCTGCGCGGCGGCGGACACAGGGGTGCCCGAAGAGGACATAGGCATGCCCGGTGCGCGCAGCGCAGTCCGTCGGAGGCCCTCTCTCCCTCGGCCGGTCCGCGGTGGGACCGCCCGACCGCCATCAGCAGCGACGTCTGGCTTCGTCCCAAGCTACACCGGTCGGCCGGGGCACCCCAGTCCGCCTCCGAATACATCAGGCCGATCGCCGGCTGCAGTCCGGGATGGGGGCCGGGTGCCGTCGGCCGCCCGGGCAGGGTGCCGTCACGGTGGTGGCAACCGGCGCACGCACTGCCGAACGGGCGGCAACGGGCGGCAACGGACCAGGTCATCCGAGGACTTTTGCTGCTTGGACGGCAGGGGCCGGTGAGGGGGGATGTGGAGAGATCGGAACAGCTGATCGATCTTGCTGGGCGTCCGGGACGGCGTTTCCGTGTGACAAAGGCGTGAGGAGATCGACGGGGCCAGTCCGGTCGGACCTCCCCCAATGGGCGGCGGCAGTGAGCAGCGGTGGGTGAAGCTGCTGGCGGTGACCGTGTGCCCGACCGGCATGGCGCACACGTACATGGCCGCGGAGAAGCTCGCGCAGGCCGCCGCGAGCCGTGGCGTCACATGAAGGGGGAGACGCAGGGATCGATCGGGGCTGAAAACGTCCTGATCAAAACGATGTCAGCACCGCGGACGGCATCATCGTCGCCGCCGACAAGGACATGGACCTGAGCCGTTTCGTGGGCAGGCTGGTTCTGACCGTGAGGTCGGCGCCGGTGCACACGTCGGACGGCGTCCCGGCCGTCTCCGTGTCGGGCGGCGGCAAGGAGCGGAGCGTCGGGGATCAGGCGCTGATGAACGGGGTCAGCTACATGATCCCGTTCGTGGTGGTCGGCGGGCTGCTGATCTCGCTCTCGCTCGGCGGGCACACCGACCCGTTCGGTGGTCTGGGCATCCCCAGGACCAGCATTCAGGCCGAAGCCAACAACGCACCCGCGGCAGCAGCCGACGCACACGTCATGGCCGAACCCGATCGCGAGGCCCACTCCGGCTGTCTCACTGAGCAGGAGACAGCGATCCCGTACGCCAAGACGGATGCCGTGACCGCGCCTGTCGTCGGTTCGCACGGTCCGCCGAAGGCGTCGAGTGGGGCTCGCTGGACGGTACGGAGGCCAGGCTGGTGTTCATGATCTCCGTGCCGGAGGCGGCCGCGGGTGATGAACACCTGCGCACCCTCGCCCTGTTCCAGGTTCCGGGCGCGGCTCCTCGCGGTGCCGGAGAAGGGAGCCGTGCTGGTCGTGCTGAGCGAGATCAAGTGAGCGAAGGGCCCGCGCCCCGGTGCGGGGGCGCGGGCCCTTACGGCCGCTGTGGACCGGTGATCAGTGCTCGGCAGGGTGCGGTGCCGGTCCCCCAGGGGTCGCCTCGCGGTCGGGGCCCTTGAGGGCCTCGGCCTCGCTGTAGATGTCCGGTTCGAGGTAGATGACGCGGGCGATGGGGACGGCCTCGCGGATGCGGGACTCGGCCGCGTTGATCGCGGAGGCGACCTCACCGGCCGTGTCGTCGTGCTGGACGGCGATCTTGGCGGCGACGAGCAGTTCCTCGGGGCCGAGGTGGAGCGTGCGCATGTGGATGATGCCCGTGACGGTGGCGCCGTCGACGATCGCGGCCTCGATCTTCCGGACCGCCTCGATTCCGGCGGACTCGCCGAGCAGCAGGGACTTGGTCTCCACCGCCAGGACGAGGGCGATCAGGATGAGCAGGATGCCGATGCAGAGGGTGCCGATGCCGTCCCATACGCCGTCGCCGGTGAGCAGAGCCAGGCCGACGCCCCCGAGAGCGAGGACCAGACCGACCAGTGCGCCGAAGTCCTCCAGGAGCACGACCGGGAGTTCGGGAGCCTTGGCGCGGCGCACGAACTCCTTCCAGGAGAGGTCGCCGCGCAGCGGGTTGGACTCCTTGATGGCCGTCCGGAAGGAGAAGCCCTCGGCGATGATGGCGAAGACGAGGACGCCCACCGGCCAGTACCAGTGCTCGATCTCGTGCGGGTGCTTGATCTTCTCGTAGCCCTCGTAGACGGCGAACATGCCGCCGACCGAGAAGAGGACGATGGAGACCAGGAAGGCGTAGATGTAGCGCTCGCGGCCGTAGCCGAAGGGGTGTTGCGGGGTGGCCTCGCGCTGGGACTTCTTGCCGCCGACGAGCAGCAGGAACTGGTTTCCGGAGTCCGCGAGCGAGTGCACGCCCTCGGCGAGCATCGAGGACGAGCCGCTGAACGCGAACGCCACGAACTTCGATGCCGCGATCGCGAGGTTGGCGCCGAGTGCCGCCACGATCGCCCTGGTTCCGCCTGACGCGCTCATCTGGTCGCGTTGTCCCTTCGCCTCAAATGTCTCTACGCCGTCCAGGCTCTTTGCCCGTCCTTTGCCGACGGGGCCATTCTTGCAGCCCCGCCCGGCGCGGACGTCTCAGCCGTCCACAGGGCCGGTCATACGATCACACGTCTCAGTCGTACATGTCGGTCACACGATCACAGTCGCCCGGAAGACGGTGCCCGCGCCCGACACCTCGGCCTTCTCACCCGCCGGAACGAACACCGACTGGCCGGGGCTCAGTTCGTCTGCCCCGACTCGCACGGAACCTGCCGTGCAGAGCAGGATCTGCGGGGTCGGGCGGGTCAGGTCGTGGGAAGCGGCACCCTCGGGGAGGACATACCGGGACAGTCGGAACTCGTCGATGGGGGTCTCGTAGACCTCCTCGCCGTCGGGGGACGCCTCGGGGCGGAGCACGCCCGGGTCGGCGGCCTCGAAGCGGACGACGCGCAGGAGCTCGGGGACGTCGACGTGCTTGGGGGTCAGGCCGCAGCGCAGCACATTGTCGGAGTTGGCCATGATCTCGACGCCGAGGCCGCTCAGATAGGCGTGCGGGATGCCGGCGCCGAGGAACAGGGCCTCGCCGGGCTGGAGTCGGACGTGATGGAGGAGCATCGCGGCGATGACGCCCGGGTCGCCCGGGTAGTGGTGGGCGATGTCGGCGTAGGGGGCGTGGTCGCCGCCGAGGCGGGCGCAGGCTGCCGCGGCCTCGGTGACCGTGTGCGCCATCTCCGCGCGGTCGGCGGTCAGGACGGCCGTCAGGACCTCGCGCAGGGCCGCCTCCTCGGGGCGGGCGTGCAGGAGGTCGACGTACGGCTTGAGGGAGTCGACGCCGAGCGCGTCGAGCAGCTCGGCCGCGCGCGCGGGCTCGCGGAAGCCGCACAGGCCGTCGAACTCGGTGAGCGCGCAGATCAGTTCGGGCTTGTGGTTGGCGTCCTTGTAGTTGCGGTGGCCCGCGTCCACGGGGATGCCGCGGCGCTCCTCGTCGTCGTAGCCCTCTTTCGCCTGGGCGAGGTCGGGGTGTACCTGGAGGGAGAGCGGGGCGCCCGCGGCGAGGATCTTGAGCAGGAAGGGCAGCCGGGGGCCGAACCTGGCGACCGCCTCGGCGCCGAGTTCCTTCTCCGGGTCCGCGTCGATGACCTCGACGAGCGTGCCCCGGCCGGTGCGTGAGGGGGCTCCCGGGTGGGCGCCCATCCACATCTCCGCCTGCGGTTCACCGGTCGGCCGGGTGCCGAGGAGTTCGGGGATGGCGGTGGCGGATCCCCAGGCGTAGGGGCGGATGGTGTTCTCGAGGCGGTCCATCAGGCTCTTTCTCTACGTACGGCTTTCAGGGCGTCCCGACAACGTCAGGCCCCCGAGACGAGCGCCAGGTAAACGGCGGCGAAATCCGTGACGGCGATCAGTTCCGCGAGGGTCTCGATCTCGCCCCCGGGCTCCGGTTCCAGCTCGCTGATCGGCGTGTCGTGGCCGAGGGCCAGGTCACGGGCGGCCGGGGCGGCGCTGAGTCCGCCGATCGGACGGTCGCGAAGGAGCACCACGCGTGCGCGCAGCGCGGGGTCTTGCTCGACACGGTCGCGGAAGAAGTCGTCGGGGTCGGCGCCGGCGGCCAGCGGTCCGGCGAGCAGCGTGCTGTGCGCGGCCAGGGCCTCGGGCAGTTCGGAGACCACGGACGGGCGGCCGGAGAGCTCGGCGAGGGCCGCGGCGAAACGACGGCCCGCGGGCCCCGCGGAGGTGCCCTCGGTCCAGATCACCGGGAGCGCGTCGGCGAGTTCGGAGGCGAGGGTCTTGGCCGGGTTGCTGTAGGTCGCGATGGCGGGGCCGCAGCGCTCGGCGATGTGGTCGAGGCGGCCGGCGATCTTCTCGAGGGTCTCGGGCGGGGCGGTCAGCAGGCCGGTGCGGTCGAGGATCGCGAGGAGCGGGGTGAGCAGGGCCCACAGGACGCCGGGGGCGGATGCGGTCAGGGATGTGTCCTGCTCGTACGGGGCGGTCGCCAGGGGCACGAACAGGCCGTGGGCGCCCTCGACCGCCTCGAAGAGCGGGGTGCCGGCGGGGGCCACGGCGACGACCGTGCAGCCGCGGCGGTAGGCCTGGTCGGCGAGCAGGGACAGGCCGGGTTCGGTGCCGTCGGGGGTGGCGATCAGGAGGAGGTCGACCGAGCCCGCCCAGCCGGGGAGTTCCCAGCGCAGGGCGCCCGCGGCGGGGGCCACGCCGGTGGGGGCGAGACGGGTGACGGGGCTGCCGGCACCGGCGAGCGTGCCGAGGAGGTCGGCCACGTGGGTGGCGGCGGCGCCGGGGCCCGCGATGAGGACCGCGCGCGGGCGGCCGTCGGGCTTGAGGTCGTTCACCCCGGCCTCGACGGCGTGCCGGGCCGCTGTGCGGACGCGGGCGCCGGCCTCCGCGGCGCCGCGGAGCAGGCCTCGGCGGTCGGCCTCCGAGAGTGCCTCGGGGGTGTCTAGCAGCGATTCGTCGAGCATGGGGCGGCAGCCTCCGATCGCCGGGTCTCCGGGACGCCGGGTTGTCGCTTCGCCGGGTGTCGTCGGTCGCGCGGGTCCGGGACACCAGGTCGCTGTGGGTCGCTGTGTCGTGTCGCTCACGGCAACGGGGTGCTGTCTCGCCTACGGCGGCAGCGGGGCGTTACGCGGGGCGGCGGGCCTCGTCGACGAGGAGGACGGGGATGCCGTCGCGGACGGGGTACGCCAGGCCGCAGTCCTGGCCGGTGCAGATCAGCTCGCTGTCCTGCTCCTTGAGGGGGGCGTGACAGGCCGGGCAGGCGAGGATCTCCAGGAGGCCGGCTTCGAGCGGCATGGGGGTTCCCTTCGGGGCGATACGGCTGCTTGTGCGGATGTGCCTGGTCAGGGTACCGCCGGGGAGAGTTGAGCGCGGGGGTTGGGGCGAGGTCGGTGGTGGGGGTGCCGTAGGGCTTGTTTCGCCCCCGCCGCCCCTACCTGTCACGTCCCCAGGGGCTGCCGCCCCTTCGACCCCGCGCGGGGGCTGCGCCGGGTGGGCCGGAGTGGGGGGCGCTGCGTGGGGCGCAGCGGGGGCGCCGAGTGGGGCGCAGGGGGACGCAGGGGGACGCACCTGGGGATTGCCGCGGATGCGCCCGCGGTCTGGCGCGGGTCCGCGTATCTCGGGGCCGCGGGACTGCCGCCGGTCTGCGCACCTCGGGGGCTGCGAGGCTGCCACCGGTCTGCGCACCTCGGGGGTCACGGGTCCGCCACGGGTCTGCGTACCTCGGGGGCTGCGAGGCTGCCGCCGGTCCGCGCACCTCACGGACCACGGGTCCGCCACGGGTCCGCGCACCTCACGGACCGCAGGACTGTCGCCCCTGGCCCACCCGCCGGGGCTCCGCCCCCGGGCCCCACGAGGCTCGACCCCGATCCGGCCAGGCTCCGCCCCGACCCCTTCGGCCCCGAAGTGCCTCGTCCTCCAACGCTGGACGGGCTGAACGAGCAGGAGCGGCCGGGAACGGCGCTGAGGGGCGGCGCCCCGTAGGCGGCCGGGGTGCGGTAAGTGCCGGTGTTGAGGCGCAGCGTCACCGGCCGACCACCCCCGTCGCCACCCAGCGGGTCGCGTTGCGTCAGGCCCGGATGACCGCCAGTACCTCGTCCCTGACCCTCGTCATCGTCGCCTCGTCCCTTGCCTCCGCGTTCAGGCGCAGGAGGGGTTCGGTGTTGGAGGGGCGGACGTTGAACCACCAGTCGGGGGTGGTGATCGTGAGGCCGTCGAGGTCGTCGAGGCTTACGTCCTCCTGGCCCTCGTAGGCCGCCCTTATCGCCGCCAGGCGGCCTGCCTGGTCGGCGACCGTGGAGTTGATCTCGCCGGAGCCGACGTAACGGTCGTACTGGGCCACCAGGGACGACAGCGGGCCGGCCTGGCCGCCCAGCGCGGCCAGGACGTGCAGGGCCGCCAGCATGCCGGTGTCGGCGTTCCAGAAGTCCTTGAAGTAGTAGTGCGCGGAGTGCTCGCCGCCGAAGATCGCGCCGGTCCGCGCCATTTCGGCCTTGATGAAGGAGTGGCCCACGCGTGTGCGTACCGGTGTGCCGCCGTTCTCCTCGACGACCTCCGGGACCGACCAGGACGTGATCAGGTTGTGGATGACCGTGCCCTTGCCGCCGTTCCTGGCGAGCTCTCGGGAGGCCACGAGGGCGGTGACGGCGGACGGGGAGACCGGGTCGCCGTGCTCGTCGACGACGAAGCAGCGGTCGGCGTCGCCGTCGAAGGCGATGCCGAGGTCGGCCCCCTCCTCGCGGACCCGCTTCTGGAGGTCGACGATGTTGGCCGGGTCGAGGGGGTTGGCCTCGTGGTTCGGGAAGGTGCCGTCCAGCTCGAAGTACATCGGGACGGTGTCCAGGGGCAGTCCGGAGAAGACGGTCGGGACGGTGTGGCCGCCCATGCCGTTGCCCGCGTCGACGACGACCTTCAGGGGGCGGATGCCGGTCAGGTCGACGAGGGAGAGCAGGTGGGCCGCGTAGTCCTCCAGCGTGTCCCGCTCGGTGATCGTTCCCGTCGAGGCCGCCGGCTCCGGGGCGCCCGTCTCGCTCCAGCGCTCGACCAGTTCGCGGATCTCGGCGAGGCCGGTGTCCTGGCCGACCGGGGCGGCGCCCGCGCGGCACAGCTTGATGCCGTTGTACTGGGCGGGGTTGTGGGAGGCCGTGAACATCGCGCCCGGCAGGTTGAGCGCGCCCGAGGCGTAGTACAGCTGGTCGGTCGAGCACAGGCCGATCTCGGTGACGTCCGTGCCGAGGGCGGCCGCTCCGCGCGCGAAGGCCCGCGACAGGCCCGGGGACGTGGGCCGCATGTCGTGACCCGTCACGATGGCGCTCGCTCCGGTCACCTGGACGAAGGCGGCACCGAAGAGCTCGGCGAGCGTCTCGTCCCACTGGTCGGGAACGACTCCGCGCACGTCGTACGCCTTCACGAGCTGTGACAGATCAGCCACGGCCAACCCTTCTGAAAGTCCTGTCGGTCACCACAAACTACCCGTAGCCACTGACAGTGGGTCGTGCCGGAGCTGAGCAGGTCAGTTGTCGGGAGAGCGCAGCACCCGGAGATGGCCTCGGCGCGCGACCTCCATCGGGTCGGCCCGCCGGGCCCCGCCGGCCTCGGCGGCGCGCTCCCGGGGACGGGCCGCCTCGCGCACGGCGTCGGCGAGCGCTTCCAGGTCGTCCCCGCTGGGCCGGGCCGGGGCCGAGGCGTCGAGGAGCCGGACGACTTCCCAGCCGCGCGGGGCGGTGAGGCGCTCGGAGTGCTCGGCGCACAGGTCGTAGCAGTGGGGTTCGGCGTAGGTGGCGAGCGGGCCGAGGACCGCGGTCGAGTCGGCGTAGACGTACGTCAGCGTCGCGACGGCGGGACGGCCGCAAGCGGTGCGCGAACAGCGACGTACAGGGCTCACGACGTTGGACGGTACCGCACTCTTGAGCGGGCCGCGAAGACTCTCCCCCAGGTCACTCCACCGTGTCGTGCTGTGAAACGTCCCACACACCACTCCGGTCACAACGCCATGACCTGCGTGGACATCCCTTTTCGAGGGACCGAACACCTCTCGACCCGGCCACGACTCGACACAAAGCATGTCAATTGCCTTGAGATCGACGGTCGTCGAGAGATACGGAATCGAGCCGAACCTTGGCTGGAATGGTCAACTGCCGACATGCCGTACGAGGTGGTCGTACGCCGTTTCGGACCGCTTCCGTGGTACCGCGTGGGCTCGGGCGCCGGAGGGCGGCGAGGATTACCCTTCACCAGTGATGGACAACCAGGTACCGCCCCGCGCCACCAGCCCCGGCCCCCGCCGCCGTGATCGCCACGGACGGGGCATGCGCGGGCCGATCGCCCCGCCGCAGGTGCCGCTCGCCGCGAGCCGGGCGGAGGCGTTCGCGGACCTGGTGCAGGACTCCGTGGAGCGCCTGGAGCGGCGCTGGCCGCAGCTCGCCGACATCGACTTCCTGGTCCTGGAGGTGCCTCGGCTGGACGGACAGTCCTGGAACGACGAGGCGGTACCGCTCGGCGGGACGGTCGCCGCGCGTGAGGGGCGCCCCGCGCGTGTGGTCGTCTACCGGCGTCCGGTGGAGATCCGCACCAAGGGGCGCGACGAGCGGGCGGCGCTGGTGCACGAGATCGTCGTGGAGCAGGTGGCCGAGTTGCTGGGACTCACTCCCGAGACGGTCGATCCGCGGTACGGCGAGGACTGAACCGGCCGCGGATCGTCGCGGGCTACTTCTGTCGCGGGCTACTTCTGGAGCACCGACAGGTCCTGGTCCGCCTCCGGCACGGCCACCATGCCCCGGTCATTGGGGAGGGCCTGGATGGTGAAGCCCGGGACGCCGTCCTCCGTCGCCGCCAGGGTGCGGGCGCCGTAGACCGGGCCTCCCGAGACGTGCTCCACCGTGAGGGCGTACGTGCCCTTGAGGCCGGCCGGGGTGGGTGCCTCCACATTCTGGGTGGTGCCTGCCTTGAGGGTGAACGTCTTCGAGACGGCCTCACCCCCCTTGCTGCCCGCCGACGCCGTGACCTTGACGGTGGCCCCGCGCGTGGGAGCGGTCAGGGAGAGCGTGGTGCCCTTGGCGCTGTTGTCGGCGACCGTCGCGCGCGTGCCGACGGGACGCGTGGCCGGGATGAAGGCCGTCTCCTGGTCGTGCCCCTTGCCACGCACGACCCGCAGCGCGGCGACCACCGGCACGGAGGTGTCGGTGGGGGTCAGGACCAGCGAACCGGCCTCCCCGCGCGTGACGTCACCGAGGTCGGCGGAGGCCGTCATGCCCGCCTTCACATGCAGCGTCTCGTTCCCGGCGGGGGTGATCAGGCCGGACGGGGACGCGAGCTGCACCTTGAGGTCGGCGTCGGCGTCGCCGGGCGCGAAGGCGACCAGGCGTACGGCGGTGGCGTCCTTCGGGATGCCGGGCAGCACCAGGCTGCCGGACGGGTCGGTGGACGCGGCCAGCCAGTCGCCGCCGAGCTTGTCGTCCAGCGCCTGCACGGCGGCGCCCACGCGCCCGCTGCGGACGTTCACATGGACGGTGAGGTTCTCCTGCTTCTCCTCCGTGAGCGTGGACAGCAGGATCGGGTCGCTGGAGTGCGGCGCGACGGTGATGCCCTCCCCCAGCGTGGAGTCCAGGGCGCCGTCCTTGCCGTAGAGCTCGATGTCGACGACGGCGGCGGAGTCGTCGGGGTTGGTCAGGTGGACGTAGTCGGTGCGGTCGGCGGCCGTGCTCGCGCCCGGGAACCAGAACTCGGTGTCGGGGGCGGCGCAGTTGACGCCCTGCAGCCCGCGTCCGGAGCCCGCGGCGACCTCGGTGGTCTCCTGCACGGTCCAGCCCGGCGCGAACTCCCCCTCGGCGGTGCCGACCAGAGCCGGTGCGGAACCGCCGGAGGTGTCACCGGTGGCGGGCTTGCCGGGCTCAGCGGGTTCGAGGACCGGCTTGTCGGCCTTCTTGCCCTTGCTCTTGTTCTTGCTCTTGCTCTTGCCGTCCGACTCCTCGGCGGCCGCCTGGAGTTCGGCCTTGCCGCCGCTGCCCGCGCCCTTGGTGACGGGCGTGAAGGACGTGTACGACGTCTCGGCTATGTCGGAGGCGCTGGGCGAGGGGCACAGCAGGCTGGTGCGCTCCACGGGCAGCTCGGCGGCCGTCCCGGCGGTGCCCGCGGCCTTCGGTGAGCTGAGCGTGGCGAACCCGGTGACGGCGGCGAGTGCGGCGGTGCCGGCGATGAGGGACACGGTGGTGCGGTTCACTGCTGACTCCCGTCGGGGCGCTCACTGCCGGTGGAGTCCGGTTGCTGCTGCGCCGGGTCGTACGCGGGGTCGTAGCCCTGGTCGTACTGCTGCTCGTACTGGCCGCCGTACGTCTGGTCGTACGGCGTCTGCTGGTTCTGCCCGCCGTAGGCGTACGGGTCGTACTGGCCGCCCTGGTACGGGTCCGCCTGGTACGGCTGCTGGTCGTAGCCGCCCGCCGGGTACTGCTGGGCGGTGCCCTGGTACTGGTCACCGGTGTAGGTGCCGTACTCGGCGTTCGCGTAGCTCGGGGCGTCCCAGTCGCCGTAGGACTGCTGCTGCGGGACCGCCGCGGGAGCCTCCTGCGGTGGAGCGGGGAGGTCCTCGGGCCCGGTGGTCTCCTCGGCCTCGGCCTGGGCGCGCAGTCGGCGGGCACGGCGGCCTTCGCCCGCCACGGCCTGGGCGGGCACCGCGGGCTCCTCGGGGAGGTCGTCGTCGACGTCACGGCGGCGGCCGGGCAGGGCCATCACCACGAGGACGACGGCGAGGAAGCTCTGGATCCACAGCCAGAGGGTGTGGGTGAAGGGGTCGTCGAAGGTGACGTCCAGCTTGCCGCCGGAGGCGGGCAGTTCGAAGCCCTGGGCCCAGCCGTCGACGGTGGTGCGGGTGAGCGGGCTGCCGTCCAGGGTGGCCGTCCAGCCCTCGTCGGCGCTGTCGGCGAGGCGCAGGATCCGGCCGTCGGCGCCGGACGGGATCGTGGTGTGGAGGTCGACGGGGCCCGCGGCCACCGGCTGCGCGGTGCCCGCGCCGGACTTCGCGACGATCGTCGCGCGCGCGACCTCCTGGTCGACCCGCCACAGTCCGCTGCCGTCCTGCTGGCTGAGCCGGGTCAGGCCGGGTGTGGCGTCCAGTACACGCGTGACCTGGCGGGGCGCGCCCTTGTGCACGAGGACGTACCGCACGGCGAAACCGCCGAGCTGGTCCGCCTGGTCGGCGCCGGAGCCGGCGACGAGGTTGGCGACGACCTTGTCCAGCTTGCCGTTCTCCCCGTCGGCCGCGGCGAGTTCGGCGTCGCCGAGGCGGGCGCCGGAGCCGCGCACCAGCATGTAGCCGACGCGGGTGGCGGAGTCGCTGTCGAGGACGAGGGTGCGGGCCTGGTCGCGGGTGCCGCTCTCCTCGGCGACGAACGCGGGCACCTGGACGGGGTCGCGGCGCTCCAGCGGTCCGTCGGCGCCGCCGATCATCCAGCCGGCGGCGACGAGCAGCGGGCCCGCGGCGGAGGCGAAGGCGATCAGGGCGGCGACCGGCTGACGCCAGCCGAAGCTCTGCTCGGCCACGCGTGCGCGTGCCCCGTCCGCGCCGAGCACGGCGGCGGCCAGCAGGGCGAGGCCGTAGACGAGGGTGGCGGGGCCCGCCCAGGTCGATTCGTTGGACAGGACCGCGAAGACGAGGCCGACCAGGGCCACCGCCCAGGCCGTCCAGATGCCGAACTGCCGCTCGGTGCGCAGCAGGGCGGCCAGCGCGGCCAGCACCACTCCGGTGAGCATCAGCCCGTCGACGGTGCCGGGTCCGCCGGGGCTCGCGCCGAGCAGGTCGAGGGCGGAGGCGGCCGAGGAGCCGTACTCCAGGCCCGCCTGCTGGAAGAACCCGAACGGGAGCAGCGACAGCGACCAGGGCGCGAGGACCAGCAGGGGGGTGCCGAACTGGGCCAGGAAGCGCAGGCCGTAGGCGGTGATGTCGGTGCGGCGCACGACGAGGAGGCCGATGCCGAGGATCAGCGTGATCGGCCAGATGATCGGCGTGAACGCCGTGGTGATCGTCAGCAGGAGCGCGAACGCCCAGGTGGCGCGCCAACTGCCACGCGCGCCCGTGCTGCTCGTCAGCCCGCCGGCCACGACGCCCGCGCGCGCGATGAGCGGCAGCAGGACGGCGAGGACGGCGGTGCCGACGCGGCCGCCGGCGAGGGCGCCGGTGGCGGCGGGCAGGAAGGCGTAGACGACGGCCGCCCAGGCGCGCAGGAGGCGGGACTCGACGAGCGGGCGGGAGGCGAAGTAGGCGGTGAAGCCGGCCAGCGGCACCGAGCAGACGAGCAGGACCGTCAGGGCGAGACCGGTCGAGCCGAACAGCACGGAGGACAGCGCGGCGATGATCGCCAGGTACGGCGGCGCGGACGGGGTGCCGCCGGCGCCCACCGCGTGCCACGCGTCCGCGTAGCACGACCACAGCTCGCTCGCGTCGGCCGGGGCGGGCAGCAGGGCGCCGCCCGACAGCGCGCCGCCGCCCAGGAGGTTGCGGCAGGCGACCAGGGCGACCAGCAGCAGCGCCAGGAAGAGCACCGGGCCCGGCTTGCGGGCGATGCGCTTGAGGCGGGCGAACTGCTCGATCTCCAGGAACTCCGCGTCGTCGCCGCCGGGTCCGGACTCGATGCCGCCGCCGTGGCGTCCGGCGTTGGTGGCCTCGGCGTCGGAGCTTCCGAAGAGGTTGCCCGCGACCTGCTCCACGGTGGCCCGCACGGTCGCGCCGGGCGGCGGGAACAGCTGTCTGAGCTCGTCCTTGTCGACGACCGGCTTGCCGCGCCTGCTCCGCCCGGCGATGATCCGCTCGGGCCGCAGCAGGGTGCCGAGGAGACCGCGGATCTCGTCGAGGGCCTGTCCGGGGACCTTGCCGACGAGGTAGGCGACGGTCCGCAGCAGGGTGCCGAGGACCAGGCGCACCAGCACCCAGGGCAGCGCCGCCGTACGGGCGTTGACGAGCAGGGTGTAGGCGGCGCCGGCCTTGTCGACCTTGTGCGGGGAGGCCGTGGTGCGGCCCGCGCAGTCGACGGTGCGGCGCTCGCGGGAGGCCGCCTCGGCATGGCGTACGACGGCCTCGGGGGCGATGAGCACGCGGTGGCCGGCGGCCTGGGCGCGCCAGCACAGGTCGACGTCGTCGCGCATGAGGGGCAGGCGCCGGTCGAAGCCGCCGAGCTGCTCGAAGAGGTCGCGGCGGATCAGCATGCCGGCGGTGGACACCGACAGGACGGACCGGACGTGGTCGTGCTGGCCCTGGTCCTGTTCGCGGCGGTCCAGGCCCGTCCAGCGGCGGCCGGAGTTGGCGATGGAGACGCCGACCTCCAGGAGCTGCCGCTTGTCGTACCAGCCGCGGAGCTTGGGGCCCACGACGGCGACGTCGTCGCGGCCGAGTTCCAGTTCGTTGTCCACGACGCGCAGCAGCTGGGCCAGGGCGTCGGGCTCGGGGGCGCAGTCGTCGTGCAGCAGCCACAGCCACTGGACCGGCTCGCCGTGCGGCAGCTCCGGCAGGTCGTAGGCGTCGTCGCGCCAGGTGCGCGTGACCGGGTCCCAGCCGCTCGGCCGCTTGAGGTACGGCAGTTCGTCCGGAGTGAGGACCGGGGCGGTGCGGTTCGCCTCCTCGACGGCCTGGCCGAAGCCGGTGCGCCGGGCGAGGTGCAGGACCCGGTCGGCGCCGAGGGCGTCGGTGACCAGCTGCGCGGAGTCGTCCGCGCTGCCGGTGTCGGCGGCCACGGCGAACTGGACGGGGCGCTCCTGGCCGAGCAGCCCGGCGAGCGCGTCGGGCAGCCAGCGGGCGCCGTCGTGGGAGACGAGCACCGCGGTCACCACATGACGCGGGAACTCAGGAGTGGCAGCGAGGTCTTGGGCTGCCGTGTGGCTATGCACGGACATCGAGGTACGGGCCCCGGTTCGGTGGACTGCGGTGGACGCCTGTGCCCTGAGGGGGCGGCGAGGCGTCTCGGACGAGCGCCCACACTATCGGCTGGGCAGGACGACGGCCCGCCGCCTGTGGATAACCCAGGCGCGACGGGCCGTTCGGTTGCGTACGGAAAGTGCGGTGGAGCCTGCCGCGCGTCAGACGGCGGCCTTCTTCAGCCTGCGGCGTTCGCGTTCCGACAGGCCGCCCCAGATGCCGAAGCGCTCGTCGTTGGCCAGGGCGTACTCGAGGCACTCGGAGCGGACCTCGCAGGAGAGGCAGACCTTTTTGGCCTCGCGGGTGGAGCCGCCCTTCTCGGGAAAGAAGGACTCGGGGTCGGTCTGGGCGCACAGCGCGCGCTCCTGCCAGCCGAGTTCCTCGTCCGCGTCGTCGACCAGCAGTTGCTGCACCAGCTCGGTCATGTGCGCCCCTCGTCTGTCTTCGCGTCCCCGTGTGACGGCCGTTACCGATTTCGGCTGAACGACACGAGTGAAATTACAAGTGTGCTGCTCCGGGCGAGTCAAGCCGAGATCTGCTATTGGGCCCCTTATTCACTCTGCGGAACCAAGGCCTAGCTGAAAGTGTTCAAATCGGCATAAACCTTGACAGGCAGACGAGACCCGAGAGGGCTGCCGAGCCGCGCCAGGCCTTTCGGACCTGTGCAGGGAAGGACGCCCGTCAGTTCGAACTCGTTCCGTACGCACCGGTGGAAGTCACGGTGACCTCACGGCCCGTGCGCCCGGTTGTGCGCCATGTGTCCCGGTCGGCGCCTGAACAAACCTTTCACCATGGGAATGGACCGGATGAGGTGAAACATGTCCCACTTCCAGGGTGTCGAGTTGACAGTGAAGGTGTGAGCCGCTGTCCTTGTGGGCATGCTCGCGAACTTGGCACTCACCTCGACCCGCACGGCCGGGTCCCACGGTGCTGCCCGCGCTCGCTGTAGCTGTTGTTGCTGTTCCAGCTGTTGAGCCCATCGCGCTCCGGCTGCTCCTGAGTCCACCGTGACTCGGCTGCTTGTGCCCCGCCCGCACCCGGGCATTCCTGTCTTCCCGTGATCCGGGCGGGCGGTACGCGACACCCAGCCACCCCCCCCCACTCTTCGCCGAGGATCCACCGCATCCCATGAACAGCGACAACGACCTCCAGATCGCCGGCGACCTCCTCGAGGTCCCGCACCTCCTCCAGGCCCCCAGCGAGCACCCGGCCACCGTCGCCGACTTCGTCGGACTGGCCCGCTCCCTCGCCGCCGACCGCTCGCAGTGGGCGCACCTCGTCCAGTACGACGCGACCAGCCGCTGGTACCACCGGCTGCGCACCGGACCCGGCTACGAGGTGTGGCTGCTGTCCTGGGTCCCCGGGCAGGGCAGCGGCCTGCACGACCACGGCCGCTCCTCCGGGGTCCTCACCGTCCTGGAGGGCACGCTGACCGAACGGACCGAGCGGGGCACGCGCACGCTGGGGGCGGAAGGGCAGCGGGTGTTCGCGCCGGGGTACGTGCACGAGGTCGTCAACGACGCGCTGGAGCCGGCGGTGAGTCTGCACGTCTACTACCCGGGCCTGACGGAGATGCCCATGTACACGGCGTGCACCGCCCGCGAGAGCTACGACGAGGTGGACGTCGTCACCGCGTGACGCGTTGTCGTACCCGCCTGCAAGACTGGTTCCCATGCGAATCGTGGTTCTGGCAGGCGGCATCGGCGGTGCCCGTTTCCTGCGTGGTCTCAAGCAGGCCGCGCCGGACGCGGACATCACGGTCATCGGCAACACCGGGGACGACATCCACCTCTTCGGGCTGAAGGTCTGCCCGGACCTCGACACGGTGATGTACACGCTCGGCGGCGGCATCAACGAGGAGCAGGGGTGGGGGCGGGCGGACGAGACCTTCCACCTCAAGGAGGAGCTCGCGGCGTACGGGGTGGGGCCCGAGTGGTTCGGGCTCGGGGACCGGGACTTCGCCACGCACATCGTGCGGACGCAGATGATCGGTGCCGGGTATCCGCTGAGCGCGGTGACCGAGGCGCTGTGCGACCGGTGGAAGCCGGGGGTGCGGCTGATCCCGATGACCGACGACCGGGTCGAGACGCATGTCGCGGTCGAGGTCGACGGTGAGCGCAAGGCCGTGCACTTCCAGGAGTACTGGGTGCGGCTGCGGGCGTCCGTGCCGGCCCACGCGGTCGTGCCGGTGGGCGCGGAGCAGGCCAAGCCGGCGCCGGGGGTCCTGGAGGCGATCGCGGAGGCGGACGTCGTGCTGTTCCCGCCGTCCAACCCCGTCGTGTCCGTCGGCACCATCCTCGCCGTGCCGGGGATCCGCGAGGCGATCGCCGAGGCCGGGGTGCCGGTCGTGGGGCTGTCCCCCATCGTCGGGGACGCGCCCGTGCGCGGCATGGCCGACAAGGTCCTCGCGGCGGTCGGCGTCGAGTCCACCGCCGCGGCGGTCGCCGAGCACTACGGCTCGGGGCTCCTGGACGGCTGGCTCGTCGACACGGTGGACGCCGGCGCGGTCGAGCGGATCGAGTCGGCCGGCATCCGCTGCCGGGCCGTACCGCTGATGATGACCGACCTCGACGCGACCGCGCGGATGGCCCAGGAGGCGCTGGAGCTGGCGGAGGAGGTGCGCGGAGCTTGAGCGGCGAGGCGTCGGACAGGGCGCGGGACGCGGCGGAAACGCCGGAAGCGGTGGCCGGGAGCCGGGGCGGCGCGCATGCCGGCGGCGGCGGGCCGGCGAAGGACGACGGGGCGGCGAGCGGTGCGGTGGACGGGGGTGGCGGCGGTTACCGCGTGTGGGCCGTTTCCGGGATGCCCGAGGTTGCGCGGGGGGACGATCTTGCCAAGTTGATCGCAGCCGCCGAGCCGGGGCTGGTCGACGGGGACGTTCTGCTCGTCACCTCGAAGATCGTGTCCAAGGCGGAGGGGCGGGTCGTCGAGGCGGGCGACCGGGAGGCCGCGATCGACGCCGAGACCGTACGGGTCGTGGCCCGGCGCGGGCCGCTCAGGATCGTGGAGAACCGGCAGGGGCTCGTGATGGCCGCCGCCGGGGTGGACGCCTCCAACACCCCTTCGGGGACCGTGCTGTTGCTGCCCGAGGACCCGGACGCGTCCGCGCGGGCGATCCGGGACGGGCTGCGGGACGCCCTCGGGGTCGAGGTCGGGGTCGTCGTCACCGACACCTTCGGGCGGCCCTGGCGCGCCGGGCTCACCGATGTCGCGATCGGCGCCGCCGGGGTGCGGGTGCTGGACGATCTGCGGGGCGGGACGGACGCGTACGGCAATCCGCTGAGCGCGACCGTCGTGGCGACGGCCGACGAACTGGCCGCCGCCGGTGATCTCGTCAAGGGCAAGGCCGCCGGGCTGCCCGTCGCCGTCGTGCGCGGGCTGGCGCATGTCGTGGCCGGGGAGCACGGGCAGGGGGCGCGGGCCATGGTGCGTGACGCGCGTGACGACATGTTCCGGCTGGGGACCTCCGAGGCCGTGCGGGAGGCGGTCACCCAGCGCCGTACCGTACGGGCCTTCACGGACGAGCCCGTCGACCCCGGTGCCGTACGGCGGGCCGTCGCCGCGGCCGTCACCGCGCCTGCGCCGCACCACACCACGCCGTGGCGGTTCGTGCTGCTGGAGTCCGAGGGCGCGCGGACCGGGCTGCTGGACGCCATGCGGGACGCCTGGATCGCCGATCTGCGGCGGGACGGGAAGTCCGAGGAGTCCATAGCCAAACGGGTGCGGCGCGGGGACGTGCTGCGGAAGGCGCCGTACCTCGTCGTGCCCTGTCTCGTGATGGACGGGTCGCACACGTACGGCGATGTGCGCCGGGACGCGGCCGAGCGGGAGATGTTCGTCGTCGCCGCGGGGGCCGGGGTGCAGAACTTCCTCGTCGCGCTGGCCGGGGAGCGGCTGGGGTCGGCGTGGGTGTCGTCCACGATGTTCTGCCGCGATGTGGTGCGGGAGGTGCTCGGGCTGCCGGAGGACTGGGATCCGATGGGGGCCGTTGCGGTGGGTCATCCGGCGGAGGAGCCCCGGCCGCGGCCGGAGCGGGACGCGGGGAGCTTCATCGAGGTGCGGTGAGGTGCAGTGAGGTGCGCCTGTTGTGCCGAGGTGCGGTGGTCCTCCTCGGCTTGCGCCTAGTCTCTTAGGACTGCTTCCCCCGGTTCCTCTCCTAGCTCAGGACTCCATTCGTGGCAGGACGCTTCACTCCGCGGCCCACGCTCCCCCACAGCCTTAAGGGCGTGGGAGGGGCCCCCATGCCCGTGCGCGGCGGGGAGGTCGTCGTGCCCGCCGCGCGGCGGGCAGCGGCGCGGGTGGAGAACCCGCTGGTGCGGAGGTGGACTCCGGGGTGGCCCGTTGATCTCGGGCTGGTGCTCGGGGCGCTGCGGCGGGGGCCGGCGGATCCCACCTTCCGGGCCCTTCCGGACGGGTCCGTGTGGCGGGCCAGCCGTACGCCCGCCGGGCCCGGGACCCTGCGGGTGTGCGTGTACGGCGGTGAGGTGCGCGGTGAGGCGTGGGGGCCGGGGGGTGAGTGGCTGCTCTCTCAGTTGCCGGAGATGCTCGGGGCCGCGGACGATCCTTCCGCCTTCGTGCCCCGGCATCGGATCGTGGCGCATTCCTGGCATCGGCGGCCGGGGTTGCGGCTGACTCGGACCGGGCTGGTGCTGGAGTCGTTGATCCCCTCCGTGCTGGAGCAGAAGGTCACCACCGACGAGGCGTATCGGGCGTGGCGGTCGCTGGTGCGGAAGTTCGGGGAGCCGGCGCCCGGTCCCGCGGCGGGCGGGCGGTTGTGGGTGATGCCGTCGCCGCGGACGTGGGCGTTGATTCCGTCGTGGGAGTGGCATCGGGCCGGGGTGGACAACAAGCGGGCCTCGACGATCCTGCGGGCCGTGCGGGTGGCCGCGCGGCTGGAGGAGGCGGTGGGGATGTCTCCGGCCGCCGCGCAGGCCCGGTTGGAGGTGGTGCCGGGGGTGGGGCCGTGGACCTCCGCGGAGGTCGTGCAGCGCAGTCATGGGGCGGCGGACGCGGTGACCGTGGGGGATCTGCATCTGCCGGGGATCGTGGGGTTCGCGCTCGCCGGGGACCGGGACGCGGATGACGCGGCGATGTTGTCGTTGCTGGAGCCGTATGCGGGGCAGCGGCATCGGGCGGCTCGGTTGATCTTGCTGAGTGGGCGTACGCCTCCCAGGCGGGCGCCGAAGATGACCCGGGGGGACATCGGGCGGTTGTGAAGAGACGGTACGCCGGAGCGGAGGGCGGCGGACGGGGGTGCCCCGGCGTCTGGGGAACCCCCCGTCACTGGTCCGACGAGAAGCGGACCGCTCCTGCCGGGATCCTCGCGTCGCACCAGATCCGCGCGCCGTCCCTCAGCTCGTTGTCGGCGCCGATGACCGCGCCGTCCCCGATGACCGTGCCGGTGAGGACCGAGCGTTCGCCCACCCGGGCCCTGGTGCCGATCAGGGAGTCGGTGATGACGACGCCCGGTTCGATCACCGCGCCCGGCAGGATCGTCGAGCCGGAGACTCTCGCGCCCCGCGCGATGTACGCGCCCTCGCCGACCACCGTGCCGCCCGTCAGTTTCGCGTCGGCGGCGACCCTCGCCGTGGGCAGGATCAGGCGGTCGCCGCAGCGGCCGGGTATCGCCGGGGAGGGGGCCCGGCCGAGGACCAGGTCCGCCGAGCCGCGGACGAAGGCGGCGGGGGTGCCGAGGTCCAGCCAGTACGTGGAGTCCACCATGCCCTGGAGGTGGGCTCCGGCCGACAGGAGTTCGGGGAACGTCTCGCGTTCGACCGAGACCGGGCGGCCCTGCGGGATCGTGTCGATGACCGAGCGGCGGAAGACGTAGGCGCCCGCGTTGATCTGGTCGGTGACGATCTCCTCGGGGCTCTGGGGTTTCTCCAGGAAGGCGAGGACCCTGCCGGTGTCGTCGGTGGGGACCAGGCCGTAGGCCCGGGGGTCCGTCACCTTCGTGAGGTGGAGGGAGACGTCGGCGCCCGTGGTCTCGTGCGTGCGCACCAGCGCCCTGATGTCCAGGCCCGTCAGGATGTCGCCGTTGAAGACCAGTACCGGGTCGTCGGGGGCGGAGTGCAGACGGGCGGCCACGTTGCGGATCGCGCCGCCCGTGCCGAGGGGCTCCTCCTCGGTGACGTACTCGAGGTGGAGCCCCAGGGACGAACCGTCACCGAAGTACGGCTCGAAGACCTCCGCGAGGTAGCTCGTCGCGAGGACGATGTGGTCGACGCCCGCCGCTCTGGCCCGGGCCAGCTGATGGGTGAGGAAGGGGACGCCGGCCGCGCGGACCATGGGCTTGGGGGTGTGCACCGTGAGGGGTCGCAGCCTCGTGCCCTTGCCGCCGACCAGGAGGATCGCTTCTGTCACCTGTCGTCTCCGCTTCCTGCCGGGACCGGCCCGAACTGCCTTTCGACCGGCCAGTGTATGCAGACCGTTGTGCGGCACCTTCGGCGACCGTGCGGCATTCGCGCCTGCCCCCCGACGGCGGTGAAACGGTGTCTGAACCGACCGTCAGCGGCCCTGGAGACGGGCGGCTGTCGTACGGGTGGATCCGAGCTTGCGATAGAGCTGCCGTCCGGGGCACTCCGTGGCGAAGCCGTCCCGGTGGCCGGAGATCACGTTCAGTCGTACCTTCTTACCCTTCGGATAGAGGTTGCCACCGCCCGACTTCAGATACGTCTTGCCCTTGGGATTGGCGCCGTGCAGACCGAGCTTCCACGCGGTGAGTTGTGCGATGGCCAGCGTCGCGGCGGCGGACGGCTTCTTGGAGCCGTAGCTGCCGAGCACGGCGATCCCCATGCTGTTGGAGTTGAACCCCAGGGTGTGGGCGCCGAGGACCGGCTTCGCCACGCCGCCCGCGCGGCCCTCGTAGATGTTTCCGCACTTGTCGACGAGGAAGTTGTAGCCGATGTCCCGCCAGCCCATGCTCTTGACGTGGTAGCGGTAGATACCGCGGATGAGCGAGGCCGCCTGGGTGCAGCGGTAGCCGTTGCCGGACGCCGTGTGGTGCACGAAGGCCGCCTTGACCTTCTTCGTGTAGACGAACGACCGCTCGCGCAGCCCCTCGTCGGCTCCCCAGCCGTACCGGGTGACGATGCGCGGGCGCGGCCCGATGTACGGCTTCACCCGCTGCTGCCCCGTCAACTCCGCCGCGCGCAGGGCGAACATTTCCTCTTCGGTCTGCTGCCGGTCCAGCGCCGGGATCTCGGTGGCGCCCAGGCCGGCGAGATCGGCGTTGGCGGCGGAAGCGTCCATGGCGGCATCGGCATCGGCATCGGCGTCGTCGGCGGTGGGGGCGGGTGCGGGGGCGGGACGGGGTGCGACGGCGCGTTGGGATGCGCCGGCCGCGCTTTCCTCGCGGGCGGGCACCGGTGCGCTCTCCCCCGGGTCCACGAGTTCCAGACGCAGACCGGCGGGAAGCGGGGCGGTCGTCGTCGCCGTACGGGAGCCGCGGGCCGTGTCCTCGGTCCTGCGGTCGGCCTCGGCGCGGACCCGTACCTCCACGCCGTCGGAGTCGCCCACCCACAGCGGGGCCGTGGCGCCGTGGACGCGGCCGGAAGTGCGCTCGGCCGTGCCGGGGTCGGCGGCGTCGTCGTTGTGGGTCTCCAGGTCCTGCCAGCCCGACCAGATGTCGGCGCCGACCGCTCGGGTGCGGACCTGGACGCGGCCGTTCAGGACGGCGTCCGGGTCGTCCCAGATCACGCCCACGAGGGAGAAGTGCCGTACGTCCCGGCGCGGCAGGCCCTGTTCGGCGACCGGGGCGAGGGTGCGGTCCCGGGAGGCGAGGGGCGCGAGGGGCAGCGACTGGGTACTCCCGAGGGCTTCCGCGCCCGGCGCCGGTCTCACGGCAGCCGGGGACACCGGTCTCGCCGCGACCGCGGGCGAGGTGAGGGGGAGGGCGAGGGCGGCCGCGCAGGTGACGCCGACCGAGGAAGCAAGAAGTCCACGCATGCTCCCGATCCTGGACATAGTCATATAAAACTGTCCATCGGGGAACTGACGGGCCGTCGGGTGCCGTTGCGCCGAACCGGTGGCCCCGCGCGCAGGTGTCCGGCCGCGGGCCCGCGTACGCTTCTGCGGGTGAACGCCACCGATCGCACCCCTGCCGACCTGCTGCGTTCCGCGCTCGCCGCGGACCCCGGACGCCCCCTGGTGACCTTCTACGACGACGCCACGGGCGAACGTGTCGAATTGTCCGTGGCCACCTTCGCCAATTGGGTGGCCAAGACCTCGAACCTCCTCCAGGGCGACCTCGCCGCGGCACCCGGTGACCGGGTGGCACTGCTGCTGCCCGCGCACTGGCAGACGGCGGTGTGGCTGCTGGCGTGCGCGTCGGTGGGAGTGGTCGCGGACGTGGGCGGCGAGCCCTCGGCGGCGGACGTCGTGGTGAGCGGGCCGGACGCACTGGAGGCGGCACGGGCGTGCTCCGGGGAGCGGGTCGCCCTGGCCCTGCGGCCGCTGGGCGGGCGGTTCCCGCAGCCACCGGACGGGTTCGTGGACTATGCCGTGGAGGTACCGGGCCAGGGTGACCGGTTCGTTCCGTTCGCGCCGGTGGATCCGGACGAGCCCGCGCTGGTCGTGGCTGGGCGGGAGTTCAGCGCGGCGGAGGTCGTCGAGCGGGCCCGGGCCGAGGGGACGGGCGATCGCGTGCTGTCGGGGTTGCCGTACGACACCTGGGACGGGCTGAACGCCGGGTTGTACGGGGCGCTCGCCAACAGCGGGTCCGTGGTGCTGTGCCGTCATCTGGAGCAGTTGGGCGAGGAAGGGCTCGCCCAGCGGATCGAGAGCGAGCGGGTCACGGCCGTTCGCCGCTGACCGGATTGCGGCCGCGTCGGCGGGCCCGGCAGCGAAGGGGCGGTGCCCGGCCGCAGTACGACCCCGCACGGCACACGCCGGCCGAGCGGGCGCAGGTCGAGGCCGCGGAGCTGACCACGCTCGGCTTCGGCCGCGTCTTGCCGGACGCCGGGTGCCGTCACCCGAGTGGAGCAGTACCGGCCGCCTCCGGGAAGCGGTTCGCGTCATGGTCGTACGGACAGACCCGTACGCCATGAGGGGTGGGCCGACTCGTGACCGACACTGCTCGCGGACTCGGGCCCGGCCTCGGGGCGTCGGCCGAAGGTGAAGGGCTCATACGCCGGCGCCGGCGGCGGTGGCTGCGCGGTGCCGGGTTCGCCGGCGCCGTGGTCGCCACGGCGGCCGGCGCTACCGGATGGGCCGTCTACGCCAAGCTCGACGGGAACATCACCCCGGACGACGCCGCCGCTGCGGAGCTCGCCCGGTACGAGAAGGACCGGCCGACGTCGCTCGTCAAGGGCGCGCAGAACATCCTGCTGATCGGGTCCGACTCGCGCTCCGGCGACGGGAACGCGCGGTACGGGCGGGACTCCGGGACCGCGCGGTCGGACACCACGATCCTGCTGCATCTGGCCGCCGGGCGGCGCTCCGCGACCGCCGTGTCGCTGCCGCGGGACCTGATGGTGGACGTGCCGGCCTGTCTGGGGCGGGACGGGACCCGCAGCGAGCCCATGTTCGCGATGTTCAACCACGCCTTCCAGCTGGGCGGTTCGGCCTGCACGATCCGGACCGTCGAGAAACTCACCAACATCCGCGTGGACCATCACATGGTCGTCGACTTCCATGGGTTCAAGGACATGGTGGACGCCGTCGACGGGGTCGATGTCTGTCTCGACCAGCCGATCGACGACAAGGCGGCCCAGCTGCGGCTTCCGGCGGGGCGGGTGACGCTGAACGGTGAGGAGGCGCTCGGCTATGTGCGGGCCCGCAAGTCCCTCGGCAATGGCAGCGACACCGGCCGGATGGACCGTCAGCAGCGCTTTCTCGGGGCACTCGTCAACAAGGTGCAGAGCAATGACGTACTGCTGAATCCGGTGAAGCTCTATCCCGTGCTGGACGCGGCGACTTCCTCGCTCACCACCGATCCCGCGCTGGCGAGTCTGCGCGGGCTGTACGAACTCGTGCGCGGGCTCCGGCACATCCCCACGGGGCGGGTGCAATTCCTTACCGTGCCGCGGGAGTCGTATGTCTACGACGCCAATCGTGATCAACTCGTAGAACCCGAGGCCCGGCGGCTTTTCGAACGGTTGCGCAAGGATGCGCCGGTGAAGGTGACCGAGAAAGCCCCGAAGGTGTCAGAGCATTCCGCCTTCCGCGGCCACACGGCCGCCCAGGACACCTGCGGGTAAAGCGTTTCCCAAAGCGAGGAAGCGGTGTCCGGGCAAATGGGCGGATTGCCCGGTTGTAGGGACGTGGAATGCGTCACCGCCGTAACCTGTCGGCGAATCGGACGGCTAGTGTGAGCGATCCGGTGCATCCGGCCGACGGAGGATTCAGCAACCGTGGACGCACAAGGCCGTGGGCGGGCGGGCGAAATCGACCCCGCCGACCAGTGGGTACTCAACCCGCACACCGGTGAATACGAACTGCGACTGACCCCTTCCGCACCGCAGTCGGGTGTTCCCGGTCCCCGTAGATCCGCGCCCTCCCCGAGCGGGACGGGCGCGCCCGCCGGTCGTACGGCCACCACTCCGGTGGTCCCCGGCCGGGACGTACCGGCGCCGCGCAGGCGCCGGGGCGCGCCGCCCGAGGAGCCGCTGCCGGGGCGGCGCGGACGCCGGCCCGTCAAGAAGAAGTCGACGGCGAAGAAGGCGCTGCTGTGGACCGGCGGCACCATGGCCTTCGTGCTGGTCGCGGCCGCGGGCGGCGGGTACCTCTACATCCGCCACCTCAACGGGAACATCACCTCCGTCTCCGACGACGGCGCGAGCACCGGCGGCTTCCAGTCCGACAAGGCGATCAACATCCTGCTGATCGGCACCGACAAGCGGACCGGCAAGGGCAACGACAGCTACGGCGACAAGGACAGCGTCGGACACGCGGACACCACGATCCTGCTGCACGTCTCCAAGGACCGGACGAACGCGACCGCGCTCAGCATCCCGCGTGACCTGATCGTGAACGTGCCGGACTGCCCGACCACGCAGGCGGACGGCACCACCAAGGTCATCCCGGGCACGGACAACGTCCGCTTCAACACCAGCCTCGGCCAGGACGAGCGCACCCCCAGCTGCACGGTGCGGACCGTGACCGAGCTCACCGGCATCCAGGCCGACAACTTCATGGTGGCCGACTTCAACGCGGTCAAGACGCTGACCACGGCGGTCGGCGGGGTCGAGGTCTGCCTGGCCAAGGACATCGACGACAAGGACTCCAAGCTCAAGCTGTCCAAGGGCACGCACACCATCTCGGGCGAGCAGGCCCTCGCGTTCGTGCGTACCCGGCACTCGGTCGGCTTCGGCGGTGACCTGAGCCGGATCGGGCTGCAGCAGCAGTTCCTGAGCGCGCTGATGCGCAAGCTGAAGTCGAACGACACGCTCACCAACCCGGCGAAGATGCTGAAGCTGGCCGAGGCGGGCACCAAGGCGCTGACCGTCGACTCGCAGCTCGACAGCATCGGCAAGCTGAAGGACCTCGGCCTGGAGCTGGGCAAGCTGAACGTGAAGAACCTGACGTTCGCCACCGTGCCGGTCGTCGACAACCCGGCGGAGAAGGTGAAGGCGACGGTCGTCCTCAACAGGACGACGGCTCCCACGGTCTTCGACATGATCAAGAACGACGTGTCGTTCAGCGAGGTCAAGAAGAAGGCGAGCGCCTCCAAGAGCGCCGAGGCCGCGGAGGCGGCGGCCCGTCTCAAGGGCACCAAGTCCGCCGCGTCCGAGGTGCGGGTGCGCATCCTCAACGGCGGTGCGCAGGCGGGCAGCGCGCAGGCCGAGCTGGAGTACCTCCAGAACGAGGAGGGCGTGCTGAAGTCGGAGAACGCGGGCAACGCGGACGCGGCGCTGGCGAAGACGACCCTGGAGTACGCCCCCGACCAGGCCGACCAGGCCCGCCGCCTCGCGGACATCATGGGACTGTCCGGTTCGGCGCTGAAGCCCGGCAAGAGCGTCACCAACTCCCAGGGCCTGCCCACCATGACCCTCACCCTCGGCAAGGACTTCAAGGGCGCCGGAGTCTCCTTCACCACGGCGACCAAGGCACCCGAGGGGGTGCAGCAGTCCACGGCCGACAAGGTCGAGTGCGCCAAGTAGGAGCCGGTGAACACCTCCCGTCGTTTGCCCGAAGGGCCGGGCAGTGCGGCGTCCGGTGCGCTGGATCGCAAGGCGCCGGAGTGTCCTCGCGCAAGAGCCATGTGGGCGTTTCGGCAAGGCCGCGAGCGTGCGTGCGGGACGCTCGCGCCGCAGACGGGGAGTTGTTCGCCGGCTCCACGGTGACCTAAGAGGCCTGTCGTGCGTCTAACCAGTCGTACGGCAGGTCTTTTCGTTCGTTCGGTGTGTGAGGGTGGGGAGACAGGGGATGGGGCACAGCAGTGTGCACGAGGAGGGGGCGCGGGCGGATGTACGGCCCGCCCAGGGGCCCGGTCCGGAGAAACCCGGGCGGCACGGGCGGCGGCGGGCCAGGGCCCAGCGCAAGCACCGGGTGCTGAGATGGTCGGCGACCACGCTCGCCGTGCTGATACTCGGCACGGCCGGCGCCGGATATCTCTACTACGAACATCTCAACCACAACATCCGCAAGGGCGAGCGCAGCAGCGGTGACTCCAAGGCGCGCAAGGCCGGGGCCAACGCGGCCGGGCAGACCCCGCTGAACATCCTGCTGATCGGCTCGGACAGCCGTAACTCCGACGAGAACGTGAAGCTCGGCGGCAGCAGGGACAACCGCGGCAACCCGCCGCTGGGCGACGTGCAGATGCTCATCCACCTCTCCGCGGACCGCAAGAGCGCGGCGATGGTGAGCATCCCGCGCGACACCCGCGTCGACATCCCCAAGTGCACGGACCCGGACACCGGCAAGAAGTACCCGGCGGTCAACGACATCATCAACACCTCCCTGGCCCGCGGCGGCGCCGGCTGCACGCTCGCCACCTGGCAGAACCTCACCGGCGTCTACATCGACCACTGGATGACGATCGACTTCTCCGGCGTGGTGCGGATGGCGGACGCCATCGGCGGCGTCTCCGTCTGTGTGAAGCAGAACGTGTGGGACCACCCGACGCCCGATGCGCCCGGCGGCTCCGGGCTGAAGATGAAGGCGGGCACGCACAAGGTCAAGGGCAAGCAGGCCCTGCAGTGGCTGCGCACCCGGCACGCCTGGGGCAGCGACCTGATGCGGGCCCGGGCCCAGCACATGTACCTGAACTCGATGATGCGCACCCTCAAGGGGCAGAACGTCTTCACCGACACCCCGCGGCTGATGGGCCTGGCCGAGGCGGCCACCAAGTCCCTGAAGGTGTCCGAGGAGATCGGCTCGGTCAAGGACCTGTACGACCTGGGCATGCAGCTCAAGTCGGTGCCGACGGACCGCATCACCTCGGTGACGATGCCGAACGTCGAGGACCCGAAGAACAAGGTCCACGTCGTACCCGACGGCGCGAACGCCGACAAGCTCTGGGAGATGCTCCGCGACGACGTGCCCCTCGACAAGAACGGCAAGAACGGCAAGAGCTCCGCCGGGAAGAAGACCGCGCAGGCCACCAAGGCCCCTTCCGCGCCCGACGGCGAGATCGGCGTGCTCGTGCGGAACGCCACGGCGACTTCCACGCTCGGCCCGGTGGGCGGACGGGCCGGCACGATCGCCGAGGAGCTCGTGCGGAAAGGTTTCTCGCAGGCGTCCAAGGACGCGACGACAGGGCTTTCCGAGGACCGGACCGTGGTGCGCTACCCGAGCGCCGACCTGGAGGGTGATGCCCAGCGCGTCGCCAAGTCCCTGGGGATTCCCCTGAGTTCGGTGAAGAAGTCGACCGACGTCTCCGGGGTCACCCTCGTCGTGGGCGCCGACTGGCGTACCGGGACGGCGTATCCGAAGCAGTCCGAGGCCAAGGCAGGTGATCTCCCGGGCAACACGGACGCCATCAACGGCTCGGACACCGGGCAGTGCATGGACGTGTACGGGGTGTACCAGTGGTAGTCGAACGCTGGGGCCCGGGCGTACGTACCTGCTTGCAGAACGGCACGGGAACAACTCACGTCGCTCAAGGCCCGACCGGGCGGATAGGGTGAGCGATCCAGCGATCGCCGCGTGGCCCTGACGGAGGATTCGGACAACCGTGGACGCACAAGGCCGTGGGCGGGCGGACGACGTCGACCCCGCCGACCAGTGGGTGCTCAATCCGGACACCGGCGAATACGAACTGCGACTGGCCCCTTCCGCACCGCAGTCGGCCGTCCCCGGTCCGCGTGGCTCCGCACCCTCACCGAGCCCGAGCCGGCCGGGAGCCCCGCGTGGTCGTACGACCGCCCCCGTGGCCCCCGGCCGGGACGTCCCGTCGCCGCGCAGGCGCCGGGGCGCGCCGTCCGAGGATCCGCTGCCGGGGCGGCGCGGACGCCGGCCGGTCAAGCAGAAGTCGAAGGCGAAGAAGGCGCTGCTGTGGACCGGCGGCACCATGGCCTTGGTCCTGGTCGCCGGTGCCACGACGGGCTACGTCTACCTCAAGCACCTGGAGGGCAACGTCGGCACGACCGACGTCGGCGACGCGGCCGCGAGCAACTTCAGCAAGGACGAGGCCTTCGACATCCTCATCATCGGCACCGACAAGCGCACCGGTGAGGGCAACGAGGGCTACGGCGACGCGGGCAGCGTGGGCCATGCCGACACCAACATCCTGCTGCATGTGGCCAAGGACCGGACGAACGCGACCGCGCTCAGCATCCCGCGCGACCTGATCATCGACATACCCGACTGCCCGACCACGCGGGAGGACGGCTCTCAGACGGTCGTCGCGGGGCAGGAGGACGTCCGCTTCAACCGGAGCCTCGGTGAGAGCGGCCGCGACCCGGGCTGCACGATGCGCACGGTCGAGGCGGCCACCGGCATCAAGCCCGACCACTTCGTGATGGCCGACTTCAACGCGGTGAAGACCCTGACCACGGCGGTGGACGGGGTCGAGGTCTGCGTGGAGAAGGCCGTCAACGACAAGAAGTCGAAGCTCGTCCTGCCCGCGGGCACGTCGAAGGTGGAGGGCGAGCAGGCCCTCGCCTTCGTGCGCACCCGGCACGCCTTCGGCAACGAGGGCGACCTGGACCGGATCAAGGTGCAGCAGCAGTTCCTGGGCTCGCTGATGCGCAAGATGACCTCCGGCGACACCCTCACCAGCCCCGCCAAGCTGCTGAAGCTGGCGGAGGCCGCGACCAGCGCGCTGACCGTGGACAAGGCGATCGGCAAGGTCGGCACGCTCAAGGACATCGCCCTGGAGCTGAAGAAGGTGCCGACGAAGAACATCAGCTTCATGACGATCCCGGTCAAGGACAACCCCGCCGAGCCGAAGCCGGTGACGGTGGTCATCGACGAGTCGAGGGCTCCCCAGGTCTTCGACGCGATCAACAACGACGTCTCCTTCACCGAGGTCAAGGCACAGCAGAAGAAGGAGAAGGCGGAGGTCGCGGCCCGGCTCAAGGGCGCCAAGTCCGCCGCGTCCGACGTACGGGTGCGCATCCTCAACGGCGGTGCGGCGGGCGGCAGCGCGCAGCAGCAGCTGGCCTATCTCCAGACCGAGGCGGGCGTGACCAAGTCCGAGAACGCGGGCAACGCCGACGCGGCGCTGGCGAGGACGACCCTGGAGTACGCCCCCGACCAGGCCGACCAGGCCCGCCGCCTCGCGGACATCATGGGGCTGTCCGGGTCGGCGCTGAAGCCCGGCAAGAGCGTCGTCAACTCCCAGGGTCTGCCCGCCATGACCCTCACCCTGGGCAAGGACTTCAAGGGCGCGGGCGTGAAGCCCGGCTCCGCCACGGCCGCCGCGCCGGGCGTGGACAAGTCCACCGCCGACAAGGCGCAGTGCGCGAGCTGAGGTTCCCCCAGGCGGGTCCCAGGTCTCGCACAGGTTCATGGGGCAACCTCACGGCCCCGTCGTATGTCTAAGACGTGCGGCGGGCCCGTGGCATGACCGCGGGTCCGGTGGGGTGGGTGGGAGGACGGGAACGTTGACAACGCAATACAGCGTGCAGGAAGTGGCGCCGGCGACCGAGGGGGACAGCGGGCACGGCAGCCGCAGGGCGCCGCGCAAGCACCAGATGCTCAGATGGTCGGCGGCCACGCTCGCGGTGCTGATACTCGCGGTGGCCGGGACCGGCTACCTCTACTACCGGCACCTGAACCACAACCTCAAGCAGGACGACCTGAACCTGGGCGACAGCAAGGTCGCCGGGCCGACGCCGAACGCGGCGGGCCAGACCCCGCTGAACATCCTGCTGATCGGCTCCGACGCCCGGGACAGCAAGGAGAACCAGGAACTCGGCGGCGCGAAGGAGACGTTCGGCTCCACTCCGCTCGCCGACGTGCAGATGCTGCTGCACCTGTCCGCCGACCGCAGCAACCTCTCGGTCGTCAGCATGCCCCGCGACACCCTCGTCAAGGTCCCCAAGTGCACCGACCCGGACGACGGCAAGGTGTACGCGGCGAGCGACGGGCGGGTGATGGCCAACCAGAGCCTCGGCCACGGCGGTCCGGGCTGCACGGTGGCCACCTGGCAGGAGCTCACCGGCATCCACATCGACCACTTCATGATGGTCGACTTCTCCGGCGTGGTGTCCATGGCCGACGCCATCGGCGGGGTGCCGGTCTGCGTGGACGCCAACATCCACTCCCGGGACAGCCAGGGGCACGGCTCCGGCCTGAAGCTGAAGAAGGGCACCACCTCCGTCAAGGGCGAGCAGGCCCTGCAGTGGCTGCGCACCCGCTACGGCTTCGAGGACGGCAGTGACCTCGCCCGCGCCAAGGCCCAGCACATGTACATGAACTCGATGGTGCGCGAGCTGCGCGACAACGCCACGCTGACCAGCCCGAACAAGCTGCGCAAGCTCGCCGAGCAGGCCACGAGGGCCGTCACCGTCGACTCGGGGCTCGGCACCGTGAAGAAGCTCTACGACCTCACCGACGAGCTGCGCAAGGTCGAGCCGGCGCGCATCACCATGACGACCATGCCCAACCGCTACGTCGGCGCGCGCGTGGAGCCCACCGAGGACGCCGAGCAGCTCTTCCGGCTGGTGCGCGAGGACATCGCGCTGGACGGCAAGGACGTGAAGAAGGCGACCGCCGGCAAGACCGAGGCGGCCTCCGACGACCCGGCCGCCGCGAAGGACGAGATCGGGGTCCTGGTCCAGAACGGCACCCGCACCGACAGCCGGGCCGCGGCCCGCGGACGCGCGAGCACGGTGGCCGGGCTGCTGGTGGACAAGGGCTTCGAGAAGGCCGTCTCCGACCGTTCCGCGTCACTGAGCGAGGCGACGACGCTCGTGCGCTACCCGAGCGCGGAACTGCGGGGCGACGCCCAGGCGGTCGCCAAGTCCCTGGGTATCCCGATGAGTTCGGTGAAGAAGTCGACGGATGTCTCCGGGGTCACGCTCGTCGTGGGCGCCGACTGGCGAGAGGGTACGACGTACAAGGCGCCCAAGGAGGACGACACGACCCCGAAGACCGCGGAGGCCCTCAACGGCGCGGACGACACGGCCTGCATGCACGTCAACCCGGGCTTCACCTGGTGACGGGGGCGCCCCTCGGTCCCGATGGGCGCCGTCCTGACGTCACACCTTGTTCAGTACGGCCGGCCGCCGCGAGGCGATGACCCGCCTGGCCAGGGAGCGCGGGCTGGTCAGAAAGCCGTAGCCCCACGACATGTGCATGGTGGCGAGCGCCACCGGGATCTGCAGACGGGCCTTCAGCGGGAGCCCCTTGCCCGCGGGCAGCGAGCCGAGGACGATCGCCGCGAGATAGCCGCCGGGGATCACGAAGCCGAGCGGGGTCAGCGCCGCGCCGACCACGATCCCGGCCGCGATCGCGCACACGGCGGCCGGCGGGGCGAGGTAGCGCAGGTTGATGGAGCCCTCGTGGTAGCGGGCGACGACGCGCCGCCAGCGGCCGTAGTCCTTGTACTGCTTGGCGAGGGCCTTCACGCTCGGCCTCGGGCGGTACGACACCCTGAGCTCGGGCGAGAACCAGATGAGCCCGCCCGCCTCACGGATCCGGAAGTTCAGCTCCCAGTCCTGGGCGCGGATGAACTCCTCGTTGTAGCCGCCCTGTTGCTCCAGGGCCTCGCGGCGGAACACCCCGAGGTACACGGTCTCGGCGGCCTGCGCCTCACCACCCGTGTGGAAGGCCGCGTTGCCCACGCCTATCTTCGAGGTCATCGCGGCGGCGACCGCGTGCTCCCAGTCGTTCTCCCCCTCGGCGTGCATGATGCCGCCGACGTTCTGCGCGCCGGTCTCCTCCAGGAGCCGTACGGCGGTGGCGATGTAGTTCGGCGAGAGCATGCCGTGCCCGTCGACGCGGACGACGATCGGGTGGCGGGAGGCCTTGATCGCGGCGTTGAGGGCGGCGGGGGTGCGGCCGGTGGGGTTCGGGACGGTGTGGACGCGCTTGCTTTCAAAAGATGCAGTCTCGGCCACGAGCCGGGCCGCGATCTCGTCCGTGCGGTCCGTGGACGGACCGAGGGCGATCACGACCTCCATCTCGCCGGCGTACTCCTGCGCGAGGATCGCTTCGACGGCTCCGCGCAGATGCCGCTCCTCGTTGAGGACGGGCATGATCACAGACACAGCGGGGGGCCGCACGTCGGGCTTGGCGTTCATAGGGGGATCACGTTACCGCGAACGGGGGACACCATCGCGCCCCGCCCGGGGCGGTGCCGGTCGTCGCAGATCGTATGGGCCTACGGTGCTCAAGATCCCTCGTTCGGCTGTTCCTCGCGGAGGTGTCCCCCCATGCCCGCCACGCCCCCACGGCCCTCCGCGGCCCGTCCTCGGCCCCCGAAGGGCAAGGCTTCCCGGCCCCCCGTACCGCGCAAGCGGCCCCGCTGGGCCATGCGGGCGGCGACCACGCTGTCCGTCGTCGTGCTCGCCTCCGTCGGGATCGGACACGCGGTGATGACCAGCCTCGACGCGGACATCACGCGCGTGGACCCCTTCAAGGACATGAAGAACCGGCCGCGCGCCGGACACGGCATGAACGTGCTGCTGGTCGGTACCGACGGCCGCGACAGGATCACCGCGGCGGAGCGGCGGAAGTACCGGCTGGGCGGAGCGCCCTGCCACTGCACCGACACGATCATGATCGTGCACATCTCGGAGGACCGCGAGCGGGCGAGCGTGGTGAGCCTGCCGCGCGACTCGTACGCGACGACACCCGCGCACGTCGACGCGACCACGGGGGAACGCCATCACGGACACCCCCTCAAGATCAACGCGGCGTACGCGGAGGGCGGGCCGCAGCTGACGGTGCGGACCGTGGAGGTCATGACCCATGTGAAGATCGACCACTACCTGGAGGTCGACTTCACCAGCTTCATGAGGACGGTGGACGTGCTCGGCGGCGTCGAGATCTGCAACGCCGACCCGCTGAAGGACGCGTACACCGGCCTCGACCTCGCGGCGGGCCGGCACCGGCTGATGGGCGGGCAGGCACTCCAGTACGTCCGCTCCCGGCACGCCGACGGCTCCTCCGACCTCGGCCGGATGAAGCGGCAGCAGCGCTTCCTGGCGGCGCTGATCGAGCGGGCCACCTCGTCAGGGGTCCTGCTGAACCCGATGAGGTTCCGCGACGTGGCCCGGGCCGTCCTCGGCTCCGTACGGGCCGACAAGGGCTTCGGCACGGACGAACTGCTCGACCTGGGCCGGGCGATGCGCAACTTCTCCCCCTCCTCCTCGGAGTTCACGACCGTGCCGATCGGGCAGATGGGATACGCCGTCAAGGGCGTGGGCTCGACCCTGAAGTGGGACCCCGTGAAGTCGGAGCGGCTCTTCAAGGCCCTGCGCGAGGACCAGCCGCTGGCCGCGCACCAGCCGAAGAACAAGGCACTGCTGGTCCCGGTGTCCCCGCAGCAGATCCGCGTCCAGGTCGAGAACGGCACGGCGACGGCCGGACTCGGCAAGCGGGTGGACGCGGCACTGGCGTCGACGGGCTTCCGTACGACGGGCCGCCCGGTCGACGCGGCCGACCGCACCCTGAAGCGCACGGTCATCGCCTACGACCCCCGCTGGGACCGCTCGGCCCGCTCCCTGGCGGCGGCCCTGCCCGGGAGCGAGCTGCGGGCGGTGAAGGGCCAGGGGGCGGTGCTGAAGGTGCTCGCCGGCACCGACTTCGAACGGGTACGGAAGGTACGCGCCGAGGACGAGCTGCAGGGGGAGTTCGGGGTGGTGCGGGGGGACGAGGTGGGGTGCGTGTAGGAGCCACGACCCCGGTCGGGGTCGATGCGGCAGCCGCACCCCGGGGCCCGGACCCGTGCCCGATTGCGTCAGTCCCGTGGCGGTCGGGGCCCGACGGGCGTAGGACGGAAGGGCACGGGGCCCACCCCGGGCTCCCGCGTCCCCCTAGGAGAAGCCATGACCCAGGCCGAGAGCATGTCCGCGATGAGCAAGGAGATGCAGGACTGCGTGGCGGCGTGCATGGAGTGCCACAGCGTCTGCGAGGAGACCATGAGCTCCTGCATGCAGATGGGCGGCCAGGCGCAGATGCAGATCATGCGCGCGCTCATCGACTGTGCCGAGATGACCCGCATGTGCGCGGACATGATGATGCGCCGCTCGCCCATGTCGGCGGAGATGTGCGCGCTGTGCGCCAAGGCGTGCGAGATGTGTGCCGAGGCGTGTATGTCCATGCCGGACGATCCCCAGATGATGCGCTGCGCGCAGGCGTGTCGTCGCTGTATGGAGACCTGTCGCGCGATGTCGGGCATGGCGATGTGACGCCTGCCGGCTGACAGCGGTCCAGGGGCCGGGGGCATCCGCCGAGATGCTCCCGGCCATGGGTGCGGCAGGCGGGGCGCCCATGACCCACGCGAACGTGACCGACGCCTTCGACGCCGCCGAGCGCGAGATGTGAAAGGACCGCACCGAGGCCTACGCCGGGAGCTTCGCGCGCCTGTGCGCCGCGCCGGAGACCGTCGTACCGATGCGGCGGGAGTACGACCGGATGTGCGCCGAACACACGGTGGCGGAAGGGCGGTCGGCCCTTCCGCACATCGCGCTGCTCGGCTCGGGACGGCGGGCGCAGGGCCCTGGCCCCGGCCCTCAGTTGCCGGAGACGGTGACCTTCTCGTCGTTGTTCAGCTCCTGCACCAGTTGCTTCACCTTCGCCTTGTCCCAGAGGAGGTTGCCTCCGGTGGATCCGGAGACCGGCATGTTCAGCGAGGTGCCGTCGCCGCCGTTGACGCCCTTCATCGCGAAGAACATGGACCCCAGGTCATACAGGCCCATGTCCTTGTCGACGATGAGCGAGTCCAGGCCCGCGCCGAGCGTCGGGTAGAGCTTGAAGGGGTTCAGGACCGTGCCGGGGGTGGCCACCTGGTGGGCGAGGGCCGCGAGGAACTTCTGCTGGTTCTTGGTGCGCTGCAGGTCGGAGGCGGCGAACGCGTGCCGGGTGCGGACGAAGGCGAGCGCCTGGTCGCCGTTCAGCTTCTGCTTGCCCGCCGCGAAGTCGGCGCCGGAGTACTTGTCCTTGAAGCCCTTGTCGATGTCGATCTCGACCCCGCCGACCGCGTCGACGATGCTCGCGAAGCCGGCGAAGCCGATCTCGACGTAGTGGTCGATCTTCAGGCCGGTGTTGTACTCGACCGTGCGCACCAGCAGCTCGGGGCCGTCCTCGGCGTAGGCGGCGTTCAGCTTCACGTGCCGGCCCGTGCCCTTGTACGTCTTGCCGGACTCGGAGCCCACGAAGGTCGGGATCTCCACGTCCGAGTCGCGCGGCAGCGAGATCAGCGTGTCGCCGTTGCTGCCGGTGTGCAGGATCATCATCGAGTCGGTGCGCTTGCCCTCGGCGGATCCGGTGTGCAGCTGCTTCTTCTGCTCGGAGGAGAGCCCTGCGCGGCTGTCGGAGCCGACGATGAGGTAGTTGGTGCCGTCGCCCTGCTCCGGCCGGTCGATCACCTTGGACAGGTCGACCTCGCGGTTGAGCTTGGAGTCGGCCCAGAAGTAGGTGCCGACGGTCGTCACGACCAGCCCGGTGATGACGACGATCGCGGTCCACTTGATCCGCTTGCGCCAGTTCGGCGCGGGCCGCGGACCCCGGCCGCCGCCGCCCGGCTCGTCCGGACCGCCGTAGCCGCCGCCCCCGCCGGGGCTGCCGTAGACCTGGCCGGTGTTGTAGCCGCTGTCGTAGCCGCCGCCGTGGCCCTGGCCGTCGACGTACGACGGCTGCTGGTGGGGCACGCCGTTTCCGTACGGCGGCGCCGACTGCCCGGGCGCCGCCTGACCGCGGCGGACCTGCCGCATCACGCGGGCGCTCTCGGGCTGCGCGCTCGCGCTGCCGCGTCCGTACCGGTCGCCGCGGTCGTCGCCGGGCCGTCCCTGGGGCCAATCGCTCATGGGGCCCAGTGTGCAGGTACCCGCTGTGCCCTATACAAGGGTCGTCGGAAAATCAGGTCAGCGCTGTTGCCAAGCTGACACAAATTCCCGAATTGTCATCAGGCATAGGGTGGGGGCCATGACAGACCAGGCCACCGCCGCCGCACCAGGCACCCCGGAGACGCCGGAGATCCCGGAGACGCCGGAGACGCCGGAGATCCCGGGCAAGCCCACGTCGGCGTCCCGCACCACGCTGAGCCACATCATGACCCAGGCCGACACCAATCTCCTCGGTACCGTGCACGGTGGCGTGATCATGAAGCTGGTGGACGACGCGGCGGGTGCGGTGGCCGGGCGGCACAGCGGCGGGCCGGCGGTCACTGCCTCCATGGACGAGATGGCGTTCCTGGAGCCGGTCCGGGTGGGTGACCTCGTCCATGTGAAGGCCCAGGTCAACTGGACCGGCCGGACCTCGATGGAGGTCGGTGTGCGGGTCCTGGCCGAACGCTGGAACGAGTCCACGCCCGCCACCCAGGTCGGCTCCGCCTACCTCGTCTTCGCCGCGGTCGACGCCGACGGCAGGCCGCGCCGGGTCCCTCCGGTGCTCCCGGAGACGGAACGCGACGAGCGCCGCTACCAGGAGGCGCAGATCCGCCGGACACATCGACTGGCGAGGCGCCGGGCGATCGTGGAGCTGCGGGAGAAGCGGGCGGCGGAGGGATTCGAGGACTGAAGCCGGACACCGAGGGCGGGGGCGGGGTCTCATCCCCCCGTCTCGAACCAGAGCAGCTTTCCGGCACGGCGGTCGAACGGCCCGTCCGCGAACGACCAGCCACCCCAGCGGTCGGCGTACGCCCGCACCAGATGCAGACCGCGCCCGCCGTCGCAGTCCGACGGGACGTTGTCCGAGGGGGCTTCGCCGAAGAGGGCCGGGACGCGTGGGTGGCTGTCCCAGACGCCGACCCGCAGGCGTCCGTCCGCCAGAGCCGTGAGGCGGAGGGAGGCGGGGCCGGTGGTGTGGAGGTAGGTGTTGGTGACCAGTTCGGAGGTCAAGAGCTCTACGGTGTCGAGGAGTTCGGGCCTGCCATGGCTGTCGAGCACGGCCCGTACGGTCATGCGTGCGACGCGTGCCGCGCGAGGGTTGCGGGGCAGGCGGAGGGCGTACGTCCAGGTGCCGGGCGGCGATACGGTGACCATGAACGGCTCCTGCGGTGGAGGGATTGCCTGCGGTGGCAGTGCCGCGCGCGAGGCGTGACGGCGCGGTGCGCTTCCGGCTTGTCGGCGGGGAGGGTTGAGCGGCTTGGGTTCCACCGTACTGGTGGCCGTAGAATAGTTTCTACTCAATCTGCAGATACATCCGACTCTGCACTCGTGTGGGTGACCATGTACGAATCAGGCGAGGGAGCGGAACCATGCCTCCACGGCAGTCACCTACGGCACGCCAGCTACGTCTGGGCGTCGAACTGCGCAAGCTGCGCGAGAACGCGGGGCTGACTGCCCGGCAGGCCGGCGAGATGATCGGCGCCAACCAGGCGCGCATCAGCAACATCGAGACAGGCCGCTTCGGCCTCAGCGAACAGAGCGTCCGCACCCTCGCCCACAATTACGACTGCACCGACGAGGCTTTGATCGAGGCGCTCGTGTCCATGGCGACGTCCAGGGACCGCGGTTGGTGGGAGGAGTACCGGGACACGCTGCCGCCAAGGTTCCTGGATGTCGCGGAGATGGAGCACCACGCGGTCGCCCTGCGCGTGGCCCAGGTCATCAACATCCCCGGCCTGCTCCAGACCCCGGAACATGCCCGCAGCCTGTTCCGTCAGGCGGTGCCGGCCCTGCGGCCGCACGAGATCGAGTACCGCATCTCCCACCGCATCAAGCGCCAGGCCATTCTCTATCGCGAGCAGCCGCCCCAGTACACGGCGATCATTCACGAGGCCGCGCTGCGCATGCGATTCGGCGGTGCCGAAGTGGCCCGCGCCCAGTTGGATCATCTGTCAAAGATGGCCGAACTACCGCACGTCACCCTCCGGGTCATCCCCTTCGACGGCACCATGTTCCCCACCGTCGGCCATGGGCTCGACTACACGTACGGGCCTGTCCCCGCCCTCGACACGGCACAGCTAGACGCGGCTCACGGAAGCGAACTCATCGATTCCGTCGCACAGTTGACCAAGTACCGACTCATCCTCGACCGCATGCAGGAGGCCGCCCTAGCCCCTGATGCATCCCATGACCTGATCCACCGCATCACCCAGGACACCTAGGAGGCTGGTCAATGACCGCACTCAACTGGCAGAAGTCCACGTACAGCGAGGAAGCGTCCTCCTGCGTCGAGATAGCCCCCACCCCCACCGCCATCCACATACGCGACTCCAAGAACCCGACCGGCCCCCACCTCCCCCTCGGGCCCACCGCCTGGGCGGAGTTCGTGTCGTACGCGGCGCGGGCAGCGCACTGAAAAGCCCCGGCCCCATCGGACCGGGGCTTCCTCCGCGGCTCGCTACGGCAGGTTGCGGGCCATGACGATCCGCTGGACCTGGTTCGTGCCCTCGTAGATCTGCGTGCTTTACCGCAGGCACGAAGCGCGCTGGAGGCACCGCCGCCAGTCGCGCGGTATACGAGCAGGCCCGACTCAAGTTACGCGGTTTCCCGTTCCGTCAACCGTGATCGCTTGACCGGTGCGCACAGCCCTCGGGAGCATCAACCCAGATGCGGGGTACGGGCAGCGGCACGGGAGAGGGGAACCCAGACCATGAAGGTCACCAAGCTGGTCAGCACGTGCGACATCAAGGACTGCCCGACGATCTACGCCACGGATCGTGGCACCTTCCTGGTACAGGGCGAGACGCCGACCGACCACGGGCTTCAGATTCCCGCGCACGAAACCCTGGTCGAGATCCCGATGGAACTGATCCAGAAGGCCATCCGTGACAACCTCATCTAGGACCCTCGGCGACCTCTTCGAGGCATTCGAGCGCGAGGCATTCCGGCTGGAGACCCTGGACGACTACAGCAAGTCCGGGAGCATCGACGCCTATCAGGCATTCCTGGCCGGGGAGCCACAGCCAGACGACTACAACGCAGGCTGGATCAAAGAACTACGCTCGCACACCGAGAAGGGGAAGCGGGTATACCGGGTCCATATCCTGTCCCGCCCGCTCACGGACTATCTTAGGTTCGAACTCGGCTGGGGCTACCACAAGAATGCGAGCGGGGGTGAAGAGTTCTTCATCCTCGACATCACCGACAAACCCAACGCCCTGGAGAACGTTCCGGATTTCTGGTTCTTCGACTCCGAATCCGTGGCCGTGATGAACTACGACGGAAGCGGAAAGTACCTGGGATCGGAAGTGCTACCGCCGGAACGAACAGCGGAATTCACGGGGTACCGTGATGCGGCTCTCGCCCACGCGGAACCGTTCACCGAATGGTGGGCCAAGTACGGGACGTGAACAGAGCACAGCTTGGAGCCGCGCTGCGGGCGCTGCGAGTGGCATCCGGCAAGGAAGCCAAAGCGGTGGCCCGCAGCGCCCTCATGTCTCCGTCCAAGCTGTCCAAGATCGAGAATGCGAAGCTGGCACCCAGCGCGACGGACGTAGAGCGCATCCTGACCGCCATCGGTGTCTCGGACGAGGTCAAAGCGGAGTACGCAGAAGCCGCACGCGCGTCAGCGACGGAAGCGACGGCGTGGCGCCTGCTCAAGCGAATCGGGGTCCACAAGGGCCAGCAGGCCGCCAAGGCTCTGGAAGCCCAGATGTCTGTACTGCGGCTGTTTCAACCCGCGCTCGTTCCGGGCCTGCTCCAGACGCCCGAGTACATCAGGGCCATTCTGCAACGGCACAATCTGAGTGAAGACGCACTCACGCGAACGATCAATGGGCGACTCGAACGGCAAGCGGTTCTCTACGACAACACAAAGTCGCTCCGGTTCATCATCACCGAACCTGTTCTGCGCTGGCGCATCGTGCGACCGCAGATGATGGCCGCTCAGCTTGATCGCATCGTCTCCATTTCACGGCTCTCCCACGTGGACATCCGGATAGTCCCTCTGAGAATTCAGCAACATGACATCGCAAATCATGCCTTCGTCATCCGTGACGACCGCATGGTGACGGTTGAAACCGTCCATGCCGAAGTCGTCGTTACGGACCCGCGAGATGTGAGTCTCTACGTTGACAAGTTCGAAGGATTCGCGCGAGCCGCGCTGGCCGGCGATGAAATGCGGGATCTGATCGAAAGCATCCGCAACGACTTTTTGCGGGAACAGGAAACAGGCTAGAGGCGCAATCGTGGGCCGCCGAAGATGGAGGCCATGGTGAGCGACAGCAAGGCACATAGGACCGAAGCGGCAGATCATCTGGGCAGCAGTGAGGCCCGACAGTTCCCCTCCCGTCTCTCCGGAGCGTTCGGCGTCGGCGGCGTGCTCATGGTGCAGAAGAGCGACCCTGGCCCCGAGGGCGCGGACCTGGCGCCGAGTTCGGCTTTGCACTGGCCTCGGTGTGAGTGCGGGAGCCCGAAGTGTCCTGACTACAAGCCCCCGCCGAATAGCCCGTCAGCGGGACTGAGCGGCAGAGTCTCCGCAGCCAACGCGCGGAGCCGTAGGGGTGGGCTGTGAGCGTCAGAGCGGCCATGCGGTACGTCATGCACCGGATCATCGAGCATCCCGACACGGACGTGACGTTCGAGGCCGAGTGTCTGCACTGCGGTTGGAAGGCAACTCCCGCCGATGACTCGGCCTCCGTCGACGTGGAGTGCATGAGCCACACGGGCCGGTCCGGGCACGCCGGTTTCCGGCGCATCCGGACCTCGTTCGCCATGGTCGTTCGCGCCGAGTGAGACACCGCCCCTGCGGTGGAATCCCTGAACTCCCGCCCGGTATGGGCGGCGACGGTCAGTCATGGCCGTGATCAGTTGAGCAGGAAGGTGCAGTGATGCTGGACGGAAGTGATCTGTACGCGCTCGACATCAACGGGGCGTCGTTCGTGAAGGCATGCGGCGGCCCCTGCACCGAAGGGTGCGTGACCCTGGCGCGGATCGGTGACGACGCCTGGGCCCTGGGTGACAGCAAGCGGCTGGACGCCCAACCGCTGCGGTTCACCACGGAGGAACTGGACGCGGCCGGTATCGACCCCGCGCGCTTCGGACTGAACGTCTGAGCCTCCCCCTCCCGCCAGCCGGGCCGGGTCCTCCTGTCCCTGGGTCCGGCCCGGCTGGCACTCCTCGGAACGGAACGACTGGTGCACCACCACGGCTATCTATGGACCGGCCCGAAAGAGCGTTTCGACAATGAGGCCCTGCGGCCACCTCCACATCCTGAGCCGCCCCCGGCGGGAAGCAGACCAGAACTGATCGAGCGTTATCGAGAGGTCGCGGCGGAGTTCCCGACCACCGATCTGCCGCCCCTTGAAACGGCATACTGGCTGATCAAGCCCCGTTCCATCGTTCGTGGCACATGGGAGGAAGCCAAGGAGGCGGCGGCCTGGCTCGGTGAGCGGCTGGCCGAGTACGCGCCCCGGTTCGCGGCGAAACGGGACCGAGACACCCCCCGCCTGGCCCGCCTGGTGGTCTCTGCTGCCGAACACCTGCACTCGGGCGCTGATGTGTCGTACGGCTTCTATCTGGAACGTCCCTCGTATCTGTCCCTGGCAGTGGTGACGTGCTCCCCGAATCGTGCGCTTCCTGGAGCGGCCTGCCCAGTCGCGTAGTCGATTCGTGTCCCCGAGCGGTTCCGGTCGCTTCGGTTCCGGCGCAGGCTTGGGTGCTGGTCGGTAAGCGTCAAGCTGGCCAACCGTTGCGCGGTTCTGTTCGCGCTCCGCGCTGGCCGGCTGCAGCTCAGCGTGACGGGAAGTGTCCCGGTTCCTGTTGCTGTCCGTGCTGGCCGGCTGCGGCGCAGAGTTACCTCACGAACAACTTCTCAGCTGACCAGCCGATGACATCCACTCAGACGGACAACTGACAACCCACAAACACCGTCAGAGCCATCCTTGCGAAAACCATTGGTGCCCGGCTTGCTCCGTTGATGAACTGACGTCCAGCCGTGAGTCTGCCGCGTGACGGAGGTAGTAGTTGTGACGGGTTATAACGCGCTTGCCGAGGTGTACGAGTGGCTCATCTCGGATGCAAAGCTGGCTCCAGCCGAGTTCGCTGCGTCGTTCGATGACGTCCTCAATCTCCTGCCGTCGAACTCTCACGTCCTCGACTGTTCGTGCGGAACCGGACAGTTGGCGGTTGGCCTCGCCGGTCGTGGCATGCAGGTTGTCGCAACTGACGCCAGCGAAACGATGGTTCGTCGGACTGCAGAGTTGTCTGAGGAGTTCGGGGCATCCGTCCGGGCCGTACGGGCGAACTGGGAAGAGTTGCCCGACCATTTCCAGGACAACACGTTCGACATGGTGTTCTGCGTTGGCAACTCGCTGCACCATGCCGTGGGCGCGAGAGGCAGGGTTGCTGCTCTGGAGTCGATGTCACGGCTTCTGAGTCCCGGCGGGCGCTTGGTACTCACCTCCCGTACTTGGGAACTCGTGAGGGCCAGAGGTTCCCGGCTGGACATCAGTGACCGACTCGTCCGCCGGAACGGTCGCGATGCTGTCGTGGTCTACCGCTGGGAGATTGCGCCGCATTGGGAGGAGGAGCACCATATCGAGATTGCGATCGCGCAAGTTGATGCGACCGGGTTGGTTCTTGTCCGCTCGGAACTGCTGTCCTGCTGGCCCTACCGGTACGAGGAACTCGAAGTCGAGTTGCACCGGGTCGGACTCCAGGTGGAACTGAGCACGTTCGATCTGGAGGCCGAGAACTACATGGTGGTCGCGAGCAAGGTATAAACACCGGACTCTCAGTCCCTGGCCGGACCGCGCGGTTGCTCGCAGGACGCTTGCGCCCTCTCATCGGTGCGGGTTCACCGAAGCCCCCAGAAGTGGCTCCGAGGGCTGGCTTTGTTCGCTGGATCAGTGCGCGGAACGGGTTCTCTTCGAGCGGTTCGGGCCGCCTGGTCACGGAAACCCGAGGGAGAACCGGCCGCTTCGGTTCCGGCACAGGATCCGGGGCCTGCTTCGGTTCCGGGCGGTAGGCGTCCAGGCGGACGACGGTGGGCCGCTTCGCCTCCCGTTCCGCTTCGGCCGGCATGGGGGCGGGAGAATGGGAGACCGGTTCTGGCGCGGGCTCGGAATCGTCACCGCGGAGTCTGAAAACGGTGGCTGGCCGACCCGTCTTGCCTGACCGTTCTACGGTCACCACAACTTCCGGAAGCGCTCGGACCTCAGCGGCCGTCGCTCCCATGTACGGGAGAATCTGCGAGGACGTGGCCGATCCTCCATGAAGTTCGGGTGCGGCCTGCGGCTGGGTGAGGCCATGGCGGTATCCCGCGATCAGATCGACTTCAAGGCCGAGACGCTTCGCGTCGACTTCCAGATTGCGGAGGACGGAGACACCGAGTCGGGGAAGAACAGCGCCATCCAGCGTCGGCACATCAAGGCTCGTGACGAAGGCGAGCCAGGGCGCACTGTCCCCCTCCCTCCGAACGTCGCCTTCGAGCTTCGGCGGCACATCAAGAACCACGGCCTATGGGGGCCGGAGCGGCTTCTCTTCCCCAACGTGACGCGGACCGGCTACCTCTACGCGTCGTACTTCTACCCGAGGATCTGGATGGAGGCTCTGGGCAAGGGGCAGGTGAAGTACTGCAAGGCCCACTCACTCCGGCACTACTACGGATGGCGGCTGCTGTACGCCGAAGTCCCCGAGAACGATGTGGCCGACTGGATGGGCCACAGCAGCACGGACGTGCTGAGGGAGCACTACCACTACATCTTCGAAGGGGCCGAGCAGCGCGGTCGGGCCGCCATCGCAACGATGTTGACGCCCGGCGCCGACGACCCCACGGAGGCATCAGAGGTCGCCTGATGCGCGTACGACAACAGCCCCCGGCGCGACGCCGGGGGCTGTGTTGTTTGTGCAGGTCAGTGGCCGTTTCCAGCCCGGCATCTGCCCAGGATTCCCCCAGCATGACGCCCAGGAACGGCCCTGATCGGACCGCAGCGGGCAGAAAGCCGAGGGTGTCTCTCCGGACCTTCGAAACAACTTCTGACCTGCAAAAACCCTGCTAGGGAAGGTTCCTTGCCATCACGATCCGCTGGACCTGGTTCGTGCCCTCGTATATCTGTGTGATCTTCGCGTCGCGCATCATCCGCTCCACCGGGTAGTCACGGGTGTACCCGTACCCGCCGAGGAGCTGGACAGCGTCCGTGGTGACCTCCATCGCCACGTCCGAGGCGAAGCACTTGGCCGCCGCGCCCTGGAAGGTGAGGTTCTTGTCGAGGCGTTCCGAGGCGGCCGCGGCCTGGTAGGTCAGGGCGCGCGCGGCCTCGATCTTCATGGCCATGTCGGCGAGCATGAACTGGATGCCCTGGAAGTCGGCGATGGCCTTGCCGAACTGCTTGCGCTCCTGGACGTAGCCCTTGGCGTAGTCGAAGGCGCCCTGGGCGACACCGAGCGCCTGCGCGGCGATGGTGATGCGGGTGTGGTCCAGGGTCTTCATGGCGGTCGCGAAGCCGGTGCCCTCCTCGCCGATGATGCGGTCGGCGGGGATGCGGACGTTGTCGAAGTAGACCTCGCGGGTCGGGGAGCCCTTGATGCCGAGCTTCTTCTCGGGGGCGCCGAAGGAGACGCCCTCGTCGGACTTCTCGACGACGAACGCCGAGATGCCCTTCGAGCGCTTCGTCGGGTCCGTCACGGCCATCACCGTGTAGTACTCGGACTCGCCCGCGTTGGTGATCCAGCGCTTGACGCCGTTGAGGATCCAGTGGTCGCCGTCGCGGACCGCCTTGGTCTTCATGCCGGCCGCGTCGGAGCCGGCGTCCGGCTCGGAGAGGGCGTAGGAGAACATCGCGTCGCCCTTGGCGAGCGGCGAGAGGTACTTCTTCTTCAGGTCCTCGGAACCCGAGAGGATCACCGGGAGCGAGCCCAGCTTGTTCACGGCTGGGATGAGGGAGGAGCTCACGCAGGCGCGTGCGACCTCCTCGATGACGATCACCGTGGCCAGCGCGTCGGCGCCCGCGCCGCCGTACTCCTCGGGGACGTGCACGGCGTGCAGGTCGTTGGCCACCAGGGCGTCCAGCGCCTCGCGCGGGAAGCGGGCCTCCTCGTCGACCGCGGCGGCGTAGGGCGCGATCTTCGCCTCCGCCAGCGAGCGGATGGCGTCCCGGAGCATGTCGTGCTCCTCGGACGGGCGGTACAGGTCGAAGTCAGCCGATCCGGCCAAGGTCTCTCACGCTCCAAGGACGCTGCAGTGCCTGTGCTAATTACCGTTAAGTAACTCAAATTTTAGGGGTCCGCCCACGGGAGTGACGACGTGAGCTTGGCGACAGCGGGAAAGCTGCCCGTCAGGCGCTCCGACTATGCTCGGGCGCGCACCGGACCGTCCCCCTTTATGGAGTCTCCATGGCCCTCAAGATCACCGTGATCGGCACCGGCTACCTCGGCGCCACCCACGCCGCGGCCTTGGCCGAGCTCGGTTTCGAGGTGCTGGGGCTCGACGTGGTGCCCGAGAAGATCGAGATGCTCCAGCGGGGTGAGGTCCCGATGTACGAGCCGGGCCTGGAGGACCTGCTGCGCAAGCATGTCGCCGGGATCGAGGGCTCCACCGGCCGGCTCCGCTTCACCATGGACTTCGCCGAGGCCGGCGCCTTCGGTGACGTGCACTTCGTCTGCGTCAACACCCCGCAGCGGCACGGCGAGTACGCCTGCGACATGTCGTACGTCGACTCGGCGATCGCCTCCCTCGCCCCGCACCTGACCCGCCCGGCCCTGGTCGTCGGCAAGTCGACCGTGCCGGTGGGCTCCGCGGACCGGCTGGCCCGCTACCTGGCCGACCACTCCCCCGCGGGCGCGGACGCCGAGCTGGCCTGGAACCCGGAGTTCCTGCGCGAGGGCTTCGCGGTGGACGACACGCTGCACCCGGACCGGATCGTCGTCGGCGTGCGCAGTGAGCGCGCGGAGAAGCTGCTGCGCGAGGTGTACGCGACGCCGCTCGGCGAGGGCACGCCGTTCGTGGTGACGGACTTCCCGACCGCCGAGCTGGTGAAGACGTCCGCGAACTCCTTCCTGGCCACGAAGATCTCCTTCATCAACGCGATGGCGGAGGTGTGCGAGGCCGCGGACGGCGATGTGGCGAAGCTGGCGGAGGCCATCGGCTACGACGACCGGATCGGGAAGAAGTTCCTGCGGGCCGGGATCGGCTTCGGCGGCGGGTGTCTGCCGAAGGACATCCGCGCATTCATGGCCCGGGCGGGTGAGCTCGGCGCCGACCAGGCGCTGACCTTCCTGCGCGAGATCGACTCCATCAACATGCGCCAGCGCGGCCAGATGGTGGAGCTGGCCCGGCAGATCCTGGGCGGCGGGCCGTTCCTCGGCAAGCGGGTCGCGGTGCTCGGCGCCACCTTCAAGCCGGACTCGGACGACGTCCGCGACTCCCCCGCGCTGAACGTCGCCGGGCAGATCCACCTCCAGGGCGGCCAGGTCACGGTCTACGACCCGAAGGGCATGGACAACGCCCGCCGCCTGTTCCCGACCCTCGGCTACGCCGACACCGCCGTGGACGCGGTCCGGGGCGCCGACGTCGTACTCCACCTCACGGAGTGGCGGGAGTTCCGCGAACTGGACCCGGCGGCCCTCGGCGAGGTCGCGGCGGCGAAGGTCGTCCTCGACGGCCGCAACGCCCTGGACCCGGAGTTGTGGCGCAAGGCCGGGTGGACGTACCGGGCGATGGGACGGCCGACCGCCTGAGGCGCGGGCCGACCGCCTCGACAACGGCGCACAGAGGTCTACGGCTCGGACGTCCCGGGTGCGGGCAGCGTCAGCGCACAGGGCTCGGACGTCCCGGGTGCGGGCAGCGTCAGCGCACGTCTGATCGCCCGGGAGACCTGCTCCGAGTGGTCGGGCAGTTGTGCGGCGGTCCAGAGTGCGGCCCGGTGCGCGAAGGCGGCCACCTCGCGTTCGGCCTCGCTGAGCAGGCGGCGCAGTTCGGGCACGGAGACCTCGATGACCGGGCTCGCGTCCGCCTCGCTGTCGACGGTCAGACGGACCGTTTCGCCGTGCCGTTCGGCCACCGGTGACGGGTGGTGGCCGAAGCCGGCCCAGCCGTCGCCGTCGGCCACAGGTCGAACCCCTCGGGGGCGCAGATCTCCAGGACGGGCCGCACGGTGAGCATCCCCGCATGATGCCGTACGGCTGCGGGCGCGTTCACGTCAGAATTCGGTGCGGGTGTCGCTTCTGGTGTCGCCCACGACGACGTGGCTGTCGTACAGGCCGGCGCGGGAGGTCCGGCGCCAGGGGCGGGCGCGGCGCAGGGCGATGTCGATGTCGGGATCCCGGGCGTCCAGGTCGATGTCGGCGACGGCGAGGCCGGGCCGGTTGCCGGCCGGCCCGGTCGCGAGGCGCCGGCCTCCGGGGGCGGTGATCGTGGCCGGGGCGCTCGCTGCGAACTGGGCCGGGACGGAGTAGCCCACCCAGTAGCTGTAGAGGGTGGCGTACGCCTGCGCGAGGGCCGCGCGGGCGGCGTCGTCGACCATGACGGAGAGCAGTACGCAGTCCACGTCCAACCGCTCGTACTCCGCGAAGAGTTTGGGGAAGTTCGCCTCGATGCACAGCGCGACACCGAAGCGGACGCCGTCGACCGCGAAGACGAGGGGTGCCGTGCCGGGGGTGTACAGGTACGAGACCTCGGTGTGCGACAGGTGGCGTTTGTCGTAGCGGGCGACGAGTGCCCCGGCGTCCGAGACGACGTACAGGCTGTTGTGGGGCCGGTGCGGAGGCGTCAGCGGGTGCGGGGCCCCGAAGGCCACCCACAGCCCCAGCTCACCGGCCAGGTCGGCGACGGCCTCGGCCTCTTCCCGTACGACGTCCCAGTCGACCCGGCTCCAGTCCGCGGCGGCGAGTGTCCCCGGGGCGCCGGACGACATCACGTACTTGCCCGGATAGGTGATCGCGCCCTCCGGGAACTGCACGAGCCGGGCACCTGCGGCCCGCGCGTCACGCATCAGACCGCGGATCTCCGAGCCGCTCGCCCGCAGGTTCCCGGGGTCGGTGGGATCTTCCGTGACCGTGCTCTGAGCGACCGCCAGCCGCAACGTCCTCCACATCCGTGCACGATAGTGAATCAACGGAATCAACGGCCCGGGAGCGGACGGGAGTTGCCCCATGCGCGCTCTCGGCGCGGCCGTGGACACGATGCGGTGACGGGCTCGGACCCCTTTGGTCGGCGGCCTCGCGGTCGCTGCCCACCCGCCCGTCCACGGCCTCGGCACATCTGCTCTGACCTGGCCGTTTCCTGAATTTCCCCTACGCTGGCGAGGTCTTTCGGGCACCACCGCGGGAGGATTTCGTGAGCGAGGAAGCCATCAGGTACGACGCCAGTTGCATCAAGGTTCTGGAGGGGCTGGAAGCGATCCGGAGACGGCCCGGGATGTACGCCGGCTCCGTCGGCGAACGCGGGCTGCGGCAGCTGGTGTTCGAGGCCACCGACCCGGCCGTGGCCGAGATCCTGGCCGGCCGCGCCACCCGCGTCGACGTCACCCTCACCGCCGACGGCGGCGTGCGGGTCGCCGACGACGGACCTGGTGTACCGGTGGAGGCCGCGGGTCACGTCGGCAGTCCCGGTCTCGAGAGCCTGCTGACCCGGCCCGTCACCGGGGCGGACCCCGGTGGCCGCCACTCGGTGACGTCAGGGTTCGTCGGTGTCGGCCCCTGCGTCACCAACGCCCTGTCGAGCAGCCTGAGGGCCGAGGTGCGGCGCGAGGGGGTGCGCTGGGTCCAGGAGTACGTCCACGGCGCCGCGGTCTCCGCACCCGTCACCGCCGGACCGGCGACCGGAAGCGGGACCACCCTCGTCTTCCGACCGGACGACACCATCTTCGAGACGACGGAGTTCTCGTTCACCGCGCTGGCGGAGCGCTTCAGGGAACTGGCCTTCCTGAACCGGAGCCTGGACATCTCGCTGACCGACGAGCGCACTTCGGGCGAGCCACGTTCGGTGCGGTGGCGATTCCCGGACGGGGTGGCGGAGTTCGTCGCCTTCCTCGACGCGGAGGCGGGGCCGCCCCTCCATCCGGACGTCATCCGCTTCGAGCGAGAGGACCCGAAAGCGGCTGGGACCGTGGAAGTGGGCCTGCGGTGGCGCGGCTCCGGCCAGGAGCGGATCCGGAGTTACGCCAACAGCCGGCCCACCCCTGATGGCGGCACGCATACGGAGGGCTTCCTCGGCGGAGTGGCCGCCGCGCTCAACGCGTATGCGCGAAAGCAGCGGTTGCTGCCCCCGGCCGATCCCGGTCTGAGCACCGAGCAAATCTGTGCGGGCCTGACCGCTGTCGTGTCGGTGAAGGTGGACGAGCCCGAGTTCCTCGGCGCCACAAGCGGCGCGCTGGGCAACGTGACCGTGCGCTCCGCCGTCGAGGAAGCCGTCCGGGAACACCTGGGACGCTGGCTGGAGGAGCAGCCGGAGTGGGCCGCGGCCGTCGTCGGCCGGCTTCTCTGAATTCCCGTCGGGACCCTCCGTCTTGGCATACGCCAAGCCTCCCCGGAATCCTCAACACGAGTTCGATTTGCATTCGAGCACAGTGCGGAATCGACCGTTCTCACAGACCACACCCCCGCTGTGGAGAGGTAGGCAACCATCGGTTAACCAGTGCGTAGTGATGCGGAATCCACCCTCCACTCCACTGTTCGTCATCGGCCGCGTTCTCCGGCCGGATTGAGATGAGCATGTCAGGAGTGAGTCATGCCCTTGTTCCGCAGGGCGACCCGAGCCTCCGCACGCGACCACCGTGACGAACTTGTCGCCGGGGCGCTCGTCGGCACCGTGGTGATCGTGCTGGGTTATGCGTCGGGCATCGGCGCCCCCGCCTCCGGCGCGGCCGAGGCCGCTCCGGCGCTCAACCCGCCCGCCGCCACGGCACCGGCGACGACCTCCCCTGGGGCAGGTCAAGCACCGGTGGGATCAGGGGAGTTGCCGTCGTACGGCGGAGTCGGCGGAGGCGGCGTCGGTGGAGCCGGCGGATTCGGCTCAGTCGGCGGGGGCCTCGGATACGGCGGCGGGTACGGCATCGGGGGCGGGGGCGGGGGCGTGGTGACCGGTACCGTCCCCGTCGGCTCCGGTGGCGGTCAGGGCGGCGGGCACACCGGCCACGGGACCACGCCGGTCCCGGGCACCGGTTCCCCCACGCCCACCCCCGGGCCCACCACCCCCACGCCCTCCCCCTCGGACACGGACGGCTGCACGGACGGCGAGGTCAACCTCGTACAGCCGCTGCTCGTCGGGGTCACCGACTCCGTCCTCGGCCTCCTGAACGGCCCGGCGGCGAGCCCCTCCCCGTCGCCGGCCTCCTCCCCCTGCGTCGGACTCGCCCCCGCGTCGAGCCTCCTGGGCGGCATCCTCGCCCCCGCCTCCGCCTCCCCGCAGCCGGAGGCGACCCCGTGAGGACCCTGCGCCGGACCCTGCTCCTGCTCGCCGCGCTGCTCTGCGCCCTGTTCGGCGCGGTCCAGCCCGCCTTCGCCCACACCCAGTTGGTGAGCTCCTCCCCCAAGGACGGGGCCGACCTGAAGAAGGCGCCCGGCAGCCTCACCCTCACCTTCGACGAGCCCGTCGACCTGACCGACGTACGGGTGCTGACCGTGGACGGCGACCGGCTGCCGGTGTCGGGTACGGCGAAGAAGAGTGTCGTGCGGGTCGCCCTCAACAGCCCGGCGGACGGGAGGTTCGCCGTCGTCTGGTCCGTCGTGGACGAGAAGGACGGGCACGCCTCCTCCGGCCGGATCGCCTTCACCGCAGGCACGGCCGCCATCAAGACCGGCGGCGACGAGGCCCCGGCTGCCGCTCCCGGACCGTCCCCCTCGGTCCGCAAGGGTCTCGTCGCCGCCCGCTGGGCGGGCTATCTCGCGCTGGCCCTGTTCGTCGGCGGGCTCGCGTTCGTCGCGCTGCTGTGGCCGGGCGGCACCCACGAACCGCGGGCCCGGGTGCTGCTCGGGCTCGCCTGGACGGCCGGACTGCTGGCGACCGTGGCGGCCCTCGGACTCCAGGGCGCCTACACCTCCCTCGGCGGCCTGCGGGACGCCCTGCGCCCGGCGACCTACGCGGACGTCCTGGCCACCGAACCCGGCATCGTGCTCGCCGCACGGGGGCTGATGTGGGTGCTCGCGGCCGTGGTGCTCAGCGCCCTGCTCCAGGGCGGCCCGGCCACCTCCCGCTCGCCGGGCTGGCGGGTGGGCGCCCTCGCCGTGACCTTCGGCCTGCTGCGCACTACCGGGATGACGGGCCACAACTCCGAGGGCAGCGAGCCCACTTGGGGCGCCATCGCCGACTTCGTGCACCTGCTCGGGGCCGCCCTGTGGATCGGCGGGCTCGCGATGCTCGCGCTGGCCGTGCTCCCGCGCCGCCAAGCCGGGGAGCTGGCGCGGGTCGTGCCGGGCTACTCGAAGCTCGCGGCCGTGAGCGTGACCGGCATCGTCGGCGCCGGGCTGGTGCTCGCCTGGCAGGTGGTGGGGTCGTACGGCGCCCTGCTGCACACCTCGTACGGGCATCTGCTGCTCGTCAAGACAGCCGTCCTCGGGGGCGTCCTGGTGGCCGCGTACGCGAGCCGCCAGTGGGTGCGCACCCGCCTCGATCTCGCCGTGCTGCTGCGCGGCGACGCCGCCACCGTGCGGCCCTTCGGTTACTCGGTCGCGGTCGAGACGGGGCTGGTCCTCGTCGTCCTCGCCGTGACGAGTCTGCTGGTCACGGCCGATCCTGGCCGCTGAACTCCATGGGAAACAACTCCCTGGGAAACAATAGGAGTTGAAGTGAAAAGAAGCGAAGAGACCGGCGAACGGCGGCTCGAGCCGCCGACGGCCGAGGCCGGTAGGTCCGGGGGCCGGTCCCTGCTGTTCGTGGGGCTCGGCGCGGCACTCGCGGCCGTGCTCAGTCTCGGACTGCTGAACGTGGCCTCGGGATCCACGAGTTCCTCGCAGCAGACCGCGGGCGCGGCTCAGGCGCCCGCTGCCGCCGCTGCCGAGGTACAGCCCGCCGCGGCCGCCAAGCCGGACTACCAAGTCGACATCATGAGCTACAAGTTCGGCGACGGCAAGCAGCTCGTCGTCGAGGCCGGCCAGACCGTCCGGTGGACCAACCACGACAGCGCACCGCACACGGTGACCACGACCAAGGCCCCCGTGGCCTTCGACTCGGGGACCCTGCAGCAGGGCCAGTCGTGGTCGTACACCTTCACCAAGGTGGGGACGTACGAGTACTACTGCGCGGTACACCCGGACATGGTGTCGTCCGTGAAGGTCGTCGCCGCGTCCGGCGGCGGCGGTGGCGGTGGCGGTACGACGCCCACGCCCACCCCGACGGTGAAGCCGACCGGCACGCCCACGGCCACTCCGACGGCCACCCCCACCGTGACGCCGCCCACCGGCACGCCCACCGCAACTCCCACCGCGACCCCGACGGCCACGCCGACCTCCGGCGGTGGCTCCGGCTCCGGCTCCGGCTCCGGCTCCGGCTCCGGCTCCGAGCAGTGCGCCAGCATCGACAACGAGCTGCTGCCGATCCTGCAGCACCTCTACGCGGCGCACCTGTCGGAGTCGCCTGGCCAGCAGGTGCAGGACGCGCTGGCGCTCGACTCGTACCTCAAGATGCACACGGTGTGGATCGAGTCCATCCTCAAGCCGGCCGTCAGTGACGGTGGCTCGGTGGCCGACGACACCCTCACCGTGCTGCTCCAGCACATCTACTCGGCACACCTGGAGGAATCGCTCGGGCAGCAGGTCACCGACCTGCTCGACGTCGACAGCTACGTGAAGATGCACACCGTCTGGGCCGGGCACATGCTCACGCCCACCACGGACTTCCTCACCGCCAACTGCTGACACATGGGTGGACGCCGTTCCGGCCGGGGCTCAGCCGGCCGGAACGGCGTCCACGCCCATTCTCCACACCCCCACCACATTTCGGGAACCGCTTTCCAAGGAGTTCGGGATGACAACCGTCACCCTGCCCACCGTTCCTCCGCCCCGGCACCTCACCGTGGCCCCGGGCCGCTCGCTCGCCGAACTCACCGCCTGGTACGGCCCTTTGCCGGTACGGCGGCGCCGGGTGCCGCTCGCGGCAGCGTCCGTGGAGATGCCCCAGGACGCCGAACAGCCGTCGTTGCGCCAGCCGTCGTTCCGCTTCGAGTTCGACGACCGTGAACTGCGGGCCGTCCTGACCTCCGAGCAGGTCGACACCGTGCCCGGCGACCGGCTCCAGCTCACCGGCGACCTCACCCTGAACGGCGTCGCCTTTCCCGTCCTGCTGCGGCTGCGGGTGGTCGAGCGGGCCGAGGACCTGCTGCTCGTCGTGGGCACGGCCCGGCTGCCGTACCGGCTGCTGCGCCGGGCCACCGGGTTCCGGCTGCCGTGGCGGCTGCCGGCCACGCGTCTCAGGCTGCTCGTCGCGGTGGAGTTCGCGTGAGGGGGGTGCTGCGGGCCGCGGCGGTCCTCGCCCTGCTCGCCCTGGGGATGCTGCCGTACGGCCACGAGGCGACGGCGGCGGGCTACTCCGTGGCCATGAAGGGGTACGCCTTCTCGCCGGCGTCCTTGAGCGTGCCCGCGGGGTCCACGGTCACCTGGACCAACTACGACACGGCCCCGCACGACGTGAAGACCACCTCCGGCCCGCTCTCGATCCACTCCCCCATGCTGAACAAGGGCCAGAGCTGGAGCTTCACCTTCACCACGGCCGGTTCCTACGGCTACGTCTGCACGGTCCACCCGGACATGATCGCGGGCATCACGGTCCGGGCGGCGGCTCCGGCTCCGAAACCGACCCCGGCGGCGCCGACGCAGCACGAGCACACGCAGCCGTCCACGAGCCAGGAACAGCACTCGACGATGCCGGGCATGACGACGAGCCGCAGTGCCGCCGCACCCCGGGCCGGCTCGTCGCCCTCACCCACGGCGTCCCAAGCCGCCGTACCGCAGACGGCGCCATCGCCGCAGGTCTCGCAGGCGGCGCAGCCGGCCGTGACCCAGACGGCCGCGTCCACCGCCCGGCCGCTGGATCCGCTGCTGGTCCTGGCCGGCCTGGTGGCGGGGGTCTCGGTGCTGTGCCTGCTCCTGGTGGGCTCGCGGGCCGCCGCGAGCGCTCCGCGTGGAGGCGAGGAGGGCGCATAGGAGGGTGCGGCGGCCGTCGCGGCCGCACCCTCCCGACCACCCCAACGGCACCGTCAGGCCGTGCTCTTCCCCCGGTACCGCCGCATCTTCGCCCGCGCCCCGCACACCTGCATGGAGCACCACCGCCCCCGCCCCGCCGGGCTCCGGTCGTAGTACGCCCAGTGGCAGTCCACGGCCTCACAGGCCTTCAGGCGGATCCAGGTGCCCGCGACGAGCGACTCGGCGACGGCGGCCGCGACGCGGGAGAGCAGGGGCCCGGCGTCGGCGGGGGCGAGGGCGGCCGAGCCGTCCGACGCGGCCACCGTCAGCACCAGGGGCGCCGCCGCCAGCAACTCCCCCAGCGGCGTCACCGCCCGGTGCGGCGGATGCCCGGCGTGGGCCAGCAGCGCGACCCGCAGCGACTCCCGCAGCTCACGCGCCCGCGCCACCTCGCCGTCGGCGATCGTGAACCGCTCCCGCCCCTCCGCGGTGTCCAGCGAGTCGGCGCCCGACTCCAGGTCCACCGTGTTGACCAGGGCCTGGACCAGGGCCAGCCCCCCGGGCGCGGGCGATCGCTCACTCATGGCTGCACGCTACCTAGCTAGAGAATTCCCTTGCGACGTTACCCCCGATGCGGGAGCATGCGGTAACCGTTACTGGTTACTCGCTTCTACAGGTAACCGCGCTTCAAGGAGGAAGCCATGGCCGTCGCCGAACTCGGAACCGTCGTACTGGACTGTCCGGACCCCCGCGCGCTCGCCGGTTTCTACGCCGGTGTCCTCGGCGGCACCGTCGAGGGCGAGGGCGAGTGGGTGGACCTCAGGACCCCCGGCGGACCGTCGCTGGCCTTCCAGGCCGCCCCCGGTTACGTGCCCCCGAAGTGGCCCGCCCCCGACGCCTCGCAGCAGTTCCACCTGGACCTGACCGTCCAGGACCTGGACGCGGCCGAGAAGGAGGTGCTGGCGCTCGGGGCGAAGCCGCTGGACGCCGAGGACCGCTCCCGCACCTTCCGTGTGTACGCGGACCCGGCGGGGCACCCGTTCTGCCTCTGCGCCTGCTGAACCGCCGGTGAAGCGGCTGCCGAACCGCCCGTCGAACCGCCTGTCGAACCGCCTGTCGAACCAGGAGGACCTCTCGTGACTGTCGCACGTTTCCGTTCCGTCGTGATCGACTGCCCCGACCCCCGCGCCCTCGCCCGCTTCTACGCCGGAATCGTGGGCGGCACCCCGGAGGACGACGACCCCGACTGGGTGGTCCTGCGCGTCCCCGGCGGCCCCCGGCTGGCCTTCCAGAGCGCACCGGGGCTCACCCCGCCCGAGTGGCCACGGGCCGACCGCAACTCCCAGCAGTTCCACCTGGACTTCGACGGCGGGACCACATGGGAGGAGATCGACGCGGCCGAGGCCAAGGTGCTGGAGCTGGGCGCACGACTGCTGCACGCCGAGGACAAGGAGGACTTCCGGGTGTACGCGGATCCGGCGGGGCATCCGTTCTGCCTGTGCCGGATCGACCCGCTGTAGCACCGCTGCAGCACTGGTGTCGCACCACCCGGCATCCCCGGTCAGCCGTCGAGGTCCGCGATCTTCGCCGTGGACGGCTCGCGCCGCAGCTGCGCCGCCCGCGCGGTGAAATCGGACTCGCGCAGCAGCCGCTGGACGTTGCCCCAGGTCAGCAGTGCGAGCTCGGCCTCGTCCCAGCCGCGGCGCAGCAGCTCGGCGACCAGGTGGGGGTAGCAGGAGGCGTCGCCGAGCTCCTGCGGGTGGGCGGTGCCGGCGTCGTAGGTGCCGGACAGGCCGACGCTCTCGGCACCCGCGACCGCGCGCACATGGTCGAGGTGGTCGGCGACGTCCCGGACCGTCGGGCCGGTCTGCTCGGCCGTCAGCGGCACCATGCACAGGCCCTTCGCGGCGCCCAGCTCGGCGAGCAGGTCGTCGGGGAGGTTGGCCGGATGGGGGCGCAGGGCGCGGGCGGCTGAACGGGTGAAGAGCACCGGCGCCTTGGCCACCGCCAGGGTCCGCCGGATGGTGGCGTCGGAGGCGCCGGAGAGGTCGGCGAGGACTCCGAGCCGGTTCATCTCGCGCAGTATCTCCTCGCCGAACCGGGTCAGCCCCGCCTCGCTCGCCCAGGACACCCCGGTCAGGGTGAGGGCGCGCAGGCCGAGGGCGTGCAGGGAGCGCAGGATGCCGAGCGAGTCGCCGAGGGCGGCGGCACCGGCGGGGCCGAGCAGGACGGCGGCGCGGCCGCAGTTGCGGGCGTCGGTGGCCTGTCCCGCGGTGCGGGCCAGGCGCAGGCCCTCGGGATGGTTGCGTACGACGGTCTTCACCAGGTCGAGCTGCTCCAGGGTGGCCCCGACGGCCCGGTCCCCGTCGAGCCCCTCGGGCAGGTGCAGCGACCACATCAGGGCACCCACGTGCCCCTCCCTGAGCCTGGGCACGTCCGTGTCCACGGCGCTCTCGCCGACCTCCAGGTCGAACCAGGGCAGGTGCCGCAGGGCCCAGGGCAGCCCGCTGTAGCCGTCGGCGACGGGGTGCTCGGCGAGAAGGGCACAGGCACGCTCCAGGAGCTCGCCGTCCTGGTCGGAACCGGAGGTGTACAGCTCCGGCACGGCCCCGAAGAGCCGGGGCAGCTCTTCCATGTCGGCCGCGGGCTGCAGTTCGTCCTGGAGGTCTGCCATGACGGGCTCCGTACGTCGTGATCTTCCTGATCGCCGTACGGTCACCGTCGCACGGAGCGCGGGGGCCTTCCTGGTGGGCGGGGCGTTCGGGGGTACGCCGGTGTCAGGTGCCGCGTGCCGCGTCGATGACGTCGTCGAGGGTGTCCCGGGAGCGCTTCAGATCGGCGATCATCCGGTCGATGCGGGCACGCTCCTCGGTGAGGTCGGCGACCAGGCGCGGGGTGGCGGTCGCGGAGGGCCCGCCGTCCTGGTCGCGCATGCACGGCAGCAGCTGCCGGATCCTGTCGCTGTGCAGCCCGGCGGCGTACAGCTCCTGGATCCGCACGACCCGGTCCACGGCCGCCTCCGGGTAGTCACGGTGCCCGCCGGGCGTGCGGTCGGCCGCCAGCAGCCCCTGGGCCTCGTAGTAGCGCAGCGACCGCTCGCTCACGTTCGTCCGCTGCGCCAGTTCACCGATCCGCACGGGCGGCCACCCCCAGGACTTGAATCTGACATCAGTGTCAGGTTCTAGCGTACGGCCATGACGAACACACCGGACTTCCTGGCACCGTCCCGGCTCGGCCGGCTCGCACTTCCCCATCACCTGGTGATGGCCCCGCTCACCCGCAACCGCGCGGCGGCCGACGGCACCCCGACCGACCTCATGGTCACCTACTACGCCCAGCGCGCCTCCGCCGGCCTGATCATCGGCGAGGCCGCCACACCGAACGCGGTCGGGCAGACGTATCCGAACATCACCGCCCTCCACACCGACCGGCACACGGCCGGCTGGCGGCGGGTGACCGAGGCCGTACGGACGCGCGGCGGGCGGATGTTCCTCCAGCTCCAGCACGGCGGCCGGGTCTCCCATCCGGCGACCACGGGCCTGACGCCCGTCGCGCCCTCCGCCGTACCGCTTCCGGAGACGATCTTCACTCCGGGCGGACACCGGGCGGCCGTCGTGCCGCGGGAGATGACCGCGGCCGACATCCGGTCCACCGTCGACGACTTCGCCGCCGCCGCCCGCCGGGCGCTCGAAGCGGGCTTCGAGGGCGTCGAGGTGCACTCGGCCAACGGGCATCTGCTGCACCAGTTCCTCGCCGGGAACACCAATCGCAGGACAGACGGATACGGCGGGTCGGTGGAGCGGCGGGTGCGGTTCACGACGGAGGTCACCGAGGCGGTGGCCGACGCGATCGGCGCCGACCGGGTGGGCGTACGGATCTCCCCCGGGAGCACCGTCAACGGTGTCGAGGAGGACGACACCGAGGTCCTCTACCCAGCCCTGCTGGCCCGGCTGAAGGGCCTGGACCTGGCCTACCTGCACCTCGTGCACGCCGACCCCGGCGCCCGGTGGTACCGCCGGATCCGCGCCGACTGGCCCGGCGTCCTGATCGGCAACCCGGTGCTGTCCGGCCTCACCACCCAGGCCGTCACCCGGGCGGCCCACGACATGCTGGCCGCAGGGGCCGACCTGGTCGCCCTCGGCCGGCCGTTCCTCGCCAACCCGGACCTGGTGGACCGGCTGCGGCGGGGCGCGCCCCTCAATCCGGTCCGCGACCGGTACCTGATGTACGTGGGCGGGGCGGACGGCTACACCGACTACCCCGCCCTGGAGGCCGATGGCGGTCAGCCGTCCAGCGACTCGATGGTCGCGTTGGACGGCGCACGCGTCGCCTGAAGCCCCTGGGCCACGTCCTCCGCGGCGCCCAGGACCCGGACCGCGTTCTGCCAGGTGAGCTTGGCGAGGTCGGGCTTCGACCAGCCGCGGTCCAGGAGTTCGGCGATCAGGTTGGGATAGCCGGAGACGTCGTCGAGGCCGTCCGGGGTGAAGGCCGTGCCGTCGTAGTCGCCGCCGATGCCGAGGTGGTCCACGCCGGCCGCCTCGCGCATGTGGTCCAGGTGGTCGGCGACCGTCGAGACCGTGGCGACCGGGCGCGGGTTGCGCTCCTCGAAGGCGCGGTGCACCTTCATCGCCTCGGGGGTGGTCGCGAGGTGGTGCAGGCCGTGCTCGCGCATGTTCTCGTCGGCCGCGGCCGTCCAGTCCACGGCGGCCTGGAGGACGAACTTCGGCACGAACGTCACCATCGCCATGCCGCCGTTGGACGGAAGGCGTTCCAGGACGTCGTCCGGGATGTTGCGCGGGTGGTCGCACACGGCCCGCGCGGAGGAGTGGGAGAAGATCACCGGCGCGACCGAGACGTCCAGCGCGTCCCGCATGGTCGTCGCCGCCACGTGCGAGAGGTCCACGAGCATGCCCTCGCGGTTCATCTCCTCAACCACCGCACGGCCGAAGGCCGAGAGCCCCCCGACGCCGGGTTCGTCCGTCGCCGAGTCCGCCCAGTCCACGTTGTCGTTGTGGGTGAGGGTCATGTAGCGCACGCCGAGCGCGTACAACGCGCGTAGCGTCGCCAGGGAGTTGGCGATGGAGTGGCCGCCCTCGGCGCCCATGAGGGAGGCGATACGGCCTTCCGCGCGCGCCGCCTCCATGTCCGCGGCGGTGAGCGCGGCCCGCAGCTGCGAGGGGTACCGCGCGATCAACTGCCGTACGCAGTCGATCTGTTCCAGTGTCGCCGGCACCGCGTCGGGCAGGTCCGAGCGGACGAACACCGACCAGTACTGCGCGCCCACCCCGCCGGCCCTGAGCCGCGCCAGGTCGGTGTGCAGGTGGGCCGACTGGTCGGCGGCGATGTCCCGGGCGTCGAGGTCGTAGCGGACCTGTTCGCGCAGCGCCCACGGGAGGTCGTTGTGGCCGTCGACGACCGGGAACTCGCGCAGGAGTTCCCGGGCCGTCGCCGCCGAACCGGTGGCCGTCACTTGCCGAAGCCGAAGCCGTTGGAGCCCTCGACCTTGGACCGCAGGCGCTTGCCCTTCTCGGTGGCCTGGTCGTTGAGCTCCTGCTGGAACTCCCGCATCCGGCCGAGGAGTTCCTCGTCGTGCGCGGCGAGGATGCGGGCCGCGAGCAGCCCGGCGTTGCGGGCGCCGCCGACGGAGACGGTCGCGACGGGGACGCCGGCCGGCATCTGCACGATGGAGAGCAGCGAGTCCATGCCGTCGAGGTACTTCAGCGGGACCGGGACCCCGATGACCGGGAGGGGCGTGACGGAGGCGAGCATGCCGGGGAGGTGGGCGGCTCCCCCGGCCCCCGCGATGATCACCTTCAGGCCCCGCTCGGCCGCCTGCTCGCCGTACGCGATCATCTCGCGCGGCATGCGGTGCGCGGAGACGACGTCGACCTCGTACGCGATCTCGAACTCGTCGAGGGCCTGGGCGGCGGCCTCCATGACGGGCCAGTCGGAGTCCGACCCCATGACGATGCCTACAACGGGGCTCATTTCCATCTCCTTGCGTACCCCCTCGGCCTCAGCCGAGTGGTTTGGACGGGTGCTCCGCTCGCATGCGGGAGCGGTTCTTCCGGGTTTCGGCACAGCAGGATTCCCCGAACGCCGGACAGGCTTACATCGAAGGATCTAGCCTGTGAGCCATGGGGGGCAAGTGCGTGAAGCGGGCGTTCAAGTACCGCTTCTATCCGACTGAAGAGCAGGCAGCCGAGCTGGCGCGCACCTTCGGCTGCGTGCGCAGGGTCTACAACATGGCGCTCGATGCCCGGGCTCGAGCATGGACGCTGGAACACCGCCGGGTCTCCTACGTGGAAACCTCGGCGATGCTCACGGAGTGGAAGAAGACCGAAGAGCACGGCTTTCTGGCACAGGTCTCCTCTGTGCCGCTGCAGCAGTCGCTGCGGCATCTGCAGAGTGCCTACTCGGCATTCTTCGACAAACGATCCCGTCATCCGCGCTTCAAGTCGAAGAAGAGGTCGAAGGACTCTGCCGAGTACACGCGCTCGGCGTTCCGCTTTCGCGACGGAGAGCTCACGTTGGCGAAGATGCGTGATCCGTTGGCCATCGTGTGGTCGCGCCCTCTTCCCGAAGGCACCGAACCGTCCACGGCCACGATCTCCAGAGACAAGGCAGGCCGTTGGTTCGTCTCTCTGCTCGTCGAGAGCAGCGTCAGCCCCGGACCGGCCACCGAGACAGCAGTAGGACTCGATGCCGGCCTCACCAGCCTGATCACCATGTCCACCGGGGAGAAGGTCACCAATCCGAAATTCGAGCGGAAGGACCGGACCCGCCTCGGCAAAGCCCAGCGAGAACTCTCCCGTAAGACTCAGGGCTCGAAGAACCGGGAGAAGGCACGCGTCAAGGTGGCGCGCATCCACGCGCGAACGGCCGACCGGCGCCGAGACTTTCTGCACAAGCTGACCACTCGGCTCGTTCGTGAAAACCAAACGATCGTGATCGAGGACCTGACCGTCCGCAACCTGCTCGGTAACCGCACCCTCGCACGTGCGATATCCGACGCCTCGTGGACGGAGTTGCGCTCCCTGTTGGAGTACAAGTGCGAATGGTATGGGCGCGAGCTGATCACGGTCGACCGCTTCTTCCCGTCGAGCAAGACCTGTTCCGCGTGCGGCCTGATCCACGATGCACTGCCCCTGAGCGTCCGTCGATGGACGTGCAAGGGCTGCGGCACACAGCACGACAGGGACCACAACGCCGCAAAAACCATTCTGGCCGCCGGGCTGGCGGTGTCGGCCTGTGGAGCCGGTGTAAGACCCCAACGGAGCTCCTCCGGGCGGGCGGTCGGCGATGAAGCAGGAAACGTCGTGGCGCGAGCCATGACAGGCCTCTCCCTCGACGGGGAGAGGCCTGAGGTCAATCGGTGATGGTGCCTCTCAGGTAGCCGGCAGCGTGACGTGCGCGTTCGAGAACGTCGTCCAGGTCGTCGCCGTAGGTGTTGACGTGGCCCACCTTGCGGCCGGGCTTCACGTCCTTGCCGTACATGTGGATCTTCAGCTTGGGGTCGCGGGCCATGCAGTGCAGGTACGCGGAGTACATGTCGGGGAAGTCGCCGCCGAGGACGTTGACCATGACGGTCCACTTCGCGCGGGGGCGCGGGTCGCCGAGCGGGAGGTCGAGGACGGCCCGGACGTGGTTGGCGAACTGCGAGGTGATCGCGCCGTCCATCGACCAGTGGCCCGAGTTGTGCGGGCGCATCGCGAGCTCGTTGACGAGGATGCGGCCGTCGCGGGTCTGGAACAGCTCGACGGCGAGGTGGCCGACGACGTCCAGTTCCTTGGCGATGTTGAGGGCCAGCTCCTCCGCCTTGAGGGCGAGGGTCCGGTCCAGGTCGGGTGCCGGGGCGATCACGGTGTCGCAGACGCCGTTGACCTGCTGGGACTCGACGACCGGGTAGGCGACGGCCTGGCCGTGCGGCGACCGTACGACGTTGGCGGCGAGCTCGCGGACGTAGTCGACCTTCTCCTCCGCGAGGACGGGGACGCCGGCCCGGAAGGGGTCTTCGGCCTCCTCTACGGAGTCGACCACCCACACGCCCTTGCCGTCGTAGCCGCCGCGGACGGTCTTGAGGACGACAGGGAAGCCGTCACCCTCCGCCGCGAAGGCCGCCACATCCTGCGGATCGCTGACGATCCGGTGCCGTGGGCAGGGCACGCCGATCGCGTCGAGTCTCGCGCGCATCACGCCCTTGTCCTGGGCGTGCACGAGCGCGTCGGGGCCGGGGCGCACGGGGATGCCGTCCGCCTCCAGGGCCCTGAGATGCTCGGTGGGGACGTGTTCGTGATCGAAGGTGATCACATCGCACCCGCGTGCGAACTCGCGCAGCGTGTCGAGGTCGCGATAGTCGCCGATGACGACGTCGCTCACCACCTGCGCCGCGGAATCCTGTGGGGTGTCACTGAGGAGCTTGAACCTGATGCCGAGCGGGATGCCTGCCTCGTGTGTCATACGCGCGAGCTGGCCCCCGCCGACCATGCCGACTACCGGGAACGTCACGCCCCCAGGGTATCGGTCGCGCCACGGCGGCCGGATCCCGCGCCTCTTACCGGTCCTCTTACCAGCTTGTTTCCCTCTCTGTGAGTTCATCCACAGGCAAACAGGCAAGACGGGTGGTTAGCATGGCTGGGTTGACGAAACCAATCGACTGGGGGCCTGTACGACCATGGGACATGGTTCCTCAGGGCTGCGAAGGGTCCTTCGCGAGGTCGCCAAATTCGGTGCGGTCGGCGGAGCGGGGCTCCTCGTCAACCTCCTCGTCTTCAACGTCGTCCGGCATCTCACCGACCTTCCGGTGGTCCGGGCGAGCGTCGTCGCCACGGTGGTGTCGATCGTCTTCAACTACATAGGGTTCCGTTACTTCACCTACCGTGACCGCGACAAGAGCGGCCGTACGAAGGAACTGACCCTGTTCCTGCTGTTCAGCGTGGTGGGCCTGGTCATCGAGAACGGCATCCTGTACGCCGCGACCTACGGCTTCGGCTGGGACAGCCCCCTCCAGAGCAACATCTTCAAGTTCGTCGGCATCGGCATAGCCACCCTCTTCCGCTTCTGGTCCTACCGCAGCTGGGTCTTCAAGGCCCTCCCGGCCCGCGAGGCCGTGGCGAGCGCGGAGCACTTCCTGGAGGAAGTCGAAAAGGCGGCCACCCGCAAGGACCACTCCCGCCAGCGAGCACTCTGACGGGTCGCTCCGGACCGTTCGCCGCACCGCGCGCCAGGACGGGCCGTTTGCCGCGTACGGCGCCCCGGCCCCGACCCACGACGAAACCGTTGGCGCTACACCCGCCCCCACCGGAGCCGCAGCTGCGCCGCAGGCACCCAGGGGCGCGGGGAACTGCGCAAAAACGCCCGCCCCCACGGAACCCGCAGACAAACACCGCCCAACCGCCGGAGGCTCACCGCACTGTCGGCTCGTCGTCGTCCAGCAGTGACGACTTCAGCGGGGTGCGGGAGAGGAACAGGCCGAAGACCGGGGGCTGGGCCTGGAGCATCTCCAGGCGGCCGCCGTCGGCCTCCGCCAGGTCGCGGGCGACCGCGAGGCCGATGCCCGTGGAGTTGCGGCCGCTGATCGTGCGCTCGAAGATGCGGGCGCCGAGGTCGGCGGGGACGCCGGGGCCCTCGTCGGTGACCTCGATGACGGCCTGGTTGCCGGTGACGCGGGTGCGCAGCGCCACCGTGCCGCCGCCGTGCATGAGGGAGTTCTCGATCAGCGCGGCCAGGACCTGGGCCACCGCGCCCGGCGTGCCGACGGCCGTGAGGTGGCGTTTGCCGGAGCTCACGATCGCCCGCCCCGCACTGCGGTACGCCGGCCGCCACTCCGCGAGCTGCTGCTGGATGACCTCGTCGAGCTCGAAGGTGACCGCGTTGCCGGCCCGGGGGTCGCGGGAGTTGGTCAGCAGTCGCTCGACCACGTCCGTCAGCCGCTCCACCTGGGTCAGCGCGACGTTCGCCTCCTCCTTCACCGTGTCCGGGTCGTCGGTGAGGGTGATCTCCTCCAGGCGCATGGAGAGGGCCGTCAGGGGTGTGCGGAGCTGGTGCGAGGCGTCCGCGGCCAGGCGCCGTTCCGCCGTCAGCATGCGTGCGATGCGCTCGGCCGAGGAGTCCAGCACATCGGCGACCCGGTCCAGCTCGGGGACGCCGTAGCGCTTGTGCCGGGGGCGGGGGTCGCCGGAGCCGAGGCGTTCCGCGGTCTCGGCGAGGTCGGTCAGCGGTGAGGCCAGCTTGTTGGCCTGGCGGATCGCGAGCAGCACCGCGGCGATCACCGCGAGCAGCGCCACCAGCCCGATGATCAGGAGCGTACGGCCGACCTCCCGGGTCACCGAGGAGCGCGGCTCCTCGACGATGACCGTCTCGCCCTCCTCGCCCTTCTCGGTGGAGCTGATGACCTCACCGGCGGGCCGGGCACCGACCTCGATCGGGTCCTTCCCGGGGATCCGGATCACGGCGTACCGCTCCTGCGCGACCTGGTCGCGCAGGATCTCCGCGGTCACGTCCTCCGCGGCGAACAGCCGGCTGTCCACGATCCCGGCCAGCCGGATCGCCTCGGAATCCACCCGCTCCTGGGCGCTGTTGCTGATGGTGCGGGTCTCGACGATGACGAGGGAGACGCCGAAGACGGCGATCACCACGAGCACCACGGCGAGCGTGGACTGGATCAGTCGACGGCGCATGTCCTCTTACCTGCCGGCCGGATACCCCGACGGATACCCGGGGATTCCCGGGGATCAGCTCTTCTCGAAGCGGAAGCCCACTCCTCGTACCGTCGCGATGTACCTCGGGTTGGCCGCGTCGTCGCCGAGCTTCTTGCGGAGCCAGGAGATGTGCATGTCGAGAGTCTTGGTCGAGGACCACCACGTCGTGTCCCAGACCTCGCGCATCAGCTGGTCCCGGGTCACCACGCGGCCCGCGTCCCGTACCAGGACCCGCAGCAGGTCGAACTCCTTCGCGGTGAGCTGGAGTTCCTCGTCGCCCATCCACGCCCGGTGCGACTCGACGTCGATCCGCACCCCGTGGGTGGCCGGCGGCTGGGCCGGCTCGGCCGCCCCGCGCCGCAGCAGGGCCCGGACCCGGGCGAGCAGCTCGGCGAGACGGAAGGGCTTGGTCACGTAGTCGTCGGCGCCCGCGTCGAGACCGACGACGGTGTCCACCTCGTCGGCACGTGCGGTCAGGATGAGGATCGGTACGGCGTGGCCTTCGGCGCGCAGTCGGCGGGCCACCTCGAGGCCGTCCATGCCGGGCAGACCCAGGTCGAGGACGACCAGGTCGATGCCGCCCTGCATTCCGGCGTCGAGTGCGGTGGGTCCGTCCTCACGCACCTCGACCTCGTACCCTTCCCGGCGCAGGGCACGGGCCAGCGGCTCCGAAATGGACGCATCGTCCTCGGCGAGCAGTACACGGGTCATGAGCTGATGGTAGACCGCTCTTGACAGATGCTGGGGTGTGATCACGACCCAGTGGTTCTTACCTTTCATGGAGGTGGTGTGAACCTGTGACTATGGGGTGGCAACGCCGTAAGGGCCTTGGAAACCAGGTGTAGGGTTCCTCGGTTACCTGTGATTCACCTCTCAAGTCCTTCCATTTCCGTCAGTATCCTGTCGTATGGTGAATCCAATGCCTGTCGCATCGTGGGGACCTTTGGCGCGTATCCGTCGCTGAAGGTCTCTTTTGTGTGCGGTGATCCCCACCAGCAAGGAACGACCATGGCGTCCAGCCTGACGAAGGACTCGGTGACCGAGGGCACCCCCGGTTCCGACAAGACCTTCTTCGGCCACCCCCGCGGACTGGCCACCCTCTTCATGACCGAGATGTGGGAGAGGTTCTCCTACTACGGGATGAAGGCCCTGCTCACCGTCTACCTGCTCGCCGGCGGCCCCGACGCCGGCAAGGGCAGCATGGGCGGCGGCCTCGCGATGGACCTGGCGACCACCACCGTGATCGTCTCCGTCTACTCGGCGATGGTCTATCTGCTCGCCATGCCCGGCGGCTGGCTCGGCGACCGCGTCTGGGGCCCCCGCAAGACCGTCGCCATCGCCGCCGTCACGATCATGGCCGGCCATCTCACGCTGGCGCTGCCCGGCGGCCAGGCGCCGTTCTTCGCCGGCCTCGCGCTCGTCGCGGCCGGTTCCGGCCTGCTCAAGGCCAACATCTCCACGATGGTCGGCCACCTGTACGACGGCCCGGACGACCCGCGCCGCGACGGCGGCTTCACGATCTTCTACATGGGCATCAACGCGGGCGCCTTCTTCGCCCCGCTGGCCGTCGGCACCGTCGGCCAGGAGGTCAGCTGGCACCTCGGCTTCGGAATGGCCGCGGTCGGCATGGCGATCGGTCTGGCCGCGTTCCTGCTCGGCACCCGCAACCTGAACCCGCAGAGCACCCTCGTGCCCAAGCCCCTGGCGGCCGAGGAGCGCGCGGCCTGGCTGCGCAAGGGCCTGTTCTGGCTGATCGCCGCGACCGTCTTCTACGGCGTCGTCGGCTTCACCGGCCACTTCACGCTGAACTGGGCGATGATCCCGCTCACCGTCATCGGTCTGCTCGTCCCGGCGGGTGTGCTGCTGCGCATCAAGCGGGACAAGGAGCTGACGGCCGGCGAGCAGTCGAAGGTGTCCGGCTACATCTGGTTCTTCGTCGCGGCCGCCGTGTTCTGGATGATCTACGACCAGGGCGCGTCCACGGTCCAGGCGTTCGGCTCCAACGACCAGAAGACGGCCGGTTCGCTGCTCGGCTTCGCATTCCCGACCTCCTGGTACCAGTCGCTGAACCCGCTGTTCATCATGGCGCTGGCCCCGGTCTTCGCCTGGCTGTGGGTGTGGCTGAACCGCAGGGGCCAGGAGCCCGGCACCATCGTGAAGTTCGCGATGGGCCTGGTCCTGGTCGGCGTCTCGTTCTTCTTCTTCCTCATCCCGATCGCGATGGCGGCGAACGGCACCGCGGTCAGCCCGATGTGGCTCGTGGGCATCTACTTCATCCAGACCGTGGGCGAGCTGTGCCTCTCCCCGGTCGGCCTGTCGGTGACGACGAAGATGGCTCCCGCGAAGTACGCCTCGCAGATGATGGGTGTCTGGTTCCTCGCGGTCACCGCGGGCGACTCGATCACCGGCCTGCTGTCCAACCCGGCGATCGCCGGGGCAGACCTCAGCGGGACGTCCGCGGTGTTCGGGGAGGCGGCGCTGGCGGCTCTCGCCGGGTTCGCGGTGTGGATGTACCGGCGGAAGGTCAAGTCACTGATGGGTGACGTTCGCTAGCGTCTTTCCGAACCGACGGGGCCGTTGGAATCCAGGTGGATTCTGGCGGCCCCGTCGCTTCACGTGCTGTGCGCGGTTCCCCGCGCCCCTGGAGCGCCTTACCTCATCCGCCTTCCAGGCATGAAGGTGAATATCGCGCCGCCCAGCAGCACCGCCGTGCCCGCCACCAGTCCCAGCGCCTTCAGGGCCGCGTGGTCGTCGGCGCCCGTGGCCGCCAGACCGCCGCCGGCCGACGAACCGCTCGTGCCACCCGAGCCGGACGAACCGCCCGACGCCCCGCCCTCCTGCTCCTCGGTGGTCAGGGTCAGGGAGACCTTCGTCGTGTCCGGCGTGCAGGTCGTGGTCGTGCCCAGGGCCTTGATCGTCAGGACACCCGGCGACAGCGTCGCCTTCCCGGTCGCACCCGGCTTGTACGTGCCCGTCATGTCCGGGATCTCTATCGGGTCGCCCGACTTGATGGCCCCGGAGTTGGTGGGGCCCTCGACATGGACCGAGCCCTTGTCGTCGCCGCCCACCACCACGTCCATGGAGGGCTTGACCGAGTTCGCGGGAATGTCGGCGGGGCTGTCCATCGGGGAGTTCTTGAACTGGACCGTCAGGCCATAACTGCCGCCGTTCTTCTTGGCGTTGATCTGGATCGTGGAGGTGGCCTTCTTCACGCCGAGGGGCGATTGGCAGGTGTAGGGGATGTCGACCGCCTTGCCGGTGAAGTCGGTCTGGCCGCCGTCGGAGGAGGTGGCGCTCGGGGTCGCCGTGGCCGTGTCGGTCGGGGTGGGAGTCGGGGTCGAGGTCGGGTCGGGGGATTCCGTCTCGGTCGGCGTGGGCGTGGGCGTCGACGTCCCGTCACCCGCCGCCACGGTGACCGTCGCCGCCTTCGGCACCGTCTCCGTCGGCGTGCACACCGTGTTCGTCCCCATCGCGTTGACCGTGTACGGGCCCGGCGTCAGGGTCAGTTCCCCGGCCGCCGTCAGCTTCAGCGTGCCCTTCATGTCGGACAGCACCATGGCGCCGCCCTTGGGGATGGCCGGGTTCTCGCGCGGCCCGGTCATCGCGATGTCGGCGCTCTGTGCGCCGGACGCCTTCAACGTGCCGGTCGGCTGTACCGAGTTCGCCGGCAGGTCGATGATGTTCGGGTTCTTGGAGGCGGCCTGGGTGAACTTCCACACCACGTCGATCTCGTCGCCGACCTTCGCGCCGGCCGGCGCGGTGATCTCGACCTTGGTGGTGCCGTCGACGGGATCGAGGCCGACGCCGGCGGGCGGCACGCACCGGGTCGCGAACGACACCTCCGCGGCCTGGGCGGGCCCGGCCGCGAGGCCCAGCACCACGCCCGCACCGGCCAGCACCAGCGCCGCACCGGCCGCGCTCGCTCGTCCCGGCCCGCCGGCCGGGGTGACTCTCCTTCGCTTGCTCACGTGGAACCCTCTCTGGTGGGAGTCGTGGGACTCGTCGGGCTGTCGTCGTGCGGTGCGGAGAGCCGGCCACCGGCCGCGCCCGGATCGGCGTCCGGGGTGAACCACGGCAGGGTGGACGTCGAGGGGGCCGCGTGCGCGGCCGTGGAGGGCCTGAACCCCGGCAGGCGGACGGCGAGTTCGGGCAGCCGCAGGCCGCGGTGCCGGACGCCTCCGGCGGGCCGTGGCCGTATCCGGTCAACCACCGCCATGCCGACGCGGAACAGGGCCGCGGGCACCACCAGGCAGACCAGGACCCAGAACAGGGTCACGCCCCAGGGCCGGCCGACTCCCCAGGGCTGCTCGGCCAGTACCTTGCCGCCGTACTTCAGCGACACGGTGTACTCGCCGTGTGCGCCGCCCGTGAGCTCGACGGGCAGTTCGATGCGCGCCTTCCCGCCCGGCCGGATCGTGCCGCGCCACTGCTGTTCCTCCCACTGCGGGGCGAACACGCCGTGGGCGGTGCCCACTTGGAAGACCGGGTTCCGGACGGCGGAGGTGCCGAGGTTTCCGACGGTGAAGACGAGGGTGCGGGCGGGGGGCGCACCGAACCAGGTGAGCAGGCCCCCGGAGCCGTCGAGCCGGGTGTCGGTGAGGACGGACAGCCGCCCGCCGTCCGGCTGGGCGGGCAGCGGTTCCACGGCGTGCCCGGCCACCTGGAAGATCGCGTCGGCCTCGGCCTTCGCCCCGGTCACGGTGGCGACGTGCACGACGCAGGGACAGGGCACCGGCGGCTCGGCGACGGGCAGCTTCCTGCTGAAGCGCCCCTTCGCGTCCGTGGTGACGGCCCGGCCGTCCGCGTTGGCACAGGAGTTGGTGCCGCCCGGCACTCCACGCGAGGGCACCGCCTGTCCGCACACCAGGATCATCAGCAGCGCCCGCCCACGCCATCCGCTGCCGCTCACGGTGATCGAACCGCCGGTCCCCGCCTGGGACTTGGACAGCTTCACGCTCGGCCTGTCCGCCGCGGCCGCCGTCCCCGCGAGCGGCGCGAACAGCAGCGCGAGCACCGCCACCAGCACCGCCCACCGCACCTTGCCGCTCGGGCTCACGTCGTCGCTCCCGTCAACTCGGCTGCCGTACAGGGGGATGCGGGCCCGGATGCGGCCGTACGACGCCTGGGACGCCGTACGAGGAACCGATCGCCGCCCGTCACCGCGCCGCAGGGCGGACCGGACCGCCCGGACCGGGTCGCTCAGCGGCGCGCGCGGGCCGTCTGGTGGCGCCGGGTCAGCCACAGCGTGCCCGCCGCGCCGGCGAGCAGCACCGTGCCGCCGAGCGTGCCGAGGGCGATCGCGGAGTCCTCGGGGCCGGTCTGCGGGAGCGCGGCGCCGGAGTCGCTGCCGCTGTCGCTCTGTGTACCGCCGGAGGAACCCGAGCCGCCGGTGACGTCCAGGGTCAGCGAGGCGCCGGGGCTGTTGGTCGGCGTGCAGGTGGTCGTCGTACCGAGCGCCTTGATGGTGAGCACGCCCGCGGTGAAGGTGACCTTGCCGGACTTCTTCGGGGTGTACGTCCCGGTCAGGTCGTTGATCTTGATGGGGGTGTTGGCGGGGACCACGGCCTGGTTGGCGGGCCCGGTCACGTTCACGGTCCCGCTGTCCACGCCGCCCAGCCTGATGGTGGCGCTCGGGCTCATCGCGCCCTTGCCGAGGTCGACCGGGCTGGAGGAGACGCCCTTCTGCCAGGACATGGTGAGCCGGTAGCCGCTGCCGCTCTTGACGCCCTTGATGTCGATGGGCGAGACGGCGCTCTTGTCGCCGATCGGCGTCTTGCACTGGTAGTTGACGTTCACGACCTCGGCGCGGGCAGCGGGGGCGGCCATGAGCACCGCCGAGCCGGCCAGGGCCGCGACGGACGCGAGCGCGGCGGTTCGTTTCGGGTACGACACGGTTCCGCTCCCCTTACTCGTTCCTGACGGCACATCAGATCGGCCGTCAAGGTACGCCGGGGCACCGGAGGAAGGAAGAGAAAGTAAGTGGCGGAACTGTGGGGGCACCCACGGGACAGCGCCGGACGGCAGCTGGGCGGGTGCACCTAGGCGGGTGCGCCGAGCTCCGCCCACACGGTCTTGCCGGTCATCCCGGGAGCCCGTACGACTCCCCAGTCGAGGCAGAGCCGCTGCACGATGAACATGCCGTGCCCGCCGGGCCGTCCCGCCCGGTGCGGAGTGCGCGGCGCGGGCTGTCCGGTCCCGCGGTCGGAGACCTCGAGCCGGATCACCTTGTTGTCGCAGGAGATCCACAACTGGTCGGGGCCCTCCGCGTGCAGGCACGCGTTCGTCACCAGCTCGGAGACGACCAGCAGCACGTCCTCCGCGGCGGCCCGTTGGTCCGCGGAGGCCGCCGGCAGCCACCCCCACGCGTACAACGCCTGCCGGGTGAAGTCGCGCGCGAGCGGGACGACCCCGCTCTCCCCCTCGAAGCTCAGCCGGCGGACCTGCCGTCCCGTCGGCACCTCTGCTTCGCCGCCAGGCTCCACGCCGGGCTCCGGGTCACGGTCGCCCGGCGAGTAGGGCCGGGTGGTGCTCATCAGCGCTTCACCTCACCGATTCACCGGTTCACGATTCAAAACGTCGCTGCGTGGTCGCTCACCGAACAGTCAGTACGGATGTCTCCTGCCCGGGCGGACCGGTAGAACACCCCTCCATTCGGGACGTATGTCCGCCATAAGGGGTGTGACACCCGGTGGACACCGGCAGGACGAGACGAACGGGACACGAGCGGGGCCACCTGGGCCGCCACCCGGCTCGCCGCCTCAGTCACCGGGCTCGCCGGCCAGGGCCTCCTCCAGCGTGTCGTGCACGGTGAAGACCGCGTCGGCTCCCGTGATCTCGAAGACCCGTGCCACGACCGGCAGCATGCCCGCAAGATGTACGCCACCCCCCGCAGCCTCGGCCTTCAGCCGTGCCCCCAGCAGCACATTCAGTCCGGTGGAGTCACAGAACTCCAGCCGTGTGCAGTCGACGACAAGCCGGCTCTTCCCCTTGGCGAGGCACTCCTCGAGTGGCTCACGCAACAAATCGGCCGTGTGGTGATCCAACTCACCTGCTGGAGTCACGACGGCGCTGGAGCCCTCTTGCCGCACCTCAACCAGAAGCCGGCCAGACTGTGCGCTGCCGACCGTCCCGCGGTCCATGCCGTCTCTCTCTCCCGACGTCGTGGCTGCTGATGACGCCCTCGAACACTACGCCTTCTCCACACCCTCCGACACCCGAACAATCACCCACAAACGGACATAACCACACAGAAAACACTTGCGATCGTGCCGGGAAACCGGATAGGGCTAGTACAGACACGTACTCGACACGGTCGGCTTTGGAGGCGCCGCACACCGCAGTGCACGAACTGGCTTCGGCAGCCATATGCCGAGAACGATGGAGGACATCATGTCACCCCGGCTCGACGCCTCGCATACCCCACAGGCGACGTCGACATCCCCCCCGGAACATCTGAATCCCATCGAGCAGGACGGCGAAGGCGATGTGCTCGCCGGGCTCCCGGCGATCCCGCCCTTCGAAGAGGTGGGAGCCGTGGACGCGCGCGCCCTCTCCAAGACGCTCTTCGCGCGGCTGGAGTCGCTGGAGGAGGGCACGCACGAGTACTCGTACGTCCGCAACACGCTCGTCGAACTGAACCTCGCCCTGGTCAAGTTCGCCGCCTCCCGCTTCCGCTCCCGCAGCGAGCCGATGGAGGACATCATCCAGGTCGGCACCATCGGCCTGATCAAGGCGATCGACCGCTTCGAACTCAGCCGGGGTGTGGAGTTCCCCACCTTCGCGATGCCCACCATCGTGGGCGAGATCAAGCGCTTCTTCCGTGACACGTCCTGGTCGGTGCGGGTTCCGCGCCGCCTTCAGGAGCTCCGGCTCGACCTGGCCAAGGCCGGCGACGAGCTGGCCCAGAAGCTCGACCGCGCCCCCACCGTGGGCGAGCTCGCCGAACACCTCGGACTCTCCAGGGAGCAGGTCGTCGAGGGCATGGCGGCGTCCAACGCGTACACCGCCGCCTCACTGGACGCCCAGCCCGAGGAGGACGACTCCGAAAGCGCGCTGGCCGACCGGATCGGCTACGAGGACCACGGGCTCGAGGGCATCGAGTACGTCGAGTCCCTGAAGCCGCTGATCGCCGAACTCCCCTCCCGGGACCGCCAGATCCTCTCGCTGCGCTTCGTCGCGGGCATGACCCAGTCGGAGATCGGCGAGGAGCTCGGGATCTCGCAGATGCATGTCTCGCGGCTGCTGTCGCGGACTCTGGTACGACTGCGCAAGGCACTGACCGTCGAGGAGTGACGCGGCGGCACGACTGACCTGCGCGGGTGCCCGGTGTCCGGTGGGACACCGGGCACCGTGCGTGCGGGGCCCGTCGCGGTTACTGGGAGAAACCCTTTCCCCAACGGTGCGCTTCCCTCACTATGGTCCCTCACAGACTGGCCGGTACGTCAGGATCCAGTGCGTCAGGATCCGGTACGTCAGGAGCCGGTTCGTCAGGAGGAGGGTGCGCATGACTCGCCCTGAGGGGGCGTCCGACGCCCGGCTCACGGAGCTGATGCGTGCCGACACGGCCACGGCGTACACGGCCCTGGTGGAGCTCCGCGCCCGCCACCAGCCCTCGGTGCTGGCCTACGCCCGCCTCTGCACGGCCGGGGAGAGCGCCGCCCGGCAGCTGGCCGCGCAGACCTTCACCCTCACCGCCCGGGAGACCGCACGCGGAGTCGACCCCGGCGTCCCGTGGCGCCACCGGCTCCTGCTGCTGACGGCCCGGTCGGCAGCCGCGTGGGCCGGGGACGACCGGGCGGCGGGCCTGGACCCGAGCGTCCTGCTGCTCCTGAACACGGCCGGTCCGGGGGGCCCGGTGCCACCCATGCTCGCCGCCTTCGAGTCGCTGCCGGCCCGCATCCAGGGCCTCGTCTGGTACGGCCTGGTGGAGGCCGAGCCGGACCACCGCACCGCCGACCACCTGGGCCTCACCCGCCCGGACGTGGTCCACGGCACCGAGGGGGCCCTGCACTCCCTGGCCCGGACGTGTCTGAGACGGCGCCTCGCCGCCTCGGACGACCCCCGGTGCGCGGACTTCCACCGCCTCATCGAGGAGTCCGTACGACCGGACAGCCCCCGTGCCAGCGCCGACCTGCACGCCCACATGGCCCACTGCCCGCACTGCACGGCGGCCCACGAGGAGCTGTGCGCGCTGCGGGACACTCCGCGGGTGGCCCTGGCGGAGGGTCTGCTGCCGTGGGGCGGAACGGCGTACGCGGCGCGGAGCGCGCCCGAGCCTCAGGCGCGGCCACGGGCGGGCTCCCGTACGCCGTCCGGCGCCTGGCCGCGACCACGTCGGCTCGTCCTGGCCTCGGCGGCGCTGGGGGTGGCTCTGGTGCCGCTGTCGCTGTTCCTGGTGTCACAGCAGGGCGACTCCCCGGCGGGCGCGTCGGCCTCTGCTTCGGTCTCGGCTTCAGTGGGCGTGGTGCTGCCCGGCCCACCGCAGGTGACGGTGACGACGACAGTCTCACCTTCGCCTTCCCCCACCCCGACGACCCGACCGCCGTCCCCCTCCCCCACGAAGAGCTCGGCACCGCCCCGCAGGACGAGCCCGCCCCCCTTCCGCGCGCCGGGCGGCTCCTACGCCCAGGTGGTCAACGTCGCCTCAGGACGCTGCCTGGACGTCCACGGCGACTTCGCCGAGGGCACGGACGTCGTCACGGCCCCCTGCACCTCGGACGGCTCCCAGCGCTGGCGCGTCGACGCCGCCCGGGGTGTCCTCCAGTCCTCCGCCGACCCCGACTTCTGCCTCGACAGCCGCGGCGACGTCGACAAGGGCCTCGGCATCTGGTCCTGCGACTCGGTCGGGGGCGACAACGGCGACAACCTGCGCTTCACGGTCGACCCCGACGGGGTGATCCGCCCGGCGATCGCCATCGCGACGGGGATGACACCGGGGGGCGGCAAAGGGGTCTCGCTGGAGCCGCTGACCAGGGGTGCGGAGCAGCGGTGGCGGGCGGGGGCGGGGTAGGGGCGGCTGCCGTCAGAGCACGCGCGTGCCGCGCCGCCACACGCCGCTGACCAGCGGTACCCCCGGCCGGTAGGCCAGGTGCACATGGCTCGGGGCGTCCAGGAGGAGCAGGTCGGCGCGGGCACCCGGGGTGAGGCGGCCGATGTCCTCGCGGCGGAGGGCGGCCGCTCCGCCCGCCGTGGCCGACCAGACGGCCTCGTCCGGGGTCATCCGCATGTCGCGTACCGCGAGGGCGATGCAGAAGGGCACCGAGGAGGTGAAGGAGGAGCCCGGGTTGCAGTCCGTGGACAGGGCGACGGTGACGCCGGCGTCCAGGAGGCGGCGTGCGTCGGGCCACTCGGCGCGCGTGGAGAACTCCGCGCCGGGGAGAAGGGTGGCTACCGTACGGCTGTTCGCCAGGGCGTCCACGTCCTCGGCGGTGAGGTGGGTGCAGTGGTCGGCGCTGGCCGCGTCGAGTTCCACGGCGAGTTGCACTCCGGGGCCGTAGGAGAGCTGGTTGGCGTGGACGCGGGGGTGCAGGCCCTTCGCCTTGCCGGCCGTGAGGATCGCGCGGGCCTGGTCGCCGTCGAAGGCGCCCTTCTCGCAGAAGACGTCGATCCAACGGGCGTACGGGGCGCAGGCGTCGAGCATCTCGCCGGTGACGAGGGAGACGTAGGCCGCCGGGTCGTCCGTGTAGTCCGGCGACACGATGTGGGCGCCTAGGTAGGTGACCTCGTCGGTGTGGGCGGCGGCGATGCGCAGGGCCCTCGCCTCGTCCTCGACGGTCAGGCCGTAGCCGGACTTGGTCTCGAAGGTGGTCGTGCCCTGGCGGAGGGCCTCGGCGAGGTAGCGGGTGAGGTTCGCCTCCAGTTCGGCGTCCGTGGCGGCGCGGGTCGCGGCGACCGTCGTGCGGATGCCGCCCGCGCTGTAGGGCCGCCCGGACATGCGGGCGTTGAACTCCTGGGTGCGGTCGCCCGCGAAGACGAGGTGGCTGTGGGAGTCGACGAAGCCGGGCAGGACCGCCCGGCCGCCCGCGTCGACCCGATTGTCAGTGGCGGGTGCTTTGCTTTGATCACCGGTCCACACGACGCGGTCGCCCTCGATGACGAGGGCCGCGTCCTGGATCAGTCCGAGGGGAGATCCGTCACCCAGGGAGGGGTCGTTGGTGACCAGAGCGGCGATGTTGGTGATGAGCGTGCTCGCGGTGCTCGCGGAGTGGGCGGGGCTGACGGTCGTCGCGTTGCTCATGGCGTCCTCGGTGGCCTGGTCGGCGGTAGGGGCGGGGTCGGGGGCGGGCCGCCGTGGGGGCGGGCGGCCCGGTGTCATCCGTGCAGCGCGGCGACGGCGTCCGCGAGGGCTTTCGGCACATCCGGCACCAGAGCGTGGACCCCTTCGCGCACGACGTGCCGACCTCCCACGACCGTGTGCGACACGTCTGCTGCGGACGCGGCGAATACGGCCGTCTCGGCCCCGAGCCGCGGAGGCGGCCCTGCCGTCCTGACCGAGTCGAGCGCGATGGTGGTGAAGTCGGCGAGCGCGCCGGCCTCCAGGACGCCCGCGCCGTCCCAGCCGAGGGCCGCGTGGCCGTCGGCCGAGGCCGCCCGCAGGAGGGCCGCCGCCGTCCAGTGACCTCGCGTACGGGTGCGCAGGCGCTCGTTCAGCTCCATCGCGCGGGCCTCTTCGAGCAGGTCGATGACGGCGTGGCTGTCGGAGCCGAGGGACAGCGGTGAACCAGCCTTCTGGAGGGCTACGGCCGGTCCGATGCCGTCGGCGAGGTCCCGCTCGGTGGTCGGGCACATGCAGGTGCCGGTGCCGCTGCCGCCGATCAGGGCGATGTCCTCGTCGGTGAGGTGGGTGTTGTGGACGCCGGTGGTGCGCGGCCCGAGGACACCGTGCTCGGCGAGCAGTTCGGTGGGCGTACACCCGTGGGCGGCACGGCACGCGTCGTTCTCGGCGGTCTGCTCGGACAGGTGGACGTGGAGCGGGGCCCGCCGCTCCTGGGCCCAGCGCGCCACGGTCGCCAACTGGTCGGCGGGCACGGCCCGTACGGAGTGGACCGCCGCACCGATCCTCGCGTGATCCCGGTCCTTGAGAACTGAACAGCGTTCGGCCCAGGCCTGCGCGCTGCCGTCGGAGAAGCGCAACTGGTGGGTGTCGGGCGGGTGTCCGAAGCCGGAGGAGAGGTAGGCGGTGTCGAGGAGGGTGATGCGGATGCCGGCGTCGGCGGCGGCCTCGATCAGCGCCTCGCCCATGGCGTTGGGGTCGGCGTAGGGGGTGCCGCCGGGGGCGTGGTGCAGGTAGTGGAACTCGCCGACCGCCGTGACACCGGCCAGCGCCATCTCCGCGTACACGGCACGGGCGAGGTCGCGGTAGGTGTCCGGGGTGAGCCGGCCGGCGGTGGCGTACATGACCTCGCGCCAGGTCCAGAAGGTCCCGGAGCCGACCTGGACGGTGCCGCGCAGGGCCCGGTGGAAGGCGTGCGAGTGGGTGTTCGCGAGGCCCGGGAGGGTCAGTCCGCGCAGGATCTCGGCGCCGGGGGGCGGGGTGCCGGTGTCCGTGTGGACGGTGGCGATCCGGCCGTCGGTCACGTCCACGGCCACGCCCGGCTCGACATGGGTGCCGAGCCAGGCGTGCTCCAGCCAGTAGGTCTTCGCTGTCACCTGCAGGCCAGCCCTTCCAGTACGTCGGCGAGCGCGAGGACTCCGGCCACGCAGTCGTCCTCGGCCGCGAACTCGGCCGGGGAGTGCGAGACGCCGGTGGGGTTGCGCACGAACAGCATGGCGGTCGGGATGTGCCCGGAGAGGATCCCGGCGTCGTGTCCCGCCCCGGTTCCCAGGACGGGCACCTTGAGATCGGTGCCGGTGCCCAGGACGCGGGCGAGTTCGTCGCGCAGGGCGTGGTCGAACTCGACGACCGGGGTGAAGGACTCCCGGACCACGTCGAGGTCGACGCCGTGCGCCTTCGCGTACTCCCCGGCCGCCTTCTCGATGGCGCCGACCACCTGGTCGAGGCTGTCCTGGTCGGCGGCGCGGGAGTCGAGCCAGCCGCGCACCAGCGAGGGGATGGCGTTGACGCCGTTCGGCTCGACGGTGATCTTGCCGAAGGTGGCGACGGCACCGGCGAGTTCGGCCTCCCGGCGGGCCGCGAGCACGGTCTCGGCGTACGACAGCATGGGGTCGCGCCGGTCCACGAGGCGGGTGGTGCCGGCGTGGTTGGCCTCTCCCTTGAAGTCGAACCGCCAGCGGCCGTGCGGCCAGATGGCGCTGGCGATGCCGATCCGGTCCCCTGAGAGGTCCAGCGCCCTGCCCTGCTCGACGTGCAGTTCGACGAAGGCGCCGATGCGGGCGAGCCGTTCGGGGTCGGCGCCGATGCCGTCGGGGTCGTACCCGGCGGCCTCCATGGCCCGCGGGAGCGTGACGCCCTCCCCGTCGGTCAGCAGGTGCGCCTGCTCGGCGGTGAGCTGCCCGGAGGTGAGGCGTGACCCGACGCAGGCGAGCCCGAAGCGGGCCCCCTCCTCGTCACCGAAGTTGACGAGGGCGAGGGGTTTGGCGAACTCGGCCCGCCGTGCCCGGAGTTCGTCGAGCGCGGCGAAGGAGGACACGACTCCGAGGGGGCCGTCGAAGGCACCCCCGTCGGGCACGGAGTCGAGGTGGGACCCGGTGACCACGGCGTCCCCCTGGGCCTGATCCCCGAGCCAGGCCCACTGGTTGCCGTTCCGGTCGACCTCGTAGGTCAGTCCGCGGGTCTCGGCCTGCTCCTTGAACCAGGCCCGGCACTCGGTGTCGGCCCCGGTCCACGCGAACCGGCGATAGCCGTGCGAGCCGGGGTGCCGGCCGATGGGGAGCAGCTCGCGCCACATCTCGTGAAAGGAGGAGGTGCCGGGGGGTCGAGCCGTTCCGGAGTCGGCGCCCACCGTCACGCGTCCTCACCCTCACGACCCTCACGCATGGGCACCCGCACACCCCGCTCGTCGGCGACGGACTCCGCGATGTCGTACCCGGCGTCCACGTGCCGGATGACGCCCATGCCGGGGTCGTTGGTCAGCACCCGCCGGACCTTCTCCCCGCCCAGCTTCGTGCCGTCGGCCACCGTGACCTGCCCGGCGTGGATGGAGCGTCCCATGCCCACGCCGCCGCCGTGGTGGATCGACACCCAGGACGCGCCGGACGCCACGTTGACCATCGCGTTCAGCAGCGGCCAGTCGGCGATCGCGTCGGAGCCGTCGAGCATGGCCTCGGTCTCGCGGTACGGGGAGGCGACGGATCCGGCGTCCAGGTGGTCCCGTCCGATCGCCAGCGGTGCCGCCAGCTCTCCGCTCGCCACCATGTCGTTGAACCGCTCGCCGGCCTTGTCGCGCTCGCCGTAGCCGAGCCAGCAGATCCGCGCGGGCAGGCCCTGGAAGTGGACCCGTTCCCCGGCCATCCTGATCCAGCGGGCGAGGGACTCGTTCTCGGGGAACAGCTCCAGGATCGCCTTGTCGGTCTTGGCGATGTCGGAGGCCTCACCCGACAGCGCGGCCCAGCGGAAGGGGCCCTTGCCCTCGCAGAACAGCGGCCGGATGTAGGCGGGGACGAAGCCGGGGAAGGCGAACGCCCGGTCGTACCCGGCGAGCCTGGCCTCGCCCCGGATCGAGTTGCCGTAGTCGAAGACCTCGGCACCGGCGTCCATGAAGCCGACCATGGCCTCGACATGGCGGGCCATCGACTCGCGGGCCCGGGTGGTGAAGCCCGCCGGGTCCTTGGCGGCCGCGTCGGCCATGTCGTCGAAGTCCACGCCCACCGGCAGATACGCCAGCGGGTCGTGGGCCGAGGTCTGGTCGGTGACGATGTCGATGGGGGCGCCCTCGGCGAGCATGCGCGGGAGCAGTTCGGCCGCGTTGCCCAGGAGGCCGATGGAGAGCGGGCGGCGGGCGTCGCGGGCCTCGACGGCGAGCTGGAGGGCGTGCTCCAGGGAGTCGGCCCTCACATCCAGGTAGCGGTGCTCGATGCGGCGCTCGATCGCGCGCGGGTCGACGTCGATACAGATGGCCACGCCGTCGTTCATGGTGACCGCGAGAGGCTGGGCACCGCCCATGCCGCCGAGACCGGCGGTGAGGGTGATGGTCCCGGCCAGGGTGCCGCCGAACTTCTTGGCGGCGACGGCGGAGAAGGTCTCGTAGGTGCCCTGGAGGATGCCCTGGGTGCCGATGTAGATCCAGGAACCGGCGGTCATCTGGCCGTACATGGTCAGGCCGAGGGCCTCCAGGCGGCGGAACTCCTCCCAGTTGGCCCAGTCGCCGACGAGGTTGGAGTTGGCGATCAGCACGCGCGGGGCCCACTCGTGGGTCTGCATGACGCCGACGGGGCGGCCGGACTGGACCAGCATGGTCTCGTCCTGCTTGAGGGTGCGCAGGGTGCGGACCATGGCGTCGAAGGAGCGCCAGTCACGGGCGGCCTTGCCGGTGCCGCCGTAGACGACGAGCTTGTCGGGGTGTTCGGCGACCTCGGGGTCCAGGTTGTTCTGGAGCATCCGCAGGGCGGCCTCCTGCTGCCATCCCAGGGCGCTCAGTTCCGTACCGCGCGGCGCTCGGACGGGGCGGGGTCCTGACATGGTCTGCCTCCTGGGGCTCTGCTGCCGATTGTTGCCGTCGATATTCACATCCTGACTTTCTGAATAGAACTAGTCAATACGTTCTCGCGTCAGCGTCGGTAGGACAGGGATGTTTGGCTGGACGTCCAAGGCACGGGTGACGAGCGGGACCGGGACACGGCGGACAGGGACGCGATGGACGGGGACGTGATGGACGGGGACGTGATGGATGAGTACGGCAACACCGGCGAAGGACGGGCCGTCCGCCGGGACGACGCGGTGCGGGCGGCGGTGGAGCAGGGTCTGCTGGGGCCGGACTCCCCCATCGTCGGGCTGCTCGACGTCACCGGCATCCGCGAGTCGGCGGCGGAGCTCCGCGCGGCCTTCGACGAAGTCACCGCGCCGGGCACGCCGGTGCTGCACGCGTTCGCGGTGAAGGCGACCCCGCTGGTGCCGGTGCTGCGACTGCTGCGCGAGGAGGGCATCGGCGCGGAGGTGGCGAGCCCGGGCGAACTCGCGCTGGTGCGCGCCGCGGGCCTCTCACCGGCGCAGACCGTCCTGGACTCACCTGCCAAGACCCCGGCCGAGCTCAGGGAGGCACTGGCCTTGGGGATCGCCGTCAACGCGGACAACCCGCAGGAGCTGGACCGTATCGACGGCCTCGTGCGGTCGGCGGTCAGCCGCTCGCCGCTCGGGATCCGGGTCAACCCGCAGGTCGGCGGCGGCTCCATCGGGGCGACCTCCACGGCCACGGCGACCTCGAAGTTCGGGGTGGCGCTGCGGGACGAGGGGGCGCGCGAGTGGGTCGTGCGCGCCTACCTCGACCGGCCCTGGCTCTCCCGGCTGCACGCGCACACCGGCTCGCAGGGCATCCCGCTCTCCCTGATGACCGAGGGGGTCGCGCAGACGTACGCGCTCGCCGAGGAGATCAACCGGCGGATCGGGCGGCCGCAGATCGACACCATCGACATCGGCGGCGGACTGCCGGTGAACTTCGCGTCGGACGTGACGACACCGACGTACACGCAGTACACGCGGACGCTCAGGGAGGCGGTGCCGGGGCTGTTCGACGGGCGGTACGGGCTGGTCACCGAGTTCGGCCGGTCACTGCTGGCCAAGCACGGCACGATCGTGGCGCGGGTGGAGTACGCCAAGAGCGCGGGCGGGCGGCCGGTCGCGGTGACGCACGCGGGCGTGCAGGTGGCGACGCGGACGGTGTACGTACCGGGGTCGTGGCCGCTGAGGATCGCGGCGTACGACGGCAAGGGGCGGCCCAAGAGCGGGCCCGAGGTGGTGCAGGACGTCGCCGGTCCGGCGTGTTTCGCGGGCGACCTGCTGGCCGAGGGGCGCGCACTGCCACTGCTCGACCAGGGGGACTACGCGGCGGCGCTGGACACGGGCGCGTATTACTTCGCGCACCACTACGCGTACAACTCGCTTGCCCGGCCGGGCATTTACGGCTTCGCCCCCGACCACCGGGCGGGCGGCGTCCGCTTCGCGACCGTGCGGGACGCCCAGACGCTCGCCTCGATCGTGGCCGACTCCGGAGGAGCGCACGCCGGTGCGCTCACCACCCTCCGCGCACCCGGGCGCAGTTGACGCGCATCGGCGGGTCAACTGATCGATCCCCCTGCGAAACAAGGCAAGCTGGCCCACTCTAGCCACTCCGAGCATGTTCCACCGGAAAATGCCAGATCCCTCACCCCTCGCGCACACGTTGCGTAGTTTCGGCGTCACTCAGCCGAACCCCACGCGGGAGGGGAGCCACGGTGCAGGGAATCGACGAGTGCCTGCTGGACGCCATGCGACTGCCGGGTGCGCGGGGGGCCGCGCTGGTCGACTGGACCAGCGGGCTGGCCCTGGGTGCCGTGGGGGAAGCCCCCGGCGGCGACCAGGAGGCGGCCGCCGCGGAGGCCGCCGAGCTCGCCCGGCTCGCCGCCGAGCAGCGCGCCTTCGCCTCCGAGAGCTCGGGGAACTCGGGGAACTCCCAGGGCACTGAGGCGGGAGCCACCGGGCAGGAGCCGGGCCCGCCGGTCGAGGACCTCATCCTCAGCAACCGGGACAGCTACCACGTCCTGCGGTTCGTGCCGACGTCCTTCGACAGCAGTGTGTTCCTGCACCTGTGGCTGACCCGCGCGGAGGGCAACCTCGCGCTGGCCCGGATCCGGCTCGGCGAGATGGCCGGACGGCTGGAGCTCGGATGACGGCCGTCCGGACCACGCCCACCACCCCGCCGCCCCGGCTGCCGGTGCGCAACAAGGCGTCCGCCCTGGACCGCGGCTGGGGCGGGGTCTCGCCGATGCTGACCCGGCTGGCCGCCGAGCGCGCCACCGGCGTCCTGGTGCGCGAGCGCGGCACCCTGCACCTCGCCGACGGCAAGGTGGTGCACGCCGAGAGCCCCGCCGCCCCCGGCGCCGACGTCCTCCTCGCCGCCCACGGCACGCTGGACGCCGACGTCTGGCGGCAGGCCCTGGCCGAGTCCGTCGCGAGCACCGGCGGCGCCGGCACCGGGGCCCGCCGCCTCACCGGCGCCGAGGCCGTGCACCGGGCGGGCCGCAGTCTGGTCGCGGGCGGGCTGCTCACCGCGGGCGCCCTGGAGATGTGCCGGCTGACCGCGCTGTACGACGCGGCGTACTTCGCCCTGGCCCCGAGCAGCACCCCGGGCCGCTTCCGGTACGGCACCGAGGACGGACCGGACGAGCCCGTCGGTATGCCCAGGGAACCCGACGACACCCCCGGCGTCCCCCGCCCCGTCCCGGTCGCCGACCTGGAGCGCGAGACGCTGCGCCGCCGCGACCTGCTGCACCGCATCTGGCCGGACGCCCTGCCGGACGAGGTGCCGCTGACCCGGGAGCACCGCCCCGCGCCCCCGCCGCTCCCGCCCCGGCGGCAGGCGGTGCTGGCCCGCGTGGACGGCGTCCGCACGGCGTCGCAGATCGCGCGCGAGCTGGGCCGCCCGGCCTTCCACACCCTGGTGGACGTACGGCGGCTGGTGGCGGCCGGAGTGGTCTCGCCCCGCCCGCCGGTGTCCTTCACCGAGCTCCGGCCCGGACCACCGGGCGACGGCTCCCTTGTCGGACCCGTCGGACCCGTCGAGTCCGTCGATCCCCACGTCACCTTGCTGAAGAGGCTCAGGGATGCGCTGGAGGCCCTTTGAGCGACAGCGGATCCGTGCCGAGAGGAGAGACCTGATGGCAGCAGCTCAGGACGCGATCCTGGAGGAGCTGCGCCGGCTCAGAGCCAGGGTGCCGCAGCTCACCGGCGCCCTCGCGGCCGACGCCGACGGTCTCGTCCTGGCCCAGGACACCCCGGGCGTCGATCCGGAGAGCGTGGCCGCGCTCACCTCGGCGACCCGGGCGCTCGCCGCCCGGCTGGCCGACGGGACCGGCCAGGGAGACCTGCGCGAACTGCTCGTGCGGGGCGTGTACGGCTACGTCGCCACGTACCCGGCGGGCGCCGGGGCCGTCGTCACGCTGCTCGCGCAGGACCGGGTCAACGTCGGCCGCCTCCATCTGGAGGGCCGCCGCGCGGGCGCCCGGATCGCGGAGCTCGTCGGCGACGCGGCCGCCGAGCACACCGAAGCCATCACGAAGGCGCCCGCCAAGCCCGCTCCGGCACGTGCCAGAGCGGCTCGCACATCCCGGGCCAAGCCCGAGGACCCGCGCGCCGCGGCCACCGCACCGACGGCGGGTCGCACCACCACCGCAAGTCAGACAACCGAGGAGACACAGTCATGGCCAACACCGAAACCACGCTGAAGGAGGCCCTCGCCTCCATCGAGGGCGCGACCGGCGTCGCGCTCGTCGACTACACCAGCGGCATGGCGCTCGGCACCATGGGCGGCAGCAAGACCTTCGACCTGAACGTGGCCGCCGCCGGCAACACCGACGTGGTCCGCGCGAAGATGCGCACGATGGAGCACCTCGGCCTCAAGGCCCAGATCGAGGACATCCTGATCACCCTGTCCGACCAGTACCACCTGATCCGCCTGATCAGCGGACGCGGTGGCAACGGCCTCTTCCTCTACCTGGTCCTGGACGCCAAGCGGTCCAACCTCGCGATGGCCCGCCACCAGCTCAGGCAGATCGAGAACGACCTGGAGGTGTGACCCGGGAGCACCGGAACCACCGGGACTAGACGAGTGCCGCGGTGCGGCGGCGCGCTCCTCCGGGGGCCGCGTCGCCCGCCGCGATACCCGTGCTGCGGTACGCCTTGACCGCCTTGCCGGCCGGGCGTCCGCCGTTCGCGGCGAGCCAGTCGACCCGCACCCACAGCAGCGCGTCCTCGGCCCGCTCGAGCCGCCCGAGCCAGGCGGCCTTGAGCCAGAGGCCCGCACCGCATCCGGCGAGCAGCATGCCGCCCGCGACGGGCACCGCGAACGAACTCCCCAGTGCGACCAGCCAGGCCAGCAGCAGCCACCAGCGGTGCCCGCGGCGCCAGTTGCGCACACTGACCGCACGGTCCTGGAGCACGTCGTGCCTGCCCGCGCGAGCGGCCGCCCGCCCCAGCGCCGTGTACCGCTTGCGGCGGCCGTACGACACCACGGCGACCGCGACGACGAACAGCGCCGCGCCCGCCAGCACCCCGATCCGGCGTCCGGTCAGGCCCGGGATCAGCAGCCCGACGCCCGCCGCGAACACTCCGAGCCACCACAGGGGCGCCGCCCCGGCGCGCACGACAACGGCCACCCGAGCCAGCCCCTGAACCCTGCGATCTGCGTGTGCCACGTCCCGCCTCCTCGTCGTCCTGGCACAGTCCTGCCGGTCGGGGAGGATAGCGAGCGAACGTGAGACGAGTCTGAAAAAACGCCCTACTCGACGAAGAGTCCGCGCGCCGCCGCCCGCGCGTCGAACTCCTCGAGGCGGGCCTGCGCGTCCGGCAGGTCGTCGCACATCGCCTCCAGCAGCACCCGGCCGAGCAGCATGGGGGCGCAGGCCGTGTCGAAGGCGAGGCCGGTGCCGACGGCGGCGGGCAGCAGCAGATCGGAGACCTTGGCGACCGGCGCGAAGGCGGAGTCGGCGACCGTGACGACGCTCAGGCCCGCCTCCTTGGCGTAGGCGAGGGTGTCGACGACCTCGCGGGGGTGCCGGGGCAGCGCGAAGCACAGCAGGGCCGAGGCGCCCGCGCGGACGGCGGCGTCGATCCGGTCGTGGATCATCGTGCCGCCCTCGTTGAGCAGCCGTACGTCCGGATGGACCTTGGCGGCGAAGTACGCGAAGCCGTACGCCTGGGAGGCGGCGGCCCGCAGCCCCAGCACCGGCAGGGGACGGGAGGCGGCGAGCAGCCGGCCTGCCTTCTGCACCGGCCGCGGGTCGGCGAGGATCTCCGCCAGGTGCCTGAGGTTCTCGATCTCGGCCTCGACGGCCTGCTGGTACTCGTTGTACGACGCGGAGGCCGCCGACTGTTCGCCGGGCGCGACCTCGCGCAGGTGCCGGCGCAGGGCGGGGTAGCCGTCGAAGCCGAGGGCGACGGCGAAGCGGGTGACGGAGGGCTGGCTGACCCCGGCCAGTTCGGCCAGCTCCACGCTGGACAGGAACGGCACGTCGGCGGCCCGCCGCACCATGCTGTGCGCGATGCGCCGCTGGGTCGGCGTGAGCCGGTGCCCCTCGAACAGTGCCTGAAGCCGTCCCGCGGGAGTGTCCGCCACACCCGCCCCGCCCGTCGCCCCGCCCATGTCGCTCATGCCTCGATCCCCCTCCAGATGTCCGTGAACCGGTCGAGCAGCGCGGCCGCCGCCGTCACGTCGCCCGTGAGCGGCCGGTCGGCCGGGTCCTCCTCGAGCACCGCCTCGGCGAGTTCCAGCGCGCGGCCCACCGGGAGGTCCGGGTCGGGCCGGAGGTCGCGCTGGCGCAGCGCCCGTACGGCGGCGACGAGTTCGCAGCCGACGACGAGACGGTACGCGCCGCACGCGCGCAGTGTCTGACGGGCGGCGAGCGAGGCGAAGCTGGCCTGTTCCTCGACGCCCCGGGAGAGTACAGCGTGGCCGAGCGAGGCGGGCGCGGAGAAGGCCCGCAGGTCGCCGAGGGCGGCTCCGGCGGCGTACTCCAGGATCATCACGCCGGAGGAGGCGGGCTCGGGGTCGGCGAGGAAGGGCCTGAGGCGGGTGAAGGCGGGCTCGTTGAGGGTGGAGAGCCGGGACGTGGACAGGCGGGCGACCTGGGTGAGGGCCAGCCTGAAGTGGTCCAGTGCGAGGGCGAGTTGGGCCTGGTAGAAGCCGCCGTGGTGGTAGGCGGCCATGTCCTCGGGGCAGATGAGGGGGTTCTCGGCGGCCGCGTTGATCTCGATCGCGAGGACCTCCTCCAGGGCGTCGGCCGCGTCGTGGGCGGGCCCGTGGATCTGGGGCAGGCACCGGAAGCCGTACGGGTCCTGGATGCGGCCCAGCGGTGGGGTGGGCCGGGCCTCGGCGCCGATCAACGTCCGCATCCGGCGGGCCACTTCGACGGACCCGCGGTGCGGGCGGGCCGCGTGCACGGGAGCGGCGTACGCCTCGTGCGACCCGTCCACGGCCAGCAGCGACAGCGCCCCGACCACCTGCGTGGCCTCGACGAGCCCGCGCAACTCGTGCAGCGCGAGGGCGGCCTGGCCGAGCGTGAGGGCGTTGCTGCTGATGAAGGCGAGGGCGTCGTTGTTGTCGAGGAGCTGGGGCTCGGGGGCGCCGGCCTCCCTCCAGGGGTGCTCCCCCGCCATTGCCAGTCCCACCTGGGCCAGGGCCGCGATGTCCCCCGTGCCCACCGAGCCGAACTCGTTGACGACCGGATACGCGCCGCTCTCCAGCGCCTCGCACAGGGCCGTGACGACCGTCGGCCGCAGCCCTGCGCCGCCCGCCAGGAGCTGGTTGGCCCGTACCGCGAGCATCGCGCGGACCTGCCGGGCGGGGAGTTCCTCGCCGATCGCGCCGGCGTGGCTGCGCAGCAGCCGCAGCCCGTGTTCGGCGGCCGCCTCGGTGGGCACGTCCTCGTTCCGGTTCGCGCCGACGCCGGTCGAGCGGCCGTAGACGCGTCCGCTCGCGGCGATCTGTCGGGCGGCGTCCCAGGACTCCGTGACGCGCTTCATCGCGTCGGTCCCGGGCACCGGCCGCGCGCTCCCGTCGGCGAGGCGGACGACGTCCGCGACGCCGAGAGCGATCCCGTCGAGGACCACCAGACCGGTGTGTCCGACCGCGACGGGATCCAGCGCGTCCACGATCCGAGACGACATCAAGCCCAAACTCCCCTCAAGCGGACATCTGATCTTGCCTGGCGGTCATCCGTTACCTCGGATCAACACCGAGCCGTTGACAATCTATTCAGCCACAGAGAACTCTGCATGACGATATACAGTCGGGCAAGGGACATCTCATGATCCAGTTCGACACGGTCCACAAGCGCTTCCCCAACGGCACGACAGCAGTGCACGATCTCACCCTCGACATGCCGGTGCTGGACAACATCGCCACCGTCCCGCTCCTGCTCGGCCACGGCCGCAAGAAGGCCCGCGCCCGGGCGTCGGAACTGCTGGAGACCGTCGGCCTGACCGCCGAGGCCGGCAAGCGGTACCCGCACCAGCTCTCCGGCGGCCAGCAGCAGCGGCTCGGGGTCGCCCGCGCCCTCGCCGCCGACCCGCCGGTCCTCCTCATGGACGAGCCCTTCGGCGCGGTCGACCCGGTCGTACGCACCCAACTCCAGGATCGGCGCCGCGCCCGAGGTCAAGGCGCTCGCCCGCCTCGGAAACGTCCTCACCACCGAGCAGCTCACCCAGCTCAACAGCCAGGTCGACAACGACAAGAAGGACCCGGAGGACGTGGCGAACGCCTACGCGAAGCAGCACGGGCCGGCGTAGGAAGGGGACTAGGAAGGACCCCCGCCGCAACAGGGGGGATAACCCCAGTGCAGCGGACGTTCCACCTGCTTACCGTGGGTTCCATGACCCCAATGGATGAGCGGGACCCCGAACTCAAGAAGGAACTCAACGCCACCCTGCAGGCCCGCAGGGAACTGGGCGAGGAGTACGAGTCCGCGCTGGTCGACTCGTTCCTGGAGAAGGTCGACCAGCGGATCGACGGCGCCGTGGACCGCCGCCTGCGCCGGCAGCTCGCCGAGCAGCAGATGGTGACGGCCCGGGGCGCCCGCTCGCCCAGGCCCACCGACTCCTTCGGCGAACGCTTCGGCTTCGGCATCGTCTCCCTGGTGCTGGCGATCCCGCTCTCCGCGATCGGCGGCGCCCTCGCCCACCTGCCCGGCCTGCTGGTCTCCTGGGTCGGCATCGTCGGCGTCAACGCCTTCCAGGCACTGCGCGTCAACCCGGACCTCTTCCGCGGCCGGCGCGCGAAGCCGTCCTCGCCGAGCAGCGACTGGGAGGGCTGACCCGCCGCTCACACCTGGGCGGTCGGCAGTGCCATGACCTGGCGCAGGTTGACGTGCCGCGGTCGGCTGGTGACGTAGGCGACGAGGTCGGCGAGGTCCGTGGCCGCCAGCGTGCCCATCGCCTCGGCCATCCCGACGACCTGCTCCCGCAACCCGTCGTCGCCGATGTGATCGACCAGCTCGCTCTCCGTCAGCCCCGGCTCGATGTTGGTGACCCGCACCCCCCGCGGCCCGAACTCGTTGCGCAGCAGCGCCGAGAGATGGGTGACCGCGGCCTTCGTCGCCCCGTACACGGCGTAGTTGGTGAAGTTGGTGACGTGCGCGCCGATGGACGAGACGTTCACCAGGTCCGCGCTGCGACCCTGCGCGGCCGCCTCGTTCAGATCACCGGCGAAGGCCCCGATGACGCGCAGGACACCGGTGACATTGGTGTCGATCATCCGCTGCCACTCGTCGACACGGGCGTCGGCGATCGGGTTCGGCAGCATCACACCCGCGTTGTTCACGACCAGGTCGACGGTGCCGTAGGCCGCGTGGACGTTCTCCACGGCCGCCGCCACGGACGCGTCGTCGGTGACGTCGGCGACCACGGCCAGCGCCTGCCCGCCGTCGGCCCGGATCTTCCCGGCGATCGCCTCCAGCCGCTCACCGCGCCGCGCGAGAAGCGCGACCCGCGTCCCCTGCGCGGCCAGCAGTACGGCCGTGGCCTCGCCGATACCGCTCGCCGCCCCGGTGACGACGGCGATACGTCCGGCCAGATTCTCGTACGACATCGTTGTACTCCTCGGTGGGATGTCCGCCGGGGTCGCTCCCCGGCCTCGTCCACCACCCTGCGGCGTCCGGGCAGCCGTACCCAGGGATGCGCTTTTCCTGGGTCTGCCAGTACCAGGTTGGAAACCGGCGCCTCCCCTACGATCGAGCCCATGGACGGGGACCTCGGAGACTTCCTGCGCTCACGCCGCGCCCGCATCCGGCCCGAGGAGGTGGGGCTGGCCTCGCACGGCAGGCGCCGCGTGCCCGGCCTGCGCCGGGAGGAGGTGGCGCAGCTCGCCGGAGTGAGTGTCGACTACTACATCCGGCTGGAGCAGGGCAGGGGGCCGAGGGTCTCGGACGCGGTCCTGGACGCGGTCGCGCGCGTGCTGCGCCTGGACGAGACCGAGCACGCCTATCTGCGTGCGGTGGCCCGGCCGGCGAAGAAGAAGGCGGCCCCGCGCCGCGAGGCCGCGCCCCGCGTGCGCCCCGGAGTCCAACTGCTGCTCGACAGCATGGACCGCACCCCCGCCTTCGTCCTCGGGCCCAGGATGGACGTGCTCGCCTGGAACGCCCTCGCCGACGCGCTGGGCGGCTACAGCCGCATGGCTCCCGTGCGCCGCAACGTCGTCCGCCAGCTCTTCCTGGAACCCGAGGGCCGCGACCTCTACCCCGACTTCGCCGCGGTCGCCTCCCAGAGCGTGGCCCATCTGCGGCTGAACGCGGGCGCCCACCCCGACGACCCCGCATTGCGCGACCTCGTCGGCGAACTGTCCCTCAAGAGCGAGGACTTCCGCCGACTGTGGGCCGACCACCAGGTCAAGGCATGCATGTACGGCGTCAAACGCGTCCGGCACCCGGTGGCGGGCCTGCTGACCCTGCCGTACGAGTCCCTGGTCCTGCCGGAGACCCCCGACCTCACGCTCGTGGCGTACACGCCGGAGCCGGGGTCGGAGACGGCGGAGAGGCTTGCGCTGCTGGGCAGTTGGGCCAGCACGGGGGCGTAGGCGCGTAGAAAAGATATGCGCGGGGACCGCCGCACCCCCGTTACCGGGGGGCGGGACGACGGCGGTCCCCGCGAGGGACGTCGACCGGGTCAGGCCAGGTCTCACGTCCGGCGTCCATGGAGGTCCGGGAGCCGCTCCGGAGGTCCTTGGACGTTCGGCGCCGACTGGGGCGGGGAGCCGCTCCCGCCCTGCCGACATCCACCAATGTGCCGGACCCGTGTTAAGCGTGTGCTGCGCGGACGTGACGCCCTCGTACCAGTTCCGCGAAGTCCACCCTTACGGTAGGAAACCGCAAGTCCGCCGCCGTCATCCGGGGTTCACCGGACGTTTGCCGCTACTTCCCGCCCTTGGCGAGGAAGGCCAGCAGGTCCTGGCGGCTGATGACTCCGGTGGGCTTGCCCTCGACGAGGACGATCGCGGCGTCCGCCGAGCCGAGGACCGACATCAGGTCGCCGACCGGTTCGCCTGAGCCGACCTGGGGCAGCGGAGGCGACATGTGCTTCTCCAGCGGGTCCTCCAGCGAGGCCCGCTGGGTGAACAGGGCGTCGAGCAGCTCGCGCTCGACGACCGAGCCGACGACCTCCGCGGCCATCACGTCCGGGTGCCCGGCGCCCGGCTTGACGATCGGCATCTGCGAGACGCCGTACTCCCGAAGCACCTCGATGGCCTCGCCGACCGTCTCGTCCGGGTGCATATGGACGAGGGAGGGGATGGCGCCGTGCACCTTGTCGTTCAGGACGTCGGCGACGCGGGCGCTGGGACCCTCGTCCTCCAGGAAGCCGTAGTCGGCCATCCACTCGTCGTTGAAGATCTTCGAGAGGTACCCGCGCCCGCTGTCCGGGAGCAGGACCACCACGACGCCGTTCTCGTCTAGGCGTTCGGCGACCCGCAGGGCCGCGACGACGGCCATGCCGCAGGAGCCGCCCACCAGGAGGCCCTCCTCCTTGGCGAGGCGGCGGGTCATCTGGAAGGAGTCCTTGTCGGAGACGGCGATGATCTCGTCGGCGACCGTGCGGTCGTAGGCGGTCGGCCAGAAGTCCTCACCGACGCCCTCGACGAGATACGGCCTCCCGGACCCGCCGGAGTACACGGACCCCTCGGGGTCGGCGCCGATGACCTGGACCCCGCCGTCGCTGGCGTCCTTCAGGTACCGGCCGGTGCCGGAGATGGTGCCGCCGGTGCCGACGCCCGTCACGAAGTGGGTGATCTTCCCCTCCGTCTGCTCCCACAGCTCGGGGCCGGTGGAGTGATAGTGCGAGAGCGGGTTGTTGGGGTTGGAGTACTGGTCGGGCTTCCACGCACCGGGCGTCTCACGCACCAGCCGGTCGGAGACGTTGTAGTAGGAGTCCGGGTGCTCGGGGTCCACGGCGGTCGGGCAGACGACGACCTCGGCGCCGTAGGCCCGCAGGACGTTGATCTTGTCCGTGGACACCTTGTCGGGGCACACGAAGATGCACTTGTACCCCTTCTGCTGCGCCACGATGGCGAGTCCGACCCCGGTGTTTCCGCTGGTCGGCTCGACGATGGTGCCCCCGGGCTTCAGCGCGCCGCTCTCCTCCGCCGCCTCGATCATGCGCAGGGCGATGCGGTCCTTCACGGAGCCGCCGGGGTTGAAGTACTCGACCTTGGCCAGGACGGTCGCCTTGATGCCCTTGGTCACGCTGTTGAGCCTCACGAGCGGGGTGTTGCCGACGAGGCTGATCATCGAGTCGTGGAATTGCACCGTTGTCTCCGGATGCTTGCAAAAGAAGTGGGCCTGGTGGTCCAGCCAGCCTATGGCCTGATCGGGCGCCATGACGGCCGTTCACTCCCCGTGGGGATTGGGCCACCGTGCGTGCGGGGCAAGGAGTGGGTGTAGCGGGTACGACGGAGGTGGCGGCGACGTATGACGAGCATGTCGAGGGCGAGGGTGGCCCGGCGGATCGCGGCCGGCGCGGCATACGGCGGCGGCGGGATCGGCCTGGTCGGCGCGGCGGCCATGGGCCTGTTGCTGGCGGAGGCGCGGCTGGCCAGGCGGCAGGTGGGCAACGGCAGGGCGCCGCACGTCCCGCAGGCCGAGGGCCGGTACGGCCACGTCTATGCCGGCGCGGGCGATCCGCCCCTGCGGCTGACCATGCTGGGCGACTCGACGGCCGCGGGCCAGGGGGTCAACCGGGCGGGCCAGACGCCGGGCGCGCTGCTGGCGTCCGGGCTGGCTGCGGTGGCGGAGCGCCCGGTGGAGCTCCGTAATGTCGCCCTCCCCGGGGCCACCTCGGACGACCTGGACCGTCAGGTGGCGCTGACGCTGGCGGACCCCGAGCGGGTCCCGGACATCTGCGTGATCATGATCGGCGCGAACGACGTCACGCACCGGATGCCGGCGACGCGTTCGGTGCGGCATCTGTCCTCGGCGGTACGGCGGCTGCGTACGGCAGGTGCCGAGGTCGTGGTCGGCACCTGTCCCGACCTGGGCACGATCGAGCCGGTCCAGCAGCCGCTGCGGTGGGTGGCCCGCCGGGCCTCGCGTCAGCTGGCGGCGGCCCAGACGATCGGCGCGGTGGAACAGGGCGGTCGCACGGTGTCGCTGGGGGATCTGCTGGGCCCGGAGTTCGAGGCGAATCCGCGCGAGCTGTTCGGCCCGGACCACTACCACCCCTCGGCGGAGGGGTACGCGACGGCGGCGATGGCGGTGCTGCCGACGGTGTGTGCGGCCCTGAGCCTGTGGCCGGCCGACGAGGACCGCCCGGACGTCTCCCGCCGCGAGGGCTTCCTGCCGGTGGCGAGGGCGGCGGCGGAGGCGGCCTCCGAGGCCGGTACGGAGGTCGCGGCCGCGATGCCGACGGGTCCGACGGGACCCTGGGCGCTACTGAAGCGCCGGCGGAGGCGGCGGGTGCGGGCGACGGAGCCGGCTCCTGCCGCGAACGCCGGTCCCGGCGGTCCCCGTCCGTCCGGCGTGTGAGGAGCGGGGTCCGGGTGGGTGCGGCGGGGCGGCCAGCGAGAGAAAGGGGCGACCGACGGGAGAAAGGGATGGTCGACCGAAGAAAAGCAAGCGCTTAGACATAGGTCACACCGCCATCCCCGTGACCCAGGCCATACGTACGGGTAACTTCCCAAGCAGCCCAGTCGGAAGAACACCCTGTACTCCCACCCGCCGCCCGACCACCGCCCCTCAACGAGGCGCTACGCGCCACCCCTTCTTGTTTGGAGCCGTGATGCCCGAAGCCGTGATCGTCTCGACCGCCCGCTCCCCCATCGGCCGCGCCGTCAAGGGCTCGCTCAAGGACCTGCGCCCCGACGACCTCACCGCCACGATCATCCAGGCCGCCCTCGCCAAGGTCCCCGAGCTGGACCCGCGCGACATCGACGACCTGATGCTCGGCTGCGGCCTCCCCGGCGGCGAGCAGGGCTACAACCTGGGCCGCATCGTCGCCGTGCAGATGGGCATGGACCACCTGCCGGGCTGCACGATCACCCGTTACTGTTCCTCCTCGCTGCAGACGAGCCGCATGGCCCTGCACGCAATCAAGGCCGGTGAGGGCGACGTCTTCATCTCGGCCGGCGTCGAGACGGTCTCCCGCTACGCCAAGGGCAGCTCGGACGGCCTCCCGGACACCACCAACCCGCTCTTCGCCGAGGCGCAGGCCCGCACCGCGGCCACCGCCGCCCAGGAGGGCACGACCTGGCACGACCCGCGCGAGGACGGCCTGCTCCCCGACCCGTACATCGCGATGGGCCAGACCGCCGAGAACCTGGCCCGCCTCAAGGGCATCACCCGCCAGGACATGGACGAGTTCGGCGTCCGCTCGCAGAACCTCGCCGAGGAAGCCATCAAGAACGGCTTCTGGGAGCGCGAGATCACCCCGGTCACGCTGCCCGACGGCACGGTCGTCTCCAAGGACGACGGCCCTCGCGCCGGTGTCACGCTCGAAGGCGTCCAGGGCCTCAAGCCGGTCTTCCGCCCCGACGGCCTGGTCACCGCCGCCAACTGCTGCCCGCTCAACGACGGTGCCGCCGCGGTCGTGATCATGTCCGACACCAAGGCCCGCGAGCTCGGCCTCACCCCGCTGGCCCGCATCGTCTCGACCGGCGTCTCGGGGCTGTCCCCCGAGATCATGGGGCTCGGTCCCGTGGACGCGTCGAACCAGGCCCTGCGCCGCGCCGGCCTCACGATCGACGACATCGACCTGGTCGAGATCAACGAGGCGTTCGCCGCCCAGGTGATCCCCTCCTACCGCGAGTTGAACATCCCGCTGGAGAAGCTGAACGTGAACGGCGGCGCGATCGCCGTCGGCCACCCCTTCGGCATGACCGGCGCCCGGATCACCGGCACGCTCATCAACTCCCTCCAGTTCCACGACAAGCAGTTCGGTCTGGAGACCATGTGCGTGGGCGGCGGTCAGGGCATGGCGATGGTCATCGAGCGCCTGAGCTGATCTGTTCAACTCTCCGTGTCCGCACGGGAACCCAGTGTCACCCTTCGGCCCAGAACCCGGGAAACTCCAAGGTTCTGGGCCGATTTGTGATCCAATCTCCCTCAGGATGTGACCTATCTCCCTCCCCAGAGGGATTTGCGCAGCTCAGAGCCGTTTCACCACGAACCCCGGACCCAAAGCCCTGTCCGATTCGTGACGTTACGCACTGACAGCTGGATAGTCCGCCCTTCAAGCTGATGTAGGAAGTCGGGGGTCGACTTTGAACCGGGAGTACGTCAGTGAGCGCCATGCCGATCGCCTTGCTGGTCACCACGGCCGCCACGGGCGCCGTGGGCGTCGCTGTTCTGCGCACCCTCATGGTGCTGCGCCGACAGGTCGCCGCCCTGCACACCGAGCTCGCCAGGAACAACCCCGCCTCCGTGCGGGGGCTCGTGCCGGCCGCACGTCCCGCCGCTGACGTCGGCGAGATACGCGCCGCCGTGGCCGAGGCCCTCGCCGAGGAGCGCGAGCGTGAGCTCGCCGAGGCGCGGGCCTTCTGGGCCGCCCAGGAGGCCCGTGAGGCCTCCGACGCGCCCTCGCTGCTCGGCCTGCCCGACAGCGAGCTGTTCCTGCCCCGGCAGGCCGATTTCGTGGGCCTGGAGCCGCTGGAGTCGGTGTCGGAGTCCTCGGCCGACGCGGACGAGTTCGCCGGGGAGAGCCCCGAACTGGCCGCGGCCCGGCGCCGCCACCCCTCCCACCCGGACTTCGTGCCCGTCAGCTCACCGACCGTGGGCGACCACGAACGCACGGTGGCCACGCTGGAGGATCTCGCCGCCTCCGGCACCGAACTGGCCGACGTCCGCCCGGGTCCCCTCGGCACCCTGGACGTCTACGTCTTCGCCGACGGCACGACCCTGTGCATGACCCCGGGCCACCGCGAGACGGCCGAACGCCTCTCGGCGGCCCTGCGCGCGGGCGAGACCCCGGTGCTGCTGGGCGGTTCGGGCGTCTCGGGCGCGTACACGCTGACGTTCGCCTGCGGCGAGGAGAACGTCTACATCCTGGCGGACCGGGTCATAGCGTCCCTGTAGGAGTCACAGTCCGGCGCAGGAGTCACAGTCCGGCGCAGGAGTCACAGCGCGGTACAGAAGTCCCACCGCCGTACAGGAGTCACACTCCGGCACGCCGCTGGGCCTGTGCCACCAGTTCCAGTGCTTCTTCCACTTGGCCCTCGTCCGTCAGGACGAGGGCCAAGTCGTGCACGGCCACGGTGATCTGGTCGGCGGCGGCGAACATGCCCGCGTCCGGCATCTCGCGCGGCTCGGCCCCCGGCTCCTCCAGGGACTGCGTCCGGCGGGCGAACTCCCGGGCCAGGCCCAGCGCTTCGGCGGCGGCGCCGCGTTGCAGCCGGCTCTGCGGAGCGGCCCGCAGACGGTCGGCGAAGTGGTCCACAGCCCGGGTCAGACGCGAAGTATCAGCCACCGGCCAACCGTACGTGTCCCACCGGGACTGTTGCCAACGGGCGAACGCTCAGGCACGGTGACCTGAAGGACCGGCTTACATCCCCTTTGCGTCCGGAGGCGCCGATGTCCCACGTCCTCTCCGAGGAGACCCACCGCAACATGCTCGCCCGCATCCCCCATTGCACCGGTCGTGAAGTCTCCGACTGGCTCCGCACCGTCGACGAAGGCCCGGCTCTCTTCCGCTTCGAGGAAAAGGTCAGCTGGCTCCGTCACGAACACAACCTCGCGTACGGCCACGCCAAGGCGATCATCCACGAGTACGACCTGAGGAGGGCCGCGCGCAGGTACTTCTGAGCTGCGCACATACGGAAGGGCCCCCGGTCGCAACCGAGGGCCCTTCGCCGTACGAACCGTACGACCGTCGAGGACTAGTCGCTGCTGTTGAGGATCGCGACGAGCCGCAGGAACTCCATGTAGATCCACACCAGCGTCAGCGTGAGACCGAACGCGGCCAGCCACGCCTCCTCGCGCGGGGCGCCGTAGGCGATGCCGTCCTCGACCTGCTTGAAGTCGAGGGCGAGGAAGCACGCGCCGAGCAGGACGCCGATGATGCCGAACAGGATGCCGAGCCCGCCGCTACGGAAGCCGAGGCCGTCACCGCCGCCGAAGACGGCGAACAGCAGGTTGACCACCATCAGCAGCATGAAGCCGAGCGCGGCCGCCATGACGAAGCCGTAGAACCGCCGGTTGACGCGGATCCAGCCGGCCTTGTACGCCACGAGCACCGCGGCGAAGACGGCCAGCGTGCCGATCACGGCCTGCATGGCCGCGCCGCTCGCGATGCGGTTGTCGACCACGCTGGAGACGACGCCGAGGAACACGCCCTCGAACGCGGCGTACGACACGATCAGCGCGGGCGAGGCCTTGCGCTTGAAGGACTGCACGAGCGCCAGGACCATGCCGATCAACGCGGCGCCGATGCCGATGCCGTACGAGCGGCCGATGTTGGCGTCGTCGACGGGCAGCAGCGCCCAGGCGAGGGCGGCCGTGACGATCAGGATGCCGAGCGTGGTGCCGGTGCGCAGGACGACGTCGTCCATCGTCATCCGGCCGGTGGTCACCGGGGTCTGCGGCGGCGCGCCCTGCTGAAGGTCCTGGGCATAGGGGTTGGTCGCGTACGGGTTGCCCTGCGGCTGCGCGTAGGGGCTGCCCTGCGTGCCCACGGCTGCGGCCCCGGCCTGCGGCGCGGTGTTGAAGCCCGCGTAGCCGTTGTCGCGGCTGAACCCCCGTCGCGAGAAGACCGGGTTGCTGCTCCTCATTTCACTCCTCCATGGCCACCGTGTGTGGACCTTGCCCTCAAGAGTAATGGGTAGGCAAAGGAATGACCCTAGTGCTTGAGGAGGATCTTCCCTCGTTGTGTCGGCCAACACGCTACGCGTACGCGTGATTCCCGGCACCGGAGGGGCCTCACCCGAAGGGGAAGCCGGTGTACCCCTCGGCGAGGTCGGTCTCGGCGGCCCGCGACCCGGCGATCCGCTCCAGCCGGGCCAGCTGCATCCGGTCCTCGAAGGCAGTGGCGTCGGGCGCCCGGTGCAGGAGGCTCGTCATGTCGTACGAGAACCGTTCGGCCTGCCACACCCGGCGCAGGCAGGTCTCGGAGTAGGCGTCGAGGCGCTCGGCCGAACCGGTCTCCCGCTGATACGCCAGCGCCCTCGCGAAGGTCACGACGTCCCCGACGGCGAGGTTCAGGCCCTTGGCGCCGGTGGGCGGGACGATGTGCGCCGCGTCGCCGGCGAGGAAGAGAAGGCCGTACCGCATGGGCTCGTGGACGTAGGAGCGCATCGGGGTGACGGACTTCTGGGTGATCGGTCCCCGCTCCAGCTTCCAGTCGTCGTCCGTCTCGAAGCGGCGCTCCAGCTCGTCCCAGATCCCCTCGTCGCCCCAGCTCTCCGCGTCCGTGCCCGCGGGGACCTGGAGGTAGAGGCGGGAGACGGACGGGGAGCGCATGGACAGCAGGGCGAAGCCGCGGTCGTGGCGGGCGTAGACGAGTTCGCCGTGGGAGGGCGGGACGTCGGCGAGGATGCCGAGCCAGGCGAAGGGGTACGTCCGCTCGAAGACCTGGGTCAGTTCGGCGGGGACCGCCTTCCTCGCCACTCCCCAGAAGCCGTCGCAGCCGACGACGTACTCGCACTCCAGGACGTCCTCGCGGCCCTCGTGCCGGAACCGGACGCGCGGGGTGTCGGTGTCGGCACCCTCGACGGCCAGGGCCTCCGCCTCGAACAGCAGCGGGCCGCCGTCCTTCAGCTGGAGCGCGATGAGGTCCTTGCAGACCTCGGTCTGGGCGTAGACCATCACGGACCGGCCGCCGGTGAGGCCGGGGAAGTCGACGCGGTGGCGCTTCCTGTCGTAGCGCAGCTCGATGCCGTCGTGCGGGAGTCCGTCGCGGTCCATGCGCTCTGCGGCGCCGGCCGCGCGCAGGACGTCGACCGTGCCCTGCTCCAGGATCCCCGCGCGCTGGCGGTGCTCGACGTAGGCGCGGTCGCGGCTCTCCAGGACGACCGAGTCGATGCCGGCGTTGTGGAGGAGCCTGGCCAGGAGGAGGCCGGCGGGGCCGGCTCCGATGATGCCGACGGTGGTACGCATCGAGCGGTCCCTTCGGATGCCGTTGTTCTTCAATGCTGTTCTTTGCCGCTGCCCTTGCCGGCGTTCGCACAGTGAAGTTTTTTTCACCTGAGTGTGCTGAGTTTGCGCCCGGGGTCTGCCGATGTCAACGGTTGCGCGCGGCCGTCCGGCCCACCGGCGGTTGCCGCGGGCCGGACGGCCGGCCGGGTCAGCGGCTGGGCCAGCCGTCCAGGTGGCGGTGCATGGTGACGTCCTGCTGCGCGTCCCCCTTCGGGGCGTCGGCGACGGCGTCCTGGAGGACCGTGTTGACCTCGGCGGCGAGGGCGTCGGCGCGCGTGCGCAGATCGGTCGCGGGGACGTCGGAGCGGGTCAGGGCGTCCAGCCGGCGCTGGATGTCGGCGAGTTGGCGGCGGTGGGCGGAGTCGAGGGTGAGCGGGGCGGGCGTGGAGACCACGAACTGGTAGGCGCCGGCCAGGGTCTGGCAGCCGGTGCAGCGCTTGTTGGCGGCGTCGCTGAGGTTCACGGCGTTCAGTCGGGTGTGCTCGCCCGCCACGGTGACGATCTGGAACGACAGCGCGACGGACCGGCAGTCGTCGTCGGCGGTGCAGCCCGCCGAGACCGCGTTGGCCTGGTTGCGCACGGAGGCGGCGGTCACCTTGCCGAACTGCCGGATGGTGAACGAGTCCTTCTCCTCGGTGTGGTCGTGGCGGTCGGCGTGGCTGAAGACGTGGTCCGACGCGACGGCGACCTTGGTCCCGCTGGTGGCGGTCCCTCCGGTGGCGGCCTGCGCCGGCACGGCGGTCGCCACACCGGCGACACCGGCGGCGAACAGCCCCACACGAACGGCACGCCGGGTCAACGGGCTGGGGGTGCGGGGTTTTCGGTGGCTGCTCAAGAGGGTCTCCTTGGGTTGATGGATGAGTACGGGTGCTGGGGTGGGGCGGGTGTGGGGAGGACGGGGGTCGCGGGCACCCCGGCGAGGGGCGACGGCCAAGGGGGGCGAGGGGCGAGGGGCGACGGGCAAGGGGGGCGAGGCGGGAGACGGAACCGTCGGCCCACGGCGGGGAGACGAAACCGTCGGGCCACGGCGGCAGGCGGCCACCGGCCCTCCCCGGCCGTCGGCCAACTCGGTCTCGGGCAAGGGCGGTTGCAGGCGGTTGCCACCCGAAGGCGGGCCACCGCCGACCACCGGTCGGGCCGCTGCCCCGTGTCACCCTCCCCCTCAGGACGCCCCCGGTGACCCACTGGCCGCTGATGGTGACGGTGTCTCGACGGGTGAGGGCGGGATGCTCTCCGACGGGGTCGGGGACGAGACGGGGGTCGAGGGGTCCGTGCCCGGTGACGACGCTTCCGGAGCCGCCGACGTGCCCAGCGCCGGGGACGCCGGCCCGCGGGAGGAACCCCCCGACGCCGAGCCCGGTGCTGTCGCGGACGACGCCGGCGCGGCGGACGCAGAGGCGTCGGATGACGTCCCCGGGGTGGGCGCGTCGGAGCCCGCCGAGCGGCCCGCCGCCGGGGATGAGCCCGCGCCGGGACCGGTGCCCGCCGGGTCGTCCGAGGTGTCCGTGCCCGACGTCGAGGCGTCGCCGTCCGGGGTCGTGGCCTGCCGGGGCCCTGGTTCCTCCGTCGACACCCCGGGCTGCAGGATCGGCGCGATCGGGGGCTTCTTCGGCAGCGGCTGGGGCGTCAGTCCGGACGTCCACGCGTAGCCGAGACCGGCCAGCCCGGCGAGGACCACCGCGCACAGCGCCACCCGCAACCGGGGCCGCCCCGCCGTCGACCGCTTCGCGGCCCGCAGGAGCCGACCCCCGATCTTCACGGAGAGATAGGCGACACCGCCCATCGGGATCAGCAGCATCACACAGCCCAGCACCCCGACGAGCCCCTCGACGACCCGGCCGTCCGCGAAGGACGCCCCGGTGCCGGAGAACTGATCGACCATGGACCGGGTCATCGTGGCGATGATCCGGGGCAGGTTCCACAGCGCGTAGCCCATCTCGCCGATGATCAGCGGCACCATGGTGAGCACCCACGCGGCCACGACGGTCCGCGCCGACTTCTTCAGCCCGGCGACCTCTTTGCGCGCGGCCCGTCCCTTCCGGCCCGGGACCAGTCCGAGCAGGATCGGCCTGATCTTGCCGTAGAGGTCCGGGACCCCGGCGAGGTCGCCCAGGATGTAGTAGCCGTCGAGGCGCACCGCCGGCATCAGCTGTTCGAGGATCTCGAAGTGCCCGAGATAGACCGCGGCCAGGAAGAACTGCTCCCCCGTGGCGAAGTACAGCCCGGCCATGCCGAGCATGAAGACCACGTTGAAGTAGACCCCGCCGAGGTCGGTCCTGATCCGCCCGCCGCGCCCGATCCGGTACACGTCCGTCACGTCCGTGTACATCGACGGCCAGATGAGGAAGATCCCGCAGCCGATGCAGCCGGGCCGGGCGCCGCCGTAGCTGCACGCGGAGGCGTGGCCGAACTCGTGGAAGACGAGCGAGGCCACGGTCAGGGCGAAGACGATCAGGATCAGCACCGGCTGGTCGAGGACCTCCAGGACCGGCTCGATCGCCCCGAAGAAACCGAACAGCCATACGTCCATGGCGACAGTGGTGAGCAGCACGGCCGCGACCACGACCGGCCGGTGCAGCCACGCGAACGTCCGCGCGATCCGTGCCGTACGCCGCTCGTCGAAGACGATCCGGTGGCCCTTGAGAGCGAGCAGCAGGTCGGAGCGCGGGGCGTCGACCTCGTCGCTCTCCTGGCCCTCGGGGACCGTCACCCCGAGCGGTTCGAGCTTCTTCTCCACCAGGAAGCGGATGTTCTCGCCGCTGACCTCGCGGCCGAATCGCGCGCTCACCCGGTGGGCGATCGACTCGGTGTCGCGCACGCCGTCCACGGACGACGCCACGAGGTACAGCAGCCGCGACAGCTGGACGACCTGCCCGTCCCCCCGACGGGCGATGTACTTGGGCTCGGTGAATCCCGATCCCTGGTACTCGCCGTGCAGTCGCAGTCCCGCGCTCAGCCGTGGCACGAGCCGCTGTTCGACGACCGGCAGGCTGCCCGTCGCCACCTGCTCGTACGTCACCGGCCAGCCGCCCGGCCCGGGTACCGGCCCGGTGTCGTACAGCGTCGGGGGCCCGTCTCCGAGCACTGTCATATGTGGTCTCCCCCCACGTCCTCCCCGTTTCCCCCTGGCATGGCCGTCGGGGTGGACCGCACCGCTGGTACGGGCGGCCCCCCCCCCCGGGCCGGGGACCCCCGCGCGGAAGGGTGTCCGCGGAAGACAGGGGGGGCGGGGGCGGGGGGCGCCCGCCCCGTACTCTTTTATTATGTCTCCCCCCCCCCCTCCCCCGCTGTCCCCCGCGGCCTCGGGGGGGGGGGCCCCCCCCCGGGGGGTTCGGGGCCCCCCCCCCCCACGGCCGGATCACGCCGGCGCTACTGCTGGACGACGATCGACTGCGAGGCCTGCGACTCGGCGACCGAGTAGGAGGAGTGGTCGTTGAGCGCCGCGGACTGGTTGTCCGCGTGGATGTTGGCGATGTGCTTGGTGACGTTGGTCGTCTTGTTGAA